>JAHBYM010000099.1 GCA_019635975.1 Parvibaculum sp. | reverse complement strand
GGCGCTTTCAGGAAGCGGGCGCGCAGGCGTTCGCGGTGCCCGGCATAATGGGGCTTCGCGTCGGCGCCGGCCCCCATGCGCGCGCGTCCGCTCAGGCGTAGGGCGGGCAGTCGAGGCCCGCCGGCGATTTGGTGAAAATCTCGACGCCGGTTTCGGTGACGCCGATCGAATGTTCGAACTGCGCCGAGAGCGAGCGGTCGCGCGTCACCGCGGTCCAGCCGTCGGCGAGAATTTTGACGCCCGGTTTTCCGGCGTTGATCATCGGTTCGACGGTGAAGAACATGCCGGGGCGCAGCACCGCGCCTTGTCCGCGCTTGCCGTAGTGCAGCACGTTCGGCATGTCGTGGAAGACGCGGCCGAGGCCGTGACCGCAAAACTCGCGCACCACCGAGCAGCGCTGGCCTTCGGCGAATTCCTGAATGGCCGCGCCGATGTCGCCAAGCGTCGCGCCGGGTTTCACCGCCGCGATGCCGCGCATCATTGCTTCGTAGGTGACGTCGGAGAGGCGCTGCGCCTTGCGCGGCGCTTCGCCGGCGAAATACATGCGGTTGGTGTCGCCGTGCCAGCCGTCGACGATCAGAGTCACGTCGATATTGACCGCGTCGCCCTCGCGCAAGGCGCGGTCGCCGGGAATGCCGTGGCAGACGACATGGTTGATCGAGGTGCAGCAGGAATGCCGGTAGCCACGGTAGTTCAGCGTCGCCGGCAGCGCGCCGTGATCGCGCGCGAAATCGAAGACCAGCTTGTCGAGCGCCAGCGTCGTGACGCCGGGCTTCACTTCCTTCGTCAGCATGTCGAGGCAGGCGCCAGCGAGGCGGCCGGCGGCGCGCATGCCCTCGAAATCGGCGGGGCTGTGCAGTTTGATGCGGCCGCTATTGGTGGCGGGGCTTTCGGTGGCGTCCTGGTAGGTCATTCCATCTCGCGGCGATATTGCTTTGTTTTCAAGCCTAACATAGTCGCTGGCGCCGTTCGATCCTAGTCCCGGCGCCGATTTGTCTCCGGGGCGGGCGGGGCGCTATCCTGCGGTTCCGCGACTTTGAGGAACCGCCGATGCCGAAAACCGTAACCGCCTGCGTGCTGCTGATCGGCGACGAGATCCTGTCGGGGCGGACGCGCGATTCCAATCTCGCCTATATCGCCAACCATTTGAACAAGATCGGTATTCAGGTGCGCGAGGCGCGGGTTATCCCCGATGTCGAGGAGACGATCGTCGCGGTCCTGAACGAGGTCCGGGCGCGTTACGACTATGTTTTCACGACCGGCGGCATCGGCCCGACGCATGACGACATCACGGCGGATGCGGTGGCCAAGGCCTTCGGTGTGCCGATCGGCCATCACCCGGAAGCGGTGAAGATACTGGGCGACCACTACACGGCCACTGGCGGCGAGTTTACGGCCGCTCGCATGCGGATGGCGCGGCTTCCCGAGGGCGCGACGATGATCGAAAACCCTTTGAGCAAGGCGCCGGGCTTCCAGATCGGCAATGTGTTCGTGATGGCCGGCGTGCCGATGGTGATGCAGGTGATGCTGGACAGCCTGACCGGCCGCCTCGAAGGCGGGGCCACCATGCAGAGCCGCACCGTGACCGGGCAGATCGGCGAGGGGACGATTGCCGAAAAACTGGGAGAATTGCAGGCAAAACACCCCGATGTCGGCATCGGCAGCTATCCCTATTACCGGGGCCGGACCTTCGGCACCAGCATCGTGATGCGGGCCACCGATTCGACCGAGCTCGAGCGTGTGGCGGCGGAAGTTGCGGCGCTGATGCGCGCGTTCGGCGTCGAGCCGCAGACCGGTGAGCCGGCCTGAACGCCCGAAAGCCCCGGAATGGCGGGGTTTTTGTCGTTTCTCGGCAACAGGACCGCAACATTACGAAAGTTTCAGCATTCCTGCCGGTTTCGGCGCGATACAATCGACAGCGAACCGGCTAGAATTGCCCCTATGAAGGGTCTGCCGGGCTCGTCCGCGGGGCGAAGAACGGCGGAACGGGGGAAACGGGCCGAACGTCTAAATCAAGGCCCGGCAACGAGTTTTTAGGGTCAGGTTACCCGGAGGGAGAGACGAAATGAAGAAGACCATCGGATTTGTGGGCCTGGTTGCGGGCGCGGCGTTCATGCTGGCCGGCGCGGCTTCGGCGCTCGACTCGAGCTTCGGCGCGCAGTCGAAGGCCGGTACGCACCAGTTCTACGTGTGGTGCACGGGCGGCGCGGACAGCGTTCAGACCGCCGACGGCTCCAACGCCAAGGAAGCCCAGGCCGCGCTCGCCGGCAGCGTCGGCGGCAACTGCTGGCCGGTCTGGCAGGGCCTCGCCGGCTAAGCCTTTACCGGCAAACCGGAATTTCGAAACGGCGGTCCCTTGCGGGCCGCCGTTTTCTTTTGCGCGTTTTCGTTTTGCACGGGCGGGCGCGAGAGGGCATAGCTAGGCCCGAGCGGACGTGGTGAAACTGGTAGACACAAGGGACTTAAAATCCCTTTCGGGTAACCGAGTGCGGGTTCGAGTCCCGCCGTCCGCACCACCCTACGCCCTTTGGGCTTCGGGTGGCGGGCCACCCTGCGACGAGCGAAAATCCAAACAAAAATAATAACTTACGCGGTCCAGACCAGCCAGGCGGCGACGGCGGCAAGGGTCAGCGCGGCGGCGATGTTGAGGGCGCGGGCGGTCCGCGGACCGGCGATGCCGCCCGCCCTTGCCGCCGCGAAGGCCCAGGCGAGCTTGACGCCGCCGACCGCGACAATGGCGATCAGAACGATGGCGATGGCGTCGAGCGGCGTCATCGCGGCGAGGTCGAGAAAGGCCGGGAAGAAGCCGAGATAGAAGAGAATTGCCTTTTGATCCCCGAGGGTTAGCAGGAAGCCTGCCATGAAGCTCGAGCGCCGTGACGGGGCGGCGGGCAGGGCCTCGGCAGGCGCGCGGGCGGCGCGGAAGAGGCCGAAGCCGAGCCAGAGGAGCCAGAGCGCGGCGGCGTATTTGACCCATTGGAAGGCGTCGCCCAGCGCTTCCGCCGCCAGCGCCAGGCCGAAAAGTGCGAGCAATATGAAGAGGATATCGGCCGCGACGATGCCGGCGGCGGCGAGCGCGCCATGCGCGAGGCCGGCCGAGGCGGCGCGCGCCGAAACGATCAGTACACTGACGGACGGGACGGCGGCCAAGAGCGCCATGGCGCCGAACAGCGCCGCCATGCTTTCAAAGCCGAGGCTCACGGCTCAGGCCCGCCGGCGCATAAGTGCTTTCAAACGCTCGACTTTTCGCGGATGAGCGCCTCGGCCGGGCGGCTCTCATGGGCGCCGAGCGCCGCGTCGTAGCGGTAGAGCGTCGAGCAATAGGGGCAGACGATCTCCGCGTCCGCGCCCATGTCGAGCCAGATATGCGGATGATCGAAGGGCGGGTTGGCGCCGATGCAGGTGAACTCCTTGACGCCAATGGCAATTTCGCGCGCACCGGCCTCGTTGGAAAATTTCGGTACCGCACCGCCCGCCATCGCCCCTGCTCCGTTTTTCGAGGATTCCCGCGCCGAAACTAGAGGGGATGCGCGGCGGCGGCAAGCGGCGCAACAGCGGCGGGCGGCCGCCCGGCTGTCATCGAACTGTCACAAATGGCGGGATGGGGACTAACGGCTTGTGGCGGCTTGGTTTTCGGCGTTTTGGCGGATTGTGACAGCGGGCGCGGGGGCGCGCTGTCACCGAACTGTCATGGAACTGTCACAAATGATGTTCCCCGCACCGCTTGTGTGGATTGGCGCGATGGCCGGGCGGGGGTTGTGGATGGCGCGGCTGGAAGGCAGGGACGGGGCGGCGCCGGTTTCGATTTTATCACGGGGGCCTCCGGGCGGGGACAAGTGCGTGGGCGCGGGGCAGGGTGATCCGTAGACGGAGCGATTTTTCGGGAACGCCGGGAGGAGCGCCCGGACGATTTTGCGGAGAAAAAAGATTTCCCCACTTGAAATCGAAAATCGCCGGGACGGTTTTCGGCCTCGGGCCTGCCAACCGGGCGGGACGGGGCACGCCCACGGGTATCGCCTCTGGCGATCCCGAGGACAGGCTCCGACGCGAAGACGCGAAGGCGAAGCCGCGCCGATCACTTTTTGTTGCCGCGCGCCCTCGGGGCGGGGACAAGTGGCGGTTTTGCGGGATAAGTCGCTTCTGTCACGGAACTGTCATGATCCTTCCACCCTCCCCCTGAGGGAGGGTGGGAAGAGGGAGTGCCGGGGTGACAGTTTTATTTTTGGTGAGTGCAGCGGTCGGATCGCGGCGAAGACGGTTTTCGATCTTCGCCGTCATCCGCGATCGGCGAGGAAGTATTTGCCGCCGTCTTCGCGGACCTGGCCGAGCAGGGCGAGGCTTTCGAGGAGTTCGGAGATGCGGGCGTCGCGTTTCTTGCCGCCCTTGAAGGCGCGGGAGACGGTTTTTGCATCGAGCGGACGCTCGGCGGCGGCGAGCGCGGCGCGCACCGCCCTGATCTGGTCCGGCAGGCCGGCGGGCCATGCGGGCGCTTTCGCGGCGATGGCGGGGGCGTCGAGGGTGGCTTCGACCTGTTCCTCCTTCGCGAGGCCCTTGCCGAAGCGCGGTATCTGATAGTCGGGGCGGAGCCAGCGGACGATGCCCTTGCGTTCCTCTTCGGTGCGCTCCTTGTTGAGCGCGACGAGACGTTCGAGAATTTCCTCGCCGGTCAGGTCGCGCGGCCAGCCATAGGCGTCGAAAGTGGCGGCGTCGATCTCGTCGTGAATTTGCTTCAGGACGGAGACGAGGCCCTTTTCGTGGATCAGTTTTTCCTTGTCCGTCAGCGGTTCGGCATCCGGGTTCGTCTCCAGTTCGCGCAGACGTTCGAGCACATTGTACATGCCCGTCATGGTGAGATCGGGATGCTCCGCCTGCCTCTCTTTCCGAAAAGCATCGAGACGTTCGCCGAGTTCGCGCAGATGGGTTTTCAGTTTTTCCGTCGGTTCGGGGAAGGGAAAAGGATCGAAGCAATCGGTATGCATATACCGAGGGTCGTTGCCGACGCCCATTCGACCTCCTCGAACTAGTGAGAACACTTCATGGATGCTGCTCGACAAGATCGCTAAGAGGGCCGAGTTGTCGGACGCGATAACAACTATCGTGCTTTCGGGGGTCACTGAAACATCAACTTTTAGGAACCATCGATGTTTGCCTGTGCGAGTCGTTGCCAAGTAGCTATCGAGGCCATTTAGAGCATTTCTCATGTCAGGCCGTGTCTTTCCCCAAAGCCACCAGCTCTTCGCGTATTGGATTGCATCGGCGGTAGCGCTCTTTGCTGCTTGCCCTTCTCTCACAGGTTTGACGTGATTGATCAACCATTGATAGGCGGAGGGAAATTTTCTCTCGAGTTCGGTTTCGGTGTAACCAGTCGTATCAATTACGAAGACGTTTCGGGACGTTTGAGCCAAGTCCCTACCATTGATAAATCGCCGGATCAGCGAAAGTTTGTCGACATCCGCCGAGTATCCCAACTGAATCGCTTGATCAGGTGAAAGTACGAATCCTGAGCCGTGCAACTTTACGCCCATGTGAGCGATTCCTGTGTTGGCCTGCAAGGATCGCAGCTCTGAGAGATCGGCGCCTAAACGAAGGTTGGACCATATTGCGCCGAAATCGTCAGCCAGTATTACATTCGGTTGATCAGTGTCGAGATCGGTTTCCTCAATCGAGGTCAGCAGCAAGCCTTGCGCGGGGCCGGGCACACCCACTGTCATGGCGATGCGCACGGCGGCCTTGTCGGCGCTTTTCATCCAGGGATGATCGGGGATGGCAAAGACGAGCGAGAGCGGCGCCTTCGCATTCATGTGATGCTCGATGACGCGGCGCGAGAATGTCTGCGTCACCGAGTTGGTGGTGATGAGGCCGAAGCGGCGGGTCTTGCCGGTGCGCACCAGCTCTGCCGCGTGATCCCAGAAATGCATGACGAAATCGGCGCCGCCCGGAACATGCGGGCGTGCGGCCCAGATCGCTTCGGCATATCCGGAACCAAGCTCATTTCTGAGGTCTTGTCCGCTAACAAACGGCGGATTGCCGACGATGAAGTCGGCCTTGGGCCATGTGGCGGGCTTCGGATTTGAATAGGTGTAGAGCTCGATGCGGGCGGTTTCGTCCGGCACGTCCTCGCCGGTGACGGGATGTTTCTTCATGGTCACGCCGTCCCAGCGCGTGACGGGCTTGCCGTGCTCGTCGCGGACCAGCTCGCGCTTGTCGTAAGCGAGGACGGCATCCTGCTCCTTGATGTTTTTAAAGGCGCGGAGGACGGGCTCCTCGATGGCGGACTGGCCGCCCGTCTTGATCTGCCATTTCAGGAAGCCGATCCAGATGACGAGGTCGGCGATCTGCACGGCGCGGGGATTGATTTCGAGGCCGAGGAACTGGTGCGGATCGACCGTGTGGCCGGAAAGCTCCAGCAGATATTGCTCCTCGCCGAGATCGGCCAGATAGTCCAGCACCTCGCCTTCGAGGCGCTTCATCAATTCCATCGAGACATAGAGAAAGTTGCCGGTGCCGCAGGCGGGATCGAGCACGCGGGTCTTGCAGAGCGCTTCGTGAAAGGCCTTGACCGATTTGCGCGCCTCGGCGGGCTTGCCTTCGCGCATCAATTGTTCGGCCTCGGCCTGCGCGATTTTCCAATCCGCCGTCAGCGGTTCGATGATGGTGGGGACGACGAGGCGTTCGACATAGGCACGCGGCGTGTAATGCGCGCCGAGCTTGTGGCGCTCGCGCGTATCAAGCGCGCGCTCCAGCAGGGTGCCGAAGATGGCGGGTTCGACTTCCTGCCAGTTGTGGCGCGCGGCGACCCAGAGCTCGTGAATTTCGTCGGGCTCCAGCGCGATGGCATCCGGATGCGCGAAGAGGCCGCCATTGAAGCGCTTGACCACTTCGTTGACGATGCCGGCATAGCCGCCGGTGTTCATCGCCTTCCAGAGATCTTCCAGCGCGAATTTGAACTTGTCCGGCGTCTCCTTCATCTCGTTCAGCAGCTTCGTGAAAGAGCCGGAGGGGAGCAGCTCGACATCCTCGGCGAACATCGTGAACAGGCAGCGCATCAGGAACTCGGCGACCTTGCCCGGCGCATGGCCGCGCCTTTCCACCGTGCGGGCGACCTTCGCCAGACGCTCGGCAATGTCGCGCGTGACCTCGGCGGATTTGCGCGCCGGGTCGAGCGACATCGGATCGGTCCAGACGCGGCGCAGGCGCTCGCGCACATCCTTGTCGCGCAGATCGTCCAGCATGATGCGGTAGCCGCGCCTGTCCGGGAACTGGGCGTAGTTCTTTCCCTGACGGACGAAATCCGCATAGAGCTCGATGCAATGGCCGACATCGACGACGACGAGGAAGGGCGGCCAGCCATGTTCCTTCGGCAGGGCCCTGGCATAGTTTTCCGCCTGGCGGCGGGCGGCCAGCAGCGCCGTGTCCCAGCCGCGGGTGCCGCGCTTCGCGGTGCCGGATTTTACCTGTGCCGCGTCCTCGGGGAGGAAGTCGAGCTGGCCGGCGTTCGGCTTTGCGGCGCCGGGCTTGGCGCTCTGCTTGGCTTCGAGGACGAAGCAGTCGCGCTTGTAGAGGTCGATGAAGCCGGTGGTCTGGGAGCCGTCGGGATGCTTGAAGGCGACGGAGCGCTCGAAGACATAATCGTTGTGGCGATTCGATTCCTGCGCCGGCGCGGGCAGGGGGACGCCGAGGAGTACCGTCAGCTCCGACAGGAACATTTGGTAGTTGGCGCGTTCGGCGCCGCCGGAACGCTGCCAGCGGTCGATGAAGGCGTCGATTGTTGCCGTATCTTCCGCCGCCACGCTGGTTCCCCGCACCCCGGATTTCATTCCCAAGGGAAGGTTGCCGCTTGGCGGCGCGGGGTCAAGGGCGGTGTGGGCGAGGGGTGGCGAGGGCAGAGCCAGCCGTCATTCTCCTTCCACCCTCCCCTTGAGGGAGGGTCAAACGGGCGCAGCCCGTTTGGGGAGGGGTGCTCCGCTTTCGGCTTGGTGCAGGCATTTCGATTATGCGCCGGGGTTCCCCGCTCACCCCTCCCCGAAAAATCCTCACTGCGTTCGAATTTTTCGACCCTCCCTCAGGGGGAGGGTGGGAAGAGGGAGTGCCGGGGTGACAGTCCTGGTTTTGGGTGGGGACCCATGCGACGGAATGGGCGGGGTGGGGCGTTGAAGCGGCGGTTGCGGCGAGGAAGCTGTTTTGTGAAGCGAGACGCCGCTTCGCGGCTTCTGGGCCCCCGGGTCAAGCCCGGGGGAGACGCGTTTTAGAAGAGTCGGTGGGCGTCTCTAACATGATTGTGAGGTTGCGGCGCCGAAAGGGCCTTGGTTCGGGCGCGGCATCGGCGATAATGCGGGTGGCGGATTGGCGGGCGAAAAGACCCGGGCGCCGCGACGAGGCAACGGGAGGAGCCCCCATCATGACGACTGCGACCCAGCAGGGCCGCCAGCCGCTATCGCGCTGGACACTTTTTGCGTTTGCGCTGCCGGCGGCGCCGATTTCGGCGATGGGGCTGCCGCTCGCGGTTCACCTGCCGCCTTTCTATGCGGGGTCGCTGGGGCTGGGGCTCACCGTTGTCGGCACGATTTTCATGTTCGCGCGCTTCTGGGACGTGTTCACCGATCCGGTGCTCGGCATCGTGTCGGACAAGTACGAGACGCGCTTCGGGCGGCGGCGGCACTGGATCGTCATTTCGGTGCCGATCATGCTGGTGTCGGTCTACATGATCTTCATGCCGCCTGTCGCCGTGACCGGGTTCTATCTCGTCGCCTGGCTGTTCGTGCTTTATGTCGGCTGGACGCTGCTCACCATTTCGCACATGTCGTGGGGCGCGGAGCTGACGCCCGATTATCACGAGCGCTCGCGCGTGCAAGGGGCGCGCGAAATCGCGCTGATTCTCGGCATGGTGCTGGTGCTGACGCTGCCGATCCTGATCGAGATGACGGGACCGGAAGACGTCGCCGCGGCGCGCGTCGCCTCGATGGGCTGGTTCGTGATCATCCTGTTGCCGATCGCCGTCTTCCTCGCGGTGCGTTTCGTGCCGGAGCGCAAGACGCCGCCGCCGCAACATGTGCCGTTCAAGGAGGCGGTGGCGGCGCTGGTGCAGAGCAAGCCGTTGCAGAACGTGCTGGCGGCCGATCTGATTTCGGGGATTTCGGGCGGGCTTGTCGCCTCGATGTTCCTTTTTCTGGCCGAAGACGCGCTGCAACTCGGCCGCTACTCGAGCCTGATGCTGCTCGGCTATTTCATTTCGGGCGTGTCGTTCATTCCGGTGATGCTGTGGATCAGCCGCAAGCTCGGCAAGCATCGCACGGCGGCCTATTCGGCGCTCTTCAATGCCGCGTCGGTGCCGCTGATCCTGCTGGTGCCGGTGGGCAACGCGCCGGCGGCGCTGGCGGTGTGGATTCTTTGCGGCGTCAACATGGCGGCGGGGCCGTTCCTGTTCCGCTCGATCATGGCCGACGTCGCCGATCACGATACCGTGCGCACCGGCCAGCAGCGGACCGGGCTTTTCTATTCGATGCTGACCATGACCAACAAGATCGGCGTCGCGGTGGCGATTTTCGGCGGCTATGCGATGCTCGACATGATCGGCTTCACGCCGCGCGGCGAGAATTCGCCCGAGGTTCTGAACGCGCTTCGGGCGGTTTATGTGTGGCCGGCCTGCGCCATCAGCATCGCGGTCGCCGGCATTCTGTGGTTCTATCCGATCGACGAGAAGAAGCAGCGCGAGAACCGCGAGGTGCTCGAAAAGCGCGGGATCGAAGCGGCGGCGACCGCCATCGCGGCGCGGACGGGGCATCCCTCCGACGCGCAATCCTCCGGCGTGCCGGCGGATTGAGCGAATGCCGGAATTCTCGTCGGGGGGCGTTTCGATTGCCTATGAGGTCGCGGGCGAAGGCAAGCCGATGCTGCTGGTGCATGGCTTCGCCGCGACGGCCGACGACAACTGGATCCGCACCGGCTGGGTGCAGGCGCTGACGCGGGCAAGGCGGCAGGC
>JAHBYM010000098.1 GCA_019635975.1 Parvibaculum sp. | reverse complement strand
GTTCACGGGGATCGTCGGCGTGTCGGCCGGCACGTCGGGCAGTTTCCAGACCTGACGTTCGGCGAAGAAGACATGGCGCTGCGCGGCCGATTGCGTACCGGTCACCAGTTCGCGGAAGAGCTTCTGCTCGACCTTGATGCCTTCGTCGAAGGGCAGGTTCACCGCCGCCTCGATGCACTGGATGTTGTATTCGGGCGCTAGGAAGCCGCGGAACTTGCGGGCATTGGCCTTGCGGAATTCGGAGAAAATTTCCGGCTTGCCGCGCGCCGCTTCGACCTTGTCGTTCAGGTCGCGCACCTTCTTCAGCGGCCGCTTCTCGGCAACGATCTTTTTCGCGAATGCGACCGCGCCTTCGCGCAGCTTGCCTTCTTCGGCGAGGTCGTCGACGAGCCCCATTTCCAGGCATTTCTTCGCGCCTACATGCTGGCCGCTCGTCACCATTTCGAGCGCCTTTTCCGGCCCGACGATGCGGGGCAGGCGCTGCGTGCCGCCGGCGCCCGGAAGCAGGCCGAGGTTCACTTCCGGCAGCCCACATTTGGCCGACGGCACGGCCACGCGGTAGTGGCAGGTCAGCGCCACTTCGAGGCCGCCGCCCAGCGCCGTGCCGTGGATCGCCGCGACGACGGGCTTCGGCCCGTGTTCGATCATTGCCAGCGCATCGAACAGGCTCGGGCCCGACGGCGCCTTGCCGAATTCGGTGATGTCGGCGCCGGCGATGAAGGTGCGGCCCTCGCAGATCAGCACGATGGCCTTCACATCCGCGTCGTCGATCGCCTGTTTGATGCCATTGTTGATGCCTTCGCGCACCGGCCCGGACAGGGCGTTCACCGGCGGCGAGTTCAGCGTCAGAACGGCGATCTCGCCTTCCTTCTCCAGTGTGGCGATATCGTTGATCTTGGTCATGGAGGGGCCTCCCGGCGGTTATTCTTCTGGTGTTTTGAGGCCGGGATTATAGCGGCGGGGCCCGCCCGCGCCAGACGCGGCGCTGTGCAGCTGCTCACGGCCCCGGTCGGCGGGTGAACAGGCACACCGCCCGCAAACTTGACCTGTTAATGTGTTACATTAAGCTTCGGACCGATGAGGAAAGGGAGGGCGGATCCATGAAAATCGGACAGAGAGGGCTTGCGATCGGCGGCGGTGTGCTGATTGCGGTGGTGGCGCTGGGCTGGTTCGCCTTTGAGCGTTACGCGATCCAGCTTCCGGCCATGGTGATGGACTGGCGCGATCCGATCGGCCCCAACCAGACGGTCGAATGGGTGGCAGGGCCCGACGCACAGCAGGCCGCGGCCGAGAACCGTCCGCCCAACATCGTGTTGATCGTTGCCGACGATCTCGGCTGGAACGATCTCACCGTCAATGGCGGCGGCGTCGCTGGCGGCACGGTGCCAACCCCGAATATCGACTCGATCGCGAAATCCGGCCTCGTTCTTTCGCACGGCTATTCGGGCAGCGGCACCTGCGCGCCGTCGCGCGCGGCCATGATGTCTGGGCGCTATCCGACGCGCTTCGGTTTCGAGTTCACGCCGATGCCGCCCGGCATGGCGCGCATTACCACGCGCTTTGCCGCGGAGGATGCGAATGCCCTTCGTCAGACCGTGCTGCGCGACGTGGAAGGCGCTGAGCTGCACTACACCGAGATGGGCATGCCGCAGAGCGAAATCTCGATGGGCAACCTGCTGCAGGATGCCGGCTACCACACCATCCATATCGGCAAATGGCATCTGGGCGAGACGAACGGCATGGCCGCCTACGACCAGGGCTTCGACGAAAGCCTGCTGATGGCGTCGGGCCTCTATCTCAATCTCGACGATCCCGCATCGGTCGAGGCGCGCAACGATTTCGACCCGATCGACCGCTTTCTCTGGGCCAATATGCGTTTTGCCGTGCGCAAGAATGGCGGGCCGCGCTTCGAGCCGGATCGCTATCTGACCGACTATTTCACCAACGAAGCGGTGAAGGCGATCGAAGCCAACAAGAACCGCCCCTTCTTCCTCTACCTCGCGCACTGGGCGCCGCACACGCCGCTGCAGGCGACGCAGGAAGACTACGACGCGCTTTCCCATATCGAGGACCACACGCTGCGCGTCTATGGCGCGATGATCCGCGCGCTCGACCGCGGCGTCGGCGAGGTGCTCGATGCGCTCAAGGAAAACGGGCTTGAGGAGAACACGCTCGTCATCTTCACGTCCGACAATGGCGGTGCGCATTACATAGGTCTGCCCGAAATCAACCAGCCCTATCGCGGCTGGAAGGCGACCTTCTTCGGCGGCGGCATCCGCGTACCGTTCTTTCTCAAATGGCCGGCGAAGATCGAGGCCGGGCTGGAATACAGCCACCCGGTGCATCATTTCGATCTTTATGCGACGGCGGCGGCGGTGGCGGGCGTGCCCGTGCCGGATGACCGGGTCGTCGATGGCCGCAATCTGCTGACCGTATTGGAAGATGCCGAACGTCCGCTGCATGAAACACTCTTCTGGCGCAGCGGCCATTACCAGACGGTCCTGCATCGGGGCTGGAAACTGCAGCGCACCGAGCGGCCCGACGCGGTCTGGCTGTTCGATCTCGACAGCGATCCGACCGAGCTGAACAATCTCGCGGCGGCGATGCCGGAAAAGGTTGCCGAGCTTGCGGCGCTGCTCGACGCCCACAATGCCGAGCAGAAGGCGCCCGGCTGGCCGTCGCGCGTCGAGATGCCGGTCTCGATCGACAAGAGCCTGCGCGAGCGGCAATCGGAAGACGACGAATATATCTACTGGCCCAACTGAGGCGTCCGCCGCCGATCACATTCCCGTGCGGCGGACTTTTGCCCGTTGACCCTCACCCCCGACGATGCGAGCAATAAACGCATCGTCGGGGGAGGAAATGTCCATGCGCATCGCATCTGCCGTTTGTGTCGCCGCTCTGGCTTTTGCCGTGCCCGCCAACGCGCTTGAAGGCCCCGAAGGCCGCTGGATTGCACCTGAGGAAGACGCCGTGGTCGAGATCGCGCCCTGCGGCGATGCGCTGTGCGGAACGGTTGTCGAAATCCTCTCGAACCCTGGAGATGCCGGCACCGGCACGCGAATCCTGATCGGCTTCGAGTCGTCGGGCGCCGGCACATGGTCGGGCACCGCCTATAGCCGCGCCAAGGACAAGAGCTACGACTGTAACATCGAGATGCTCGACGCCAACCGGCTGAAGCTTCGGCCCTATGTCGGCATTCCGCTTTTCGGCGAAACGCTGGTCTGGGAGCGCGCGCTGGAATAACACCGGCGTTCGGCCGCGCGGCTTCTGCCGCCCGACGCTGCGGCAATGCCGCGCAGCTTGCGGTTGGATTCCGCTTTTCCGGCGATTGGATGTTAAAGTCCCGGCCGGGGCTGCATCCGAGGGAGACAGGCGATGAGCGACAATCAAGCGGCGACAGGGCAGGCGGCGCCCGGTCGCGACTACACCCGCAAGAATGCCGAAATGGCCTCCAAGTGGAAGATCGACGTCAACCGCGACCCGTGGTCGATCCCGCTTGAGGAACTCGATCCCGCGCATGACGAACTTTTCGCGGCCAACAAGGTGCTGCCCTATTTCGAACGGCTGCGAAAAGAAGACCCGGTGCATCTGAACGAGACGGGCCCTTATGGCCGCTACTGGTCGGTGACGAAATACGAAGACATCATGTATGTCGACACCAACCACAAGATTTTCTCCTCCGACATCCGCAATGGCGGCATCCGCCTCGGCGGCATGCGCGTCGAGGGCGAGCCCGATCCGCTGACCCATCTGCCCATGTTCATCATGGAAGATCCGCCCAAACACGACGAGCAGCGCAAGGTCGTGCAGCCGATGTTCACGCCGCAGAATCTCGCTGCCCTCGAACCGCTGATCCGCGAACGCGCCGGGCTCATTCTCGATGCGTTGCCGCGCGGCGAGGAATTCAACTGGGTGCGTCAGGTCTCGGTCGAGCTCACCGGCCGCACGCTGGCGACGCTCTTCAACGTGCCGCAGGACGACCGCCACAAGCTCATCCACTGGTCCGACACGGTCGAGCGGATCGGCGACCCGGCCTATTTCGAGACGCCGGAAGATGCGTTCAAGGAACTGTGGAACTGCTGGGAGTATTTCGACGGTGTCTGGAAAGACAGGCTGGCCAATCCGGGGTCGGACCTGATTTCGCTGCTCGCGCATGGCGAGTCGACGAAGAACATGTCGCCCAACGAATATCTCGGCAACATGCTGCTTCTGATCGTCGGCGGCAACGACACGACGCGCAATTCGATCACCGGCGGCGTTCTGGCACTCAATCAGTTCCCGGACGAGTACAAAAAGCTGCAGCAGGACCCGGATATCATTCCCAACATGGTGTCCGAGATTATCCGCTGGCAGAGCCCGGTCGCCCATATGTGCCGCACGGCGCTCGAAGATACCGAGCTTGGCGGCAAGCAGATCAAGAAGTGGGACAAGGTCGCCATGTGGTACGTCTCGGGCAACCGCGACGACAGCAAGATCGACCGTGCCAACGAATTCCTGATCGACCGCGAAGGCGCGCGGCATCATCTCTCCTTCGGCTTCGGCATCCATCGCTGCATCGGCAACCGAGTTGGCGAAATGCAGCTTCGCGTTCTCTGGGAAGAGATCATGAAGCGCTTCAAGAAAGTCGAAGTCGTCGGCGAACCGGCATATCTGCGTTCGAACTTCATTCGCGGCATCACCGAACTGCCGGTGATTGTCCGGGAATAGGAACGGGCGGTTCGCCGGTTGCCGTCAGCGATGTCGGCTCATGCGCATGCCCGGATTTTATCCACCCGCGCCCGGCGGTGGGTGCGTCGCACGGGCCGCCAGCCGGACACGGCCCGCCGCCTTCGCCGCAAAGGCGCGGCCGATGCCGAACGCGGGGCTGCGGCGCCGAAGGGCTCCACGACGATGTAAATGTCGTGACCGGTCTCGATCGCCTCGTTGGGTGAAACGCCATAGCGGGCGAGGAACTCCATCGGCGATTCCTTGGCCTTGAAGAAATTTCCCTCCACCATGCCGCGCGCGTTCATCCGCAGCGGCGGTTCGCTGCCCAGCCTCACTTCCTTGATGCGGAAGCCGGCCTGATTGAGCGCCGATTCGGCGTAACGCACCGAATGGGTGTTGGGCAGATATTTGGTCCAGTCCGCGCCATAGACGCGCTTCATCCAGGCGATCTGCACGCTGGTGTTGGCGTTTTCCACGTTCGACATCTTGATCAGCTTCAGCGACGGGTCGCCATAGGGGATGTCGAGATTGTGAAAGGCGCGCATGTTGAGCATGGCGGCGGAGCTGGTGCCGCGGTCGCTGATCATCGGCACATTCACATTGTCGAAGAAGTCCGGCAGGAGCTTGGCCTCCATATAGGACCAGGTCATCTGCTTCGAGCCGGCGAATTCCGGCAGCTCGGCGAGGCCGAGTTCGCGCTCGACGACCGCGACGTCGTCGCCGCCATTGAGGAACTTGTCGGTGCTGAACTTCTTGCCGTCGCCTTCCAGGACTTCATGCTTGAAGGCGACCGGCTGCTCCTTGCCGTCCTTCATCACCTGCTTGGGCAGCCAGTGGTCCTCGGCCGCCTCGTCGAAAGCGCCCGGCAGCGGGCTCTTGACGCGCTTGCGCTCGTTGGCCAGCGCCTTCTGGAATTCGGCCGGATCGCGATAGGGCTGCAATTCGATCACCGCGCGGACATCGGGGTCGCCGGCGGCCTGACGCAGGATCGACGGATCGGCTTCGATCAGCTTCTGAAAATCCGCCCGGCCGCCAAGGTGTGCGATCTTCTCATAAGATGCCCGGTCGAGGCCGCGCGCCCAGGCCGGCACCCCGCTCGCGTCTCCGACGACACCCTCGGCGATGCGCAGCGCCGCTTGCTCGGTGGCGTCGAGCGCCTTGAGGCCCGCTTCGGCGGCGACGCGGCGCGCATCGAATATCGCGTTGGCCACGTCGACGCGCTGCGGCTCGGGCAGGCCGCGGACCTTGCCGACCGAGCTTTCGGCCAGCCGCTCGCTCGCCGTCAGCGCCTGGGTTTCGAGCAGGCCCATCGGCAGCAGGTCGTTGTCGGCGGCGAGTTTCCGCAAGCTCGCAATGCCGTCGGCGTCGGCGAGGTGCTCGAAGCCGTCGAGGTCGGTGTAAGTGCCCTGCCTCTGCAGACGCGAGAAGAAATCCTCGCCCGCATCGGCCGCGCGGTCGATCCAGCCTTTCAGAAGCGCGAGCTCCGCGGGCGTGGCCGCGCCGGTATAGCTGCGCGTCACCAGTTGCAGCACATCCTCGGCATAGAGCCCGTCGACGAGCTCAAGGCCAGCGCGCGGTATGGCGGTGCGCTGCAGCTCGTCGACCAGCGCAAAGCGCATCAGATCGCCGCGCCCCGATGCGACGTCGTATTTCGAAATGATCGCGTGAATTTCGGATTCGGTGAGGCCGACCTCACGCGCATAGGAAATCGCTTGATCCACGACCTCTTGCGCATCGGCCGTATGCGCGCCCTTGAGAATTTCGTTGCCCTCGGCGGGGGTGATGTCCCGGCCTTCGGCAAAGGCCCGTTGGGCGTGCTCTTGGGCCCGATCGTAACCGGCTTTGGCGTCGCTGCGCATGCGATCGAGTTGATCGGCATTGGCTCTCGCAGCGTCGGCCTCGGGAAGGCGCTGTGTGTCCGCGCCCGAGGAGGGCGCCGTGCCGCCGCCGGGCTGGCCGGCGCGGATCGTGTCGTCGGCGCTTGTGCTACGCGGCGCGGGCGCCGCCGGCGCGCCTTCGCGGATCGTGTCGCCGGCGGCGGATGAACCGGGCGTCCCTTCGATGATCGTGTCGCCGGCCGCGGAGGAACCGGGCGTGCCTTCGAGGATCGTGTCGCTGGCGGCGGTGCCGGACGGCTCCGGCGGCGCGCGCGGTTGCGATGGCGGCGTGGTTGGCGTTTTGGCCAGGTCTTCGACATCCGGCAGCTTGCCGGGATTGGCCGGGTCGATCAGATCGTCGAGTTCGAGGTTCGAGGCGCGCTGCACATCCTTGCCGTCGGGAAAATTCTTCGCAAAATCCTCGGCCGGAATTTTCGGCGGTTCAAGCTGCGCGAGTTTCGGCGGCGCGGCCTGGCCGACGCCCGTTCCGACGCCGACCTCACCCAGCAGCTTGCGCCCGCGTTCGATGGAGCGCGCCTGCGAGACAAGGCGCTTGCCGCCGCGATAGACGGCCGCCGAAGTCCCGCCAATGTCCTTCAGCCCCTTTAGGAAATCGGTGCCCGACAAGAATGCGACGCTCGGCAAGACGTCGAGATAGAGCCCGGCGGAGATTTCCGCCCAGTGGCGGTCTTCGGCGAGCGCCTGTTCGAGACGCGCATCGCCGAGAACGGCATGCGCGCCGCGCGCAAAGCGCACTTCCGCCGTGGTGTTCAGTTTGTGGCCGATCTCGGTGTAGAGCATATGGGCGGCATTGGCGACATCGGCCATCGTCGCCACGGTGCTGAAGAAGAGCGCTTCGTAAGCGACTGCCCAGCCGAGGAGACCGCCGCCGGCCGCCGCGGCCGATGTGCCGATGGTCACGGCAATAACGAGGACTTTCGTGTCCTGCGCCGAAAGCGATTGCTGATCGGCCAGCGCCTCGGCAAAGACCGGCACGCCCGCCATCCAGGCGCGCGCCACACGGTCGGCCTTCCAGGCATCGTCGCGTTCGCCGCGAATGGATTGCGCGGTCATCAACCGGCTGCGCGCATAGCGGTTGACGGCCGCAAAGCCGCGCCCGGTCAGCTCGACGAGTTTCTGGTGCTCGCCGCAGGTCTTGATCCCCTGCGCCACGCCAAGCGCCGCGCGCAGCGAGGACAGATATTCGCGCAGCATCTGTCGCGTCGCGTCGAGGCGCCAGGCCTCGGCGGCGGCCGCATCGAGGCCGAGTTCCTGCTTCAGCAGATCGTCGCTTGCATAGCTGAAGCTGAAGAAGACGGTCTTGCCGTTCGGCGCCTTGACATCGATTGTCGAGAAGGGATGGTTCGGCGCGTAGGAGGCGGGGATTTCGGCGCTGGCGCGGAACCCGTTTATGGCGGCGTCCGAGCGGATTGCGCTGACTTCCTCGATCTGGCGCGTCATCATTTCGATAAAGGCTTCGCGCAGGATCAGCATGGCGGCGTGATCGCCGACCAGCATGTCGAGCGTGTAGGTTTCGCCGCCGGTAAAGGCGGTCGGGCTCTGGATCAGGCCGGCGGCGGTGTCGCGGCCGAGCCGGGCGCTGCCCTCAAGCCATCCCTCACCGGGGATCGCGCCAAGAAGCTCCTTGCCCGTGGCGCGCTTTGCCGCGTCTGCGAGATAGACCTTGCTTTTGAATGTGTGTGCCTTGCGCCTCGCCAGTGCGTCGAAATCGACAGGCGTGTCGATCGGCGCTCCGGTGCAACGCGCCGCCTCCATCACGGCGCGCGTCCATGTCAGGTTCTGCGCCGCGCCGAGATCCGGCGCCGTGTGCCGCACAATCTCGGCCGGCGAATTGACGACCTTCGCCTGGGCGTGGAACGGCTCGGTGCGCAAAATGTCGGTGGCGATGCTGACGCCGCGGATCGTGTCGCCGTCCTTCACCGTCACGCGCCAGTCATCGCCGACCTCCGGCAGGTCCATGGCGCCGCCGGATGCTTCCTGCCCCTTGTCGACAAGGCCGATGGGCGGCGTCCGGTAAACATGGATCGGCTTGACGTGTTCGACATCGCCGCCGGCGAAGCGCACGGCCTCGCGCAGTTCGGCCAGCGCCTCGTCGTCTTCCTTCGTGCGCGGCAGCCGCTTGGCCATGATCGTGCGGTTGCCGGCGAAGACATGCACTTCGTCATTGACCCAGAGCTGAACCGGCAACTCATCGGCGAGCAGCGGCGCCGCCGTGCGAAATTCCAGATAGATTTTTTCGGGGATCAGCACATGGTCGGCGCCCTCGGTCTCGGCGCCGACCGGCCGCGTCACCGCGAAATCGGCGACGAAATCGCCATAGCGCAACACCCAGCTTCCCTCGGCGCCGTTCAGCGTGAAGCCCTTGCGGCCCGGCGCGGCCGGACGCTTCAACTCGGCGCGGATCAGGATCCAGTCCTTCTCGTAGATCGCATCCATCATCGCCTGAAGGCGCGCCTCGTTGCCGATGCCGTCGGCCAGCATTTGCTGCTTCAGGTTTTGCCGGATATGGGCGAAGGCGTTGTCGAGGATCAGTTGCGCCGTCGGGCGGTCGCCATATTGCGAGCGTTTGGCCTCGACGAAATACTCGACATCGGCGTCGAGCGATTTCAGCTCGGCCGTCTCGCCGGTTTCGGTCGGCAGTTCGTCGCCGACGACCAGCAAATAACGGCGATCGATCAGAATGCCGGCCGAAGAGCCGTCCGCCTTCCAGGGGTAGGGAAATTTCGCGCCGAGATATTCGCGGATGGCGAGCTGGTTTTCGCTTGGCGCCACCAGATGAATGACCGGGCGCGGGCGATACCAGGTCTCGATGCCGGTCTGGTAGGCGCGGCCGGTGCCGTCGCCCGCGAAGCGGAAATCGGCGATGCGGCCGCCTTCGCTTTCGTCGCGGCCCGTCACCGCGTTTGCCCATTGCTTCCAGCTTCCGGTCAGCGCCTCGTCGCCGATGTGAAGCTCCATCTCGACCTTGTGCTTGCCGACAGGCTGGTCCTTCAGAACCTTGAACGTCTCCTCGGAATCGCCGTAAGCCAGCGTGATCTTTTCCGGCCCTTGCCATTCGTAGGGCGAGCCCGCGCCGACGGGTTTTGCCTCACCGAGGGGCGGCTCGACATATCCTTCCGCGCCCGGCCATTGGCCTTCGAGCGTCACGTTCAGCGTGTCGCCCGAGCGCGCGAAGCGGGTTGAACGCAGCGTGTGTTCCTCTTTGGTCCTGGGATGTGTCAGCACGACTTCGGCGCTGCCTTCGCCTTCCGCCACCGTCGCCTTGCCCCGCACCCGGCCGAGAATGCGGTCGTGATAGGCGACTTCCCATTTCCCGGCGAGTTCGACCGGCGGCGGTTCATCGTCGCCGAAGGCGCCCATCGCCAGCATGGCTGCACCCGCCAGCGCCGCCGCGCCGCCTGCACCGGCCGCAGCCATCCCCGCCGGTGTGGCGAGATCGGGCAGCGGAATGTCGAAGCCGAAAAGTTTCATCGCCCGCCTCCATATGTGACGCCGGCATGGGTCAGGACCAGCGTGGCGCTGCGATAGAGGCGCGGGTTTTCTTCGGTCTGTTCGACCAGCACCGAGTA
>JAHBYM010000097.1 GCA_019635975.1 Parvibaculum sp. | reverse complement strand
GGGCGGACGCGGTCGCCTTTCGGCGCGGCGATGCTGCGGCCCTTATGGGCGCCGCCGACGATCCGCATGGCGCCCCTTTCCCGTGCCGGATGCATCGGATTTTTTCACCCGGAAGGTCTTCGGCCGGGGCTTTGTGCCGCCCGGTTTTCCCGGCTGCTTTTTCGGGGCGCCGCCTGCCGGTTTCGGTGACGGCCCGCGCGGCGCCGACGCCGCGCCGTGCGCAAACTTTTCCGCATGCACACCAAGCTGGTCCATCAGCACGCGGTTCGGCACCTGCGCCACTTCGCCTTCCGCAAGATCGCCGACCTGGAAGGGTCCGAAGGAAAGACGGATCAGGCGGTTGACCTTGAGGCCGAGCGCGCCGAGCACGCGCTTCACCTCGCGGTGCTTGCCCTCCTTCAAACCGACCGTCAGCCAGACGTTGGACCCCTGCACCTTGTCGAGTTTCGCTTCGATGGAGCCGTAGCGAACGCCGTCGACGGTGATGCCGTCTTTCAGCTTGTCGAGATCGGTCTGGCTGATCGTACCCCAGGCACGCACACGGTAGCGCCGCGTCCAGCCGGTGGCCGGAAGTTCGAGCAGCCGCGCCAGTTCGCCATCATTGGTCAGCAGCAACAGGCCCTCGGTGTTGATGTCGAGGCGGCCGACCGAAACGACGCGCGGCATGCCGGCGGGCAGGCGCTCGAAAACGGTGGTGCGGCCTTCCGGGTCTTTCGCCGTCGTCACAAGGCCGGCCGGCTTGTGATAGCGCCAGAGCCGCGTCGGTTCCTGCTTCGGCAGCGCCTTGCCGTCGACGACGATTGCCTCACGGCCGGTGACATTCAGCGCCGGGCTTTTCAGCACCTTGCCGTCGACCGTCACCTTGCCATCGGCGATCAGTTGTTCGGCCTCGCGGCGCGAGCAGAGCCCGGCGCGCGCGATCACCTTGGCGATGCGCTCGCCGGCGGGCGGCACTTTGGAGGCGGGTTTTTGGGGGCTGGCGTTCATGGACCCTCTTTATCAGGCGGCTTGCCGAACCGAAAGCCACTGCTTGACGGGGCCGCCGCCACCCGGGCAGGGTCCGCCCATGAGTGCCGACGAAACCCTGCGCCCCATGGACATCGCCTTTGCCGAGGCCGAGGCGGCGGCTCTGCGCGGCGAGGTGCCGGTGGGGGCGGTCGTCGTCGATCCCGGCGGCACGGTCGTCGCCCGTGCCGGCAACAGGACGCTCGAACTGAAAGACCCGACAGCGCACGCCGAAATGCTGGCGATCCGTGCGGCCTGTGTGGCACTCGGCTCGGAACGCCTGACCGGCTGCGACCTCTATGTGACGCTGGAACCCTGCCCGATGTGCGCGGCGGCGATCTCCTTTGCGCGGTTGCGCCGCCTCTATTACGGGGCGGCGGATGAAAAAGGCGGCGGCGTCGATCACGGCCCGCGCATCTTCGAACACCCGACCTGCCATCACCGGCCCGAGGTCTATGGCGGGCTCGGCGAGACAAGGGCGGCCGCACTTTTGCGCGACTTTTTCGCCGCCCGCCGAAGCTGAACAAAGCCCCAGGGTGCCTACGGCTTTCCGCGTGATTTGCAGGGCACAACCCGCTAGAGTGCGCCCATTCGCCATTGAGCGGAGGCCTCAAAGCCTCCAACCATAAAAAATACGAAGGGGAGACCTGATGAATTTCGAACACTCCGACAAAACCAAGGAACTGCTGGCCCGGCTCGAACGGTTTATGGACAAGCATGTCTATCCGAACGAGAAAACCTATAACGACCAGATGGATGCGTTCCGCGCCGCGGGCAATCCCTGGCAGGTGCCGCAGATTCTCGAAGACCTGAAGCCGAAGGCCAAGGACGAAGGCTTGTGGAACCTGTTCCTGCCGGAATCCGAGCGCGGCGGCGGGCTGACCAATGTCGAATACGCCACGCTTTGCGAAGTGATGGGCCGGGTCGGCTGGGCGTCCGAAGTCTTCAACTGCTCGGCGCCCGACACGGGCAACATGGAAGTGATCGAACGCTACGGCAATGAGCGCCAGAAGAAGGAATATCTGGAACCGCTGCTCGAAGGAAAAATGCGTTCGGCCTTCCTGATGACCGAGCCGGACGTCGCCTCCTCGGACGCGACCAACATCGCGACCCGCATCGAACGCGACGGCAACGAATATGTCATCAACGGCCGCAAGTGGTGGTCGTCGGGCGTCGGCGACCCGCGCTGCAAGATCGCCATCGTGATGGGCAAGACGGATCCGAAGGCCGACACCTATCGTCAGCAGTCGCAGATCCTGATGCCGCTCGACGCCAAGGGCGTGAAAGTCGTGCGCATGCTGCCGGTCTTCGGCTATGACGACGCGCCGCATGGCCATGCCGAAGTCATTCTCGACAATGTGCGCGTGCCGGCCGAAAACCTGCTGCTTGGCGAAGGCCGCGGCTTCGAAATCAGCCAGGGCCGCCTCGGGCCGGGCCGCATCCATCACTGCATGCGCACCATCGGCGTTGCCGAGCGCGCGCTCGAAAAGATGTGCGAGCGCCTGCTGAGCCGCGAAGCCTTCGGCAAGAAGATCGCCGATCACTCCGTGTGGGAACAGCGGGTGGCCGAAGCGCGCACCGAAATCGAGATGTGCCGCCTGCTGACGCTGAAAGCGGCCTACATGATGGATACGGTGGGCAACAAGGTCGCCCGCACCGAAATCGCGATGATCAAGGTCGCGGCGCCGCGCATGGCCCTCAAGGTCATCGACGACGCGATCCAGGCGCATGGCGGCGGCGGCGTGACTACCGATTTCGGTCTCGCGCGCATGTATTCGGGCATCCGTACGCTGCGTCTGGCCGACGGTCCGGACGAAGTGCACAACCGCACCATCGCGCGGCTCGAGTTCAAGAAGCACATGAACAAGGTCCGCGCCGCGGCGGAATGATCGTGAAGAGCAACCGCTTCATTCGCCGGCCTCGTGCTTTCGGACAAGCGGAATGAGATACGGCCGGTCCCTTGCGGGGCCGGCCGTTTCCTTGTGGCGGATAACAACGGAACAACAGCGGATAGCGGCCCATGACCTCTTCCCCGATGAAACTCTACAACGCCCAGCTTTCTCCCTTCGCGGCGCGCTGCCGCCTCGCCATATATGCCAAGGGTCTCGACGTCGAGATGATCGATGTCGCACCGGGCGCCGTGCCGCCCGAGCTCGATACGCTGACACCGATGCACAAGGTGCCCTTGCTGGCGCATGGCGATGTGGTGGTGCCGGAATCCGAAACGATCTGCGAATATCTGGAGGACATCGGCGCCGGCGCGCCGCTGCGTCCGGAAGACGCGGTCGAGCGGGCGCGCATGCGGCTGCTCTCACGCATTGGCGATCTCTACATCATGGAGCCGATGGGCGAACTCTTCGGTCATATCAATCCGCAGGGCCGCGACCAGGCGCTGGTCGATCGCGAGATGGCCGAACTGTTGAAGGCCATCGGCTGGCTCGAGCACTATCTCGACGGTTCGCCCTTCGCGGTCGGCGGCCGGCTGAGCCTCGCCGATTGCGCCCTGGTGCCGATGCTGTTTTTCTTCGACCAGATCGGCCCGATGTTCGGACATGCCTCGCCGCTGAAGAACCATCCCTCGGCCGAGGCCTACTACAAAGGTATTCAGGCGCATCCCGCCGCGGCGAAAGTGGTTGCCGAGCTTGATGCCGCGCTGCGTCGCATGATGGGAAACTGAAGGTCTATCCGCCTGCCATGTTAGCGAGGGCCGGCCTTTCCGGCGCTTCGTTCTCCGCCGGCATCTCGTCCGTGTCCGGTACCGGCACGACGCAATGCGGCGTCAGGGGCAGTCTCACCGTCACGACCGTGCCCTTTTCGAGTTCGCTTTCGATCGCCATCGCGCCGCCATGCAGTTCGGTCAGCGAGCGCACCAGCGCGAGGCCGAGGCCTGTGCCCTGTTTGCTCAGGGCGGCGTCGGTCGCCACCTGCTCGAAGGGACGGCCGAGGCGGGCGATCTGATCGGCGGGGATGCCGCGGCCGTTGTCGGAAACGGCGATGCTTATTCCACTTTCCGTCTCAACGACCTTCACCGACACCTTGCCGCCCGAGGGCGTGAACTTGATCGAGTTCGACAGCAGATTGAGCATGATCTGTTTCAGCGCCCGCTCGTCGGCGACAATCTCGTCGACCGCCATGTCGTCGGCCATGGTCAGGGCAAGGCCGATACCGTTTTCCTCGGCGCGGCCGCGAACGAGGCGCAGGCTCGACTCCACCAGATTGCGCAGATTGACCGGCTCCGGGTGAATCTCGTATTTTCCGGCCTCGATTTTCGACATGTCCAGAATATCGCTGATGAGATCAAGCAGCAGCGCACCGCTTTCGTTGATGAGCTGCGCGTACTCGAGATAGCGTGCGTGACCGAGCTGACCGAACATCTGCATGCGCAGGATTTCCGAGAAGCCGATGATCGCGTTCAAGGGCGTCCGGAGTTCGTGGCTCATATTGGCGAGAAAGCGCGACTTGGTGCGGTTGGCCGCCTCGGCACGTTCGCGGGCATCCATTAGCTCCATTTCGTGGCGCTTGCGCTCGCCGATATGGCGGCTGACGCCGATGATTTCGGTCGTCCGTTTCCCCGCCTCGTCGCGTACCGGGCTCATCGTCGTTTCGAGCCAGATATAGCTGCCATTGCTGTGCAGGAACCTGTAGTCGAATTGCACCTGGCGGCCATCGACGGCGCATTCGATGAAGGCGTCGCGGACGCGCGGGAAGTCATCGGGATGGATCATCGCCTCGTCGACCGGCCTGCCGATGAATTCTTCGGGCTTGCGCCCGAGAATCTGCTCAACCGCCGGCGACATGAAGATCACCTGCGACAGCGTGTCGTAATGTGCGACGATGTCCGATGCCTGTTCGGTCATCAGGCGGTATCTGGCCTCGTTGGCTCTCAGCGCGAGTTCGGCCTCGATCTCCTCGGTCACATCCTCGGCAAGACCCACCAGCGCACCAATTTCGCTATGCGCATCGCCTTCGGCATAGGCATGCGTCTTGATGTAGCGGTAATTTCCGTCGTCGGCGCAGAAGCGCGTGACACAACTCACCGGCTCCTGCGTTTCGAAGGCATCGAGGAACTTCGACAGCAGCTCGTCGCGGTCGTCGGGATGCACAAGATGCTCGTACCAGTCGCCGCCACGCGGCAGTTGCGCTTCGTCGCGGCCGAGAATGCGCGCAACGCCGCGCGACCATTGCGGCGCGGGCTCGCCCTTGATCCAGCGCCAGTTGCCGAAGCGCGCCAGCTGTTCGGCCTCACGAAGCTGGTTTTCAAGCCTGTGGGTTTCGGTGACGTCGCGCGAGACGCAGAGAATGCCGGCCACGTCCGGATCCGCGAGAAGATTGCGCCCGCGCGCCTCGACGCGCCGCCAGGTGCCGTTCGCATGCGGCAAGCGGATCAGTTCCATGACTTCGGAATCGGGAATGCGCGCACATTCGGCGAAACGCTTGCGCAGGCGTTCGCGGTCGTCGGGATGCACAAGGCCGAAGATTGATTGGCCGATCAGTGGCTTTTCGGAAACGCCGATCACTTCGCGCACCGCCGGGCTTTGATAGGTGATGATGCCGTCGCGATCCAGGATCGTCAGAATGTCGCCGGCGTTCTCGACCAGCGCGCGATAGAACCGTTCGACCGGAAGCGAGCGCCTGTCGTTGGCGCGCGTCGACGCGGCCATTCCGGCTCCCTGCTCCGTTTTGGCGGAACGATCCATCCCTGCTCCCCACATCCGGCTCATCGCCGGCCACCTTCATGCGGGCGATCGGTTCGCCCGTAACGAGGTAAATGCTAGGGGGATTTGTTTAACGTTCCCTTGAATCGGGAATATACGTTAAGGACGGCTTAACCTTGTTTTCGGCGGTTCAGTCCGGCCGCTGCACGATCTCCCATGCGTGGTCGGCGAGCATTCGGCAGGAATCGCCGAGCGTCATGGCGCGCTCGGAACTCGCATTGCCGTCGAGCCCGCGCTTGTAGACGCCCTGGCTGATGGAGGCGAGACGGAACATCGAAAAAGCGAGATAGAAGTTCCAGTGCGGAATGCCGTCGCGACCCGCATGGCGGCAATATTCGGCGACGAATTCCTGCTCTGTGGGCACGCCGGGCGTTGTCGTCCGGTCGACCGCGGTCGCACCGCCGGCGACGCCCAGAAGATCGTACATGCAGGCATAAGCGACATCGGCAAATGGATGGCCGATGGTGCAGAGCTCCCAATCGAGCACGGCGATCATGCGCGGCTCGGTCGCATGAAACATCGTGTTGCCGAGACGGTAGTCGCCATGCGCGATCGTGACCGACGGTTCGGCTGGAATATGCGCCGGCAGGTAGTTGATGAGTTCTTCCATCGCCGGCACGTCGGCCGTCTGCGCGCCGCGATACTGCTTGATCCAGCGGCCGATCTGCCGTTCGAAATAATTCCCGGGCCTGCCGAAATCGCCGAGGCCGACTTGTTCGTAGTCGACCTTGTGGAGCTTCGCGAGGTTCTCGGCGAGATTTGCATAGACCGCACGGCGCTCCGCCTCCGTCGCGTCCGGCATCACCGACTCGCGGAAGACGCGGCCTTCGAGATAGTCCATCACATAGAAGGACGTCCCGATCACGCTTTCGTCCTCGCAGAGCGCATACATATGCGGCACCGGAACGTCGGTCTCGGCAAGCGCCTTCATCACGCGGTATTCGCGATCGACCTGATGCGCGCTGGCGAGCAATTGTCCCGGCGGCTTCTTGCGCATCACATAGCGCTTGCAGCCGCCGGCGCCGGTCGTCGTCAGCAGGAATGTGGGATTGGACTGGCCGCCCTCGAACTGGCGAACCTCGAGCGCACCGCCGAAGCCTTCCACGGCGTCGCGACACCACGCTTCGAGGCGATTCACATCGAAGCGATGCGCCTCGCGGATTGCCGTCGTTTCGTCGGCGGCGTGATTTGCGGCCTGGTTATCGGCCATGAACGTCTCTCCCCTCATGCGAATAGCTGTTGGGAGAGACTTAGCACGCGGGCACGGACGGGCAAAGATGATGCGCCCTACGCCGCGTCCTCGGCAGGCTTGAAGCCTTCGCCCATCGTGCCGTCGACGCGGCGTGTGCGGGCGTTGTGTACAAGTTTGCCCGGCCGGTCGTCGGTGTCCGGGCGCGAGGTCGCCATGCGGATGACTTCGCGGTAGCTGCCCTTCGTCTCGATGCGGGGACCGAAGCCGTTGGCGACCAGGAAGGCGCGTGCCATGGGCAGGTTGTAGCAGGGCACCCACATCATCAGGTGATGCTCGACATGGTAGTTGACCCAATAGGGCGCGATGAAGGCGCGTTCGAGCCAGCCGGCCTTGGTGGTACGCGCCTGGCGGAAGGGGTCGTTGTCGTCCGGCACCATCGCATGTTCGGCAATGTTGCGGATGCGTGTGATCGCCTGCTGCCAGGTCAGGAACGGCACCAGCCAGAGCGCGAAATAGAGATACCAGTGGCCGGCGGCGGCGAGCACGGCGAAGATCGCAAGCTGCGCCACCGTCGCGCGGCCGAGTTTCGTCCAGTAATGCGCAAGACGTTGCCTGATCGGCCATTCGGGTTTGCCGAGTGCGTTCATGATCTGCGCCTTGCGCTGCTGATAGCCGGTCTGGCCGGTCAGGTCGCGGATCATCTTGCGGCGGAAGCTCTTGCGCGTGATCGGGAACGGCGCCGAGAGCACGAGGTCGGGATCCTCGGGCTGCTGCGTATGCGCGTGATGCTGAAGGTGATAGCGGCGATAGGCCAGCGTCTCGGCCATCATCGGATAGGCGCAGAGCCACTGACTCAGAAACATGTTGAGCTTCTGGTTGTGCGTCAGGATCCCGTGGGCGCCGTCATGCATCAGGATCGCGAGGCCGAGCTGGCGCGCACCGATGATCGCGACCGCGAGGATGTAGGTCAGCGGATTGGGAAAGGCAACGAAGACCGCCATCGCGCCGAAGATAACCACCCAGGCATGCGCGACCTGAAAGGTGCCGCGCCAATCGGAGTGCTGACGCACGATCGCGAGTTGCGCGGGCGTGAAAAGTTCGCTGGCCGTGCTCATGCTTTTGCTCTCCGTTCGATCTTTCCGGCTTTCCGCTCGGGCAGGCCCGCGCCGACGCCGGCAAGGCAGAAGGCGACGATTTCGTCGACGACGCGGTCGGGGTTTTCATCGAGTTCGTGCGATTGCGGCGCGAGCGGTCCGATCAACGCCGTCGGTATGGCACCGGCGATGCAGGCGGCTGCGATCTTCACATTCGTTTCGGGAAGCTCGCCCGACACGATCCCGTCTTCGAGGATGCGCGCGAAAATTTCGGCATGAGTGCGGCGGAAGAAGGCGCGTTCCTCGGCAAGATTGGCGTCGACCGGCTCGGCGAGCAACGCATAGGCGAGGCGGCGTCCGCGGACGGCGCGGCCGGCGAAGGTTTGCAGCACTTCGACCAGACGTGTGCGCGCCGGTGCGTCGCTTGCCGCGATGAGGGCGAGCCTGTCCATCTCCTGCGCCGAGACTTCGCGAAAGATCTGGCGGCAGAGTTCTTCCTTGGAGGAGAAGTAGCGATAGATCGTGCCGGTGGCGATGCCGGCGCGGCGCGCAACTTCACTCACCTGCGCCGCCGCGAAGCCGCCCTCGGACACCAAATCGCGCGCGGCATCAAGAATGCCGCGCCGCGTCTCGGCGAGCCGGGCTGAAACCTTGTCTGTCTGGCGATAGGCCAAGATGTGAACCTCAATTCATTCACAAGGAATGAACCATGGTTCATGGGCCGGCGTCAAGCGTGGCGGCGCGGTCCCGACGCGCCTCTGCCCGCCGTGGCGCGGCCTCAGTCGGCCGGGCTGAAGACCGGGCCGAAGCCGCTCAAGGGCTTGTTTTCAATCGGCTTTTTTGCTCGCACCACCGGCCGGACTTCGGCCGGTTCCGACCAGTGCGGCTGGCCGCTGAAGGCGGCCGCGGCGATCGCGGCCTGGTGGAGCCATTCTCTCAGCATCTTGTTCATGGGATGCCTCCTTATGTTGCGTTGCAGCATATCTAGCCATGCAGTGCAAAAATTCAAGTGGCACGGACTGCGTCAAAAGCGCATAGCGGGTTGCGCGGGAAAGGGAGCGACTCGCTTATTGTCCTCAGGCATAAACCCGCGAACCTCGAAACGCCGGTCCGTCCATGAGCCCCGCCCCGCCCGACCATCCGTCCACGGAAGAAGACAGCGCCGCCGCGCTTTTCCGGCTGCGCGACTTCCGGCTTTACATTTCGGGGCGCTTCCTCGGCACGCTTGCGATGATGATCCAGTCGGTCGCCGTCGGCTGGCAGGTCTACGACATGACCGAGAGCGCGATGGCGCTCGGCATGGTGGGCCTCGCGCAATTCCTGCCGATGGTGCTGATCACCCTGCCCGCCGGCGACATTGCCGACCGCATCGACCGCAGGCTGATCGTCGCGGCGTCGGCCCTGCTCGAAGCAGGGGCCGCCGCCTGGCTGATCGCGCTGTCGCTGCTCGGCACGACGGAGGTGTTGTGGTTCTATGCGGCGCTGGCCCTGTTCGGAACGGGTCGCGCTTTCATGGCGCCAGCCTCGCGTTCCTTCGTGCCGCTGATCGTCAGCTCACGGCAATTGCCGCGCGCCATCGCCGTCGCCTCTTCTTCCTTCCAGATTTCGGTGATTGCCGGACCGGCGCTGGGCGGCTTTCTCTATATCTTCGGGCCGGTCGCCGCATACGGCGCGGCGCTGGCGAGCTTTCTCGTCGTTGCCGTCGCATTCCTGTCGATGAAAACGCGCCCCGCGCCGCTGCCGGACGGTCCCGCCGTCACGGCATTGCATCGTCTTACCGCAGGCATTTCCTTCATGCGCCGCACGCCCATCGTCTTCGGCGCCATCTCGCTCGACCTCTTCGCGGTGTTGCTCGGCGGCGCGACGGCGCTGTTGCCGATCTATGCGCGCGACATTCTGGAGGTCGGACCCGCCGGGCTCGGCGTCATGCGCGCCATGCCGGCGGTGGGCGCGATCGGCATCAGCCTGATGCTGATCTGGCGGCCGATCCGCGCGCGCACGGGACACATCATGTTCGCCTGCGTCGCGGTGTTCGGCATTGCGACCATTGTCTTCGGATTGTCGCGCGATTTCGGATTGACGCTGGCGGCGCTGGCGCTGATGGGCGCTTCCGACATGGTGAGCGTCAACATCCGTTCGACGCTGGTGCCGCTGGCGACGCCGCAACCGATGCTCGGGCGCGTGACGGCAGTCGAGATGCTTTTCATCGGCGCGTCGAACGAGCTTGGCGAGTTTCGCGCCGGCGT
>JAHBYM010000096.1 GCA_019635975.1 Parvibaculum sp. | reverse complement strand
ATGCTCTGGCCACCTTATCGCCGCCGCGTGTTGGCTGAAGCCGACGAATATATGGAAACGTTCGGCAACCGCGCTTATTCTCAGTGCCGGACTGACTGCATCGAAGCGATGGAAAAGCACGACAATAAGAGATGGGCGTTTCTCAGTAACGTGCGAAGCGTTCTTGCGAAGAAGTTAGGCCGGGATCGCTATCTGGACACGGCCACGCGCTACTTGGAGCAAGAACCTTACGACCACGGTCCAGGCAGCGTTGTGCACCGGCCCAGCGACACTACCTTGCACTGACATCGTACTTTGTTTTCTGCAAATAAGCTCGGTAATCGCTTGAGCTCTTTAGCAAGTACGCCTTCTCGCCGACTACGAACCCGTCGAGCTTATGCTTCACAGTATAGTCTGAGAGATCGTGAAGCTTGTTTATAAAACCCTTGCCGCTGAAATTCAGAGAAGTGTTGCACAACACTCCGTAGCCAGTGCGCGCTCTGAACGCGATCAACAACTCGTACAATTTCTGATTAGTGTCCTTAGAGACCGTCTGAATCCGCGCGGTTCCATTCACGTGGGTTACAGCAGCCAACATGTCGGTTTTTGCGCGATATGTGTAGAGCATGAAGGGGCTGGGATGCTCGCAGCCAAACAACTTTGCTGCGTCCTCCTCTAAGCAAACTGGAGCCACGGGGCGAAACTGCTCGCGTTGCTTAATTTCATTAAGACGTGTTCTTGTCCGCTCAGAGAATGGTGCAGCTATTATCGATCGATTGCCGAGCGCTCTTGGACCAATCTCATATTTTCCATGAACCCAACCGAGCACTAAGTTATTCGCAAGAATGTCCGCAACAAACTTATTGCTCGCATCAACGATATCGTAGAGATCAGAATCAAAGTACTCAGTAGAAATGAACTCCAAACCCGAATAGACACTCCAAGATACTTTTGGGTTTCCAGTTAAGTGAAATTGGGCGTCGATCGCTGTACCAATTGCTGATCCAGAATCGTTTGCTACAGGTGGCACGAACACATCTGAGAACAGTCCAGTGTCCCGCCACTTCGTGTTCCAATCACAGTTCAAGCCACAGCCGCCCGCAATCACAAGTGGCAGACCCTTCTTCAGATTTTTGCGCGCAAATTGGTAGAATTGATCAAAGATTCTGTCGCTATAAATCCCAGCGAAGTTTCGAAACTCTTCGTCATCGACGCCTTTGTTATAATGCTGCGATATCTTCAGTTTCGAGTACGCACTTAGTTCTCGGCGAGGTCCAGTGAGCAAGAAGCTCATTAGTTCCTCTTCCTCAGTCGTGGGAATTTTGCGACTTGAGAACGACGCAAGCGCCATCAGCTTCCCAGGATCCTCAATTCGAGGAAACGCCCCATTCTTCTGGAACGTCGGATCCGCAAGGCCGTATAACATCGCATAACGATTTCCGACCTGATCTAAAACGTCGCCGAATGGTGTAATCTTCAACGAGGCATCAATTTCGTAAAAACCTCCGATCTCGCCTTCCCAAATTAACGCGTAGCATGGCGTACCCTTGACCTGACGGATATTTTGGACCAGCGGGATGGAGATTACTGCATCGCCGCGTTCCGTTCCAGATGCAGTATTTCCGGCGATGACGTTTGCGGTGCGGGCGGTCGATAATGCAACGATGAGTGCGGTCGGATCGTGTTATAGTGCTTGCGCCATTGCTCGATGACGACGGTGGCCTCCTTTAAGCTGTAGAAGATTTCTCCGTTGAGGCATTCATCTCGCAGCTTGCCGTTGAAGCTTTCGCAGTAACCGTTTTCCCAGGGGCTGCTAGGTTCGATGTAGAGCGTTTTTACTCCCAGCCCTGCAAACCAACTGCGCACGATCTTGGCCGTCATCTCCGCGCCGTTGTCCGACCGGATGTGGTCGGGGACACCGCGTTCGAGCATCACATCGGCCATCGTGTCGATGACGCCAAAGCTGTTGATCCGGCGCGCCACTCGGATGGCCAGGCACTCGCGGGTGAACTCATCAATCAGGGTCATCAGCCGGACCTTGCGGCCGTCGTGGGTCTGAGCCTCAACGAAGTCATAGCTCCAGACATGGTTGCGATGCTGTGGTCGCAGCCGGATGCAGGATCCGTCGTTGAGCCACAGCCGGCCCCGCGGCTTTTGCTTCCTGGGTACTTTAAGCCCCTCCCGGCGCCAGATCCGTTGAACCCGATCACACCCGACCTGCCAGCCGGCGTCGACAAGCAGGGATGTGATCCGGCGATAGCCATATCGTCCGTATTGGGAGGCTAAGGAGACAATCGCTCTCGTCAGCGCATCTTCATCAGCACGGACAATGGTGGTGTATCGCTGCGTCCCGCGGTACTGGCCGACGATCCGACAGGCATGGCGCTCCGAGAGCCTGTACTTCTCCCGGATGGCTTCTACCGCCTGTCGGCGCCGTTCAGGGCTTACAAGTTTCCCGAGGCAACGTCCTTGAGCACCTGTTTCTCAAGCGATAGATCGGCGACCAGCCGCTTGAGGCGCACGTTCTCGCGCTCGAGATCCTTCATCCGCCTGGCCTGATCAAGCTCCAGCCCACCGTATTCCTTCCGCCAGCGGTAGTAGCTCTGCTGCGAAATCCCGGCTTCCCGACACGCTACCGGCGCTCCTTTGCCCTGCGACATCAACACTTCGATCTGACGGAGTACCACTACGATTTGCTCCGCGCTGAATCTCTTCTTCGGCATAACCAAAGCTCCTTTCCAAGCTCATTTTCTCACAAAGCTTGGTCCAAAAAACCCAGGTCAGGTCAGGTCAGCGAAGGCGGTTCCGCTGTTACACGTAAGTTGACGCGATCGAAGATGCGAGATTTCTTTTCGAAAATCGAGCCTTGCCGCATCGGCCTGGAAGCCTGCGGCTCAGCACATTATTGGGCCCGCGAGCTCCAAGCGATGGGGCACGAGGCATTTTTGATGCCACCGGCTTACACCAAGCCTTACGTCAAACGCGGCAAAAATGACGCCGTCGACGCGGAAGCTATCTGCGAAGCAGTCTCCCGCCCCGGAATGCGCTTTGTACCGATCAAGAGCGCGGAGCAACAAGCGTGCGCATTTCGCTGATCGTGAGCAGCGATTTCAGTCGATGGTGAGCGCTCGTTTCATTTGATCGTGAGCAGGTATTTCAGGCGATCATGAGCAGGCGCCTCGGCCGACATGGTGATTGTGTTCAGGGGTTTAAGTTTGCGTCAAGAGCCTGGTTGCGGGCGTTCTGCTTTCGCATGCTTTCTCCGGTAAGTTGAAGGCGGTGAGCGTTGTGAACGAGACGATCCAGGATGGCGTCGCCCAGGGTGGGGTCGCCGATAACGTCGTGCCAATGTTCGACGGGGATCTGGCTGGTGACGATGGTCGAGGCGCGACCGTGGCGATCATCGAGGATCTCCAGCAGGTCGCGCCGTTCGGGCGGATTGAGAACCGACAGACCCCAATCATCGAGAATGAGGAGCTGAACGCGCCCGAGGGTTTTGAGCATGCGGCCATAGCGGCCGTCGCCCCGAGCCAGGGCGAGGGCCTCGAACAGGCGCGGGACGCGATGATACTGGACCGAACGATTGTCGCGGCACGCCTTGTGGCCGAGGGCGCAGGCAATCCAACTCTTGCCGAGCCCGGTCGAGACAGCGTCACAATGCCGGGTGTCCGGCGTTCGAGGTTTTGATCCTCTATCCGTTCCATCCTCGGGCCGGGCAGATGGTGCAGGTCGAGCACCGCAAGCGCTTCGCCGGCGAGGACCATCTGGTCGTGGTGCAGCCCGACGGGACACTCGCCCTGATCCCGGCCTGGATGAGCGAGGATATTGCTCGCTCTGCAACGCTCACAGCAAGCCCTCGGTTGGCTGTCGAAAGGCTCGTCGAGCTGCGGGCGCGAATCGATGTGCTTATCGCCTCTCAAGGCGGGGCATGGCCCCCGCGTGAAGGAGGGGATCATGCAACCAAGACGCCACTTGCAACGGGGCCTGTTCGAGGAGGATCGCCAGACGCCGGAGATTCCGGCGTCGCAGAGAAGCACTCTCGTCCGCCTGATCGAGGGGCTGCTGGTCGAGGCCCTCGCCGACGGCGCCAATATCGAGACGGGCACGCCAACCACAGAGACGAGGGAGGCCGCTGATGAGCAAGATCACGCCTGAGCACCTCGCCCGTCAGGCCGTCGTCTACATCCGTCAGTCGACGCCTGATCAGGTCGTCCACAACCTGGAAAGTAAGCGCCGTCAGTACAATTTGCCGGAGCGCGCGCGACAGCTGGGCTGGAGCGATGTTGCCGTCATCGATGACGATCTCGGCCGCTCCGGCGGTGGCGTCGCGCGGCCCGGCTTCGAGAAGCTGCTGGCCGCCATCTGTGAGGTCCGCGTCGGGGTCGTGGTCTCGATCGAGGCGTCGCGGCTCGCACGCAACGGTCGTGACTGGCACACGCTGCTTGAGTTCTGCGGTCTCGTCGGCACACTGATCGCCGACGAGGACGGCGTCTACGATCCGCGACAGCCCAACGATCGCCTACTGCTCGGCATGAAGGGCACCATGAGCGAGATGGAGTTGTCGGTACTGCGCCAGCGCTCGCTCGAAGCGCTGAAGCAGAAGGCGCGCCGGGGCGAGCTGTTCATGACGGTCGCCGTCGGCTACGTGCGGGTCGGCCACAACCGCATCGAGAAGGACCCGGATCGGCGCGTCGGCGAGGCGATCGCGCTCGTCTTCGCCAAGTTCACCGAGATGCAGTCGGTGCGTCAGGTGCACCTCTGGTTCAGACACGAGCGCGTTCCGTTGCCCGCCGTCACCTATGGCGCCGAAGGCCGCCTGGTCGAGTGGAAGCTGCCGGTCTACAACACGATCCTGCACATTCTGACCAACCCAATCTATGCCGGCGCGTATGCATTCGGGCGCACCGGCAGCCGCATCAGCATCGAGGCCGGCCGCAAGAAGGTGGTTCGCGGCTTCAAGAAGGAGCGCAAGGATTGGGAGGTGTTGATCCCGAACCATCATGAGGGTTATCTGAGCTGGGCGGACCATGAGAGGAACCTCGGCCTGATTGCGGACAACGCCAACGGCAAGAACCCGATGAGCCGCGGTGCCCTGCGCCGAGGTGAGGCTCTGCTCGCCGGCCTGCTGCGCTGTGGCCATTGTGGGCGCAAACTTCACGTCGCCTACTCCGGCAAGAACGGCAACACCGGTCGCTACCATTGTCGGGGCGGCGCCAACAATCATGGCGGTGACCCTTGCATCTCGTTCGGCGGCATGCGGATCGATCGTGACGTGGCCGCCGAGGTGATCGAGCGCCTGCAGCCGCTCGGTATCGAGGCGGCACTCGCCGCGCAGGCTGCGCGCAGCCGTGCGAACGAAGACAAACGCGGCCAAGTCGAGCTGGCGCTGGAGCAGGCTCGCTATGAGGTGGGGCGCGCGCGCCGCCAATACGATGCCGTCGATCCCGACAACCGCCTCGTCGCCGCCGAGCTGGAAAAGCGATGGAACGACCGGCTGGCGGTCGTGCGCAATCTGGAGACCGAGCTGGAGGGACTGACGGCTTCGCCCGCTGTTGATCTCACACCTGCTGACAGGGAGCGGCTGATGACGCTAGGCGCCGACCTGGAGCGTGCTTGGTCAAGTGCCGGCGTGGCACCCGAGACGCGCAAGCGGATCGTGCGAACGCTGATCGACGAGATCGTCGTCCGCGTCGAGGACAACGCGCTCGATCTGGTGATCCGCTGGCACGGCGGCGACCACTCCGCTCTCAAGGTCAAGAAGAATCGCTCCGGCCAGCACCGCTGGAGCGCAACGGGAGAGACAGTCGATCTCGTGCGCGTGCTGGCGCGGCAGATGCCGGACAAAGCAATCGCGTCGGTGCTCAACCGCTCCGGCAAGACCACGGGGCGCGGCAATGGCTGGACCAAGTCGCGAGTGTGCAGCTTGCGCAGCCACAACGACATCGCAGCCTATCGCGAAGGCGAGCGCCGCGACCGCGGCGAGGTCACTCTGGACGAGGCGGCCGCGGCCCTCTCCGTCAGCCCGTCAACCGTGCGACGTCTGATCAAGGACGGCCAGCTCGCGGCGAGCCAGCTTTGCAAAGGGGCACCTTGGATCATCAAAGCAGCCGATCTTGAGCGTCCTGACGTCAAACGAGCTGCCACCGCGCGGCGCCTCAGACGTCCGCCGTCCGGCAATCCGCTACAAAAAGAACTGGAACTCTAACGAGATAGAAAGGTGAGCATTATGAAGCGGGCTCGGTTGCCCCGGTGATGAGCAAATTCTCGTTGCGGCGGATCCAGTCACCGACGATGAGCCTGGCGAAGACGGCGCGATCGATGCCGCGTGGCGTGCGCCAATCGACATCTTCCACGCATGCGGTCTGGCGCAGCGCGGCGAACTTGAGGCGGGTCGTAAGACGTTTGGTGTCGCGCTCGGCGGCTTCGCGATCGACCAGCAATCCGACGCGCTCCTCGAACGACAGGGCGTCGAGATCAGGTGATCGTCGCTGCTCTTCGAGGGCTTTGGCCATTCCGGTCAAGCCAAGCGTAATCAGCCGTTCATGGGTGGGGTGCGTCAGCATTGAGATCTCCCTGTTCAGTGGAAATAGCCCTGACCGCGGATGTTGCCGTGGCGCAGGGGCTGGTGATCGGACGTCTCGTCGAGGAAACCGCGATCAAGGCCGTTCTTGAGGATCGAACGGATCGAGGCGACGGATCGAGCCTTGATGAGGATGCCGCGTCGGCAGGCCGCATCGAGGCGCGCATTGTCGTAGCTCCTGGCCAGCGACAGGATGCCAAGGCATGTCCGAAAGCCTTGCTCGGGATGCGGCCGGGCATCGATGACGATCTGGAAGAACGCGGCGGTCGAGGGACCGATCTTCTCGCCGGCCGCAATCAGGCCTCCCGGCGTCCACTTGCCGTAGCGGCGATGCGCGCTCGGCATATGATCGGCGATCGTGGTGTGGCCGCGCCGGTTGGGCGCACGGGGGTGGCTCGCGACCCTCTGACCCCTGTGGAAGATCTCGACGGTCTTGTCGGCGATGCGCACATCGACGAGTTCTCGGATCAACCGGTAAGGGGTGGAATACCAATGACCATCGATCTCGACATGATAATCGGGGGCGACGCAGCAACGCTTCCAGCGCGCAAAGACGTAGGGCTGGTCCGGCAGTTTTGCGAGTTTGAGACGATCGATCTCGGCGAACAGTTCGGCGCGGCTGGAGCCAAAACCGCGCATCTGGCGGGCATTGAGTTCGACGAGCAGCACCTGAATTGCGGCATTAAGTTCCGCCAGGGAAAAGAAACGCTGGTTGCGCAGGCGAGCCAGGATCCAGCGCTGCGCGATCTGCACGGCGACCTCAACCTTGGCCTTGTCCTTTGGCCGCCTCGGCCGGGCCGCCAGGATCGCGGTGCCATAATGGGCAGCCATCTCGGCATAGGTGCGGTTGATCCCGGGATCGTAGCGATCGGGGTTGGTCACGGCGGCCTTGAGATTATCGCAGACTACGAACTTCGGCACGCCGCCGAGATACTTGAACAGATTGGTATGCACGCCGATCCAGTCGGACAGGCTCTCGCTTGGGCAGGCCTCGGCGTAGGTGTAGTTCGAGGCTCCCATCGCCGCCACGAACAGCTTCATGGCGCGCACTTCGCCGGTGACGGGATCGAAGATGTCGATGGTGTCGCCGGCGAAATCGACGAACACCTTCTCCCCAGCCACGTGGGTTTGACGCATGCTGGGGCGCGTGCGCTGCTTCCAGGCCTCGAAGGTCGTGCAAAACCAGGTATAGCCAAAGCCGTCCGGATTGGCGGCGCGATACTCTTCCCACAACAGCAGGCGGGTCACGCTGCGCCGGCGCAGTTCCTTCTCCACATAAACCCAATCGGGGGCTGGTCGCCGGTCGCTCTGCGAGGCTGCCGTGGGCGCCGGGAACAGCAACAGCTCCAGCCCCTCGTCGTCCATGCCCTCCGGCAGCGGCCAGCTCAGCCCTGCAAGGCGCGCGCGCCGCACATAACCATGCACGACGCCATTGCTCACCCCCAACATCCGCGCGATGACGCGCTCGGTCAGGCCCTGCTGCCTCAAACGTAGAACTTCTCGGATCCGGCGCATCGACAATCTCTCGGTAGGCATCAGGCTTCCTCATTCGTTGAATGAGAAATCCGTAGCTCGGTTGAGTTGTCGGCCGAAGCGTCCGGCACCGCCAAAAGGTGCTCACGATCGCCTGAAATCGCTGCTCACGATCCTCTGAAATCGTTGCTCACGATCCCGCGAAATCCCTGCTCACGATCGTCTGAAATCCGTGCTCACGATCCTCTGAAACACGCATCAAGCGACGCTGACGTTGCACAAAACGCGAGATCTTCTGGTCAAGCAGCGGACGATGACAGTCAATGCTTTGCGCAGTCATCTGGCGGAGTTCGGGATTATTGTCGCCAAGGGCATCGGGCATGTCAGCGATTTGCTCCAATTGGCTGAAACGGACGCGAGGCTTCCGAGTGTAGCCAATGCAGCGGTGAAGGCCTTGGCGCATCAAATCGACGCGATTGATCAATCGCTCGACGATCTTGAGAAGGAGATCGCCAACGCTCATTCACGAAGCGAGATTAGCCAGTTGCTCGTTGAAATTCCTGGCGTCGGCAAACTCACTGCTACGGTGATCTCCGCCAGCATGCCAGATCCGAATGTCTTCAGATCGGGACGCGATTTTGCCGCTTGGCTTGGCCTTACGCCAAGGCAAAACTCAAGCGGAGGCAAGCCATCGCTCGGGGCCATCACCAAGCAGGGGAATCAATACATAAGGAAACTGCTCGTGCTCGCGGGGACGTCGCTGCTAAATGTCGTGGGCAAACGTAAGGGCGTCTTGCGGGACTGGATCGTCGGGCTGTTGGCGAAAAAGCCCGCGCGCCTCGTGACGGTCGCAATTGCGAACAAGCTCGCTCGGATCATCTGGGCGATGATGAAGACCGGCGAAAGCTTCCGCACCGAGATGTTCATGAAAGCATGAACAATCCACTCGTCTCTGGATGGAGCATTCTAAAGGGAGATCTGTAGTCTCAAGTTTGGTGAGCACGGCGAGACATGATGAATGACACGGTCATTACCGAAGACCAGGAAAAACCCGACCAGTCGTCTGAGCGTAAAGCTCGCATCCTTGATGCGGTTCCCGGTCGTCGGATTTCATCAGGGCCAGCGGAGGCATAATCTCTGCATTAACAGGCCGGACATACGATCGAAGCCGACCAAGTCGTTCAAAATGTCAAAAAGTGCTTGCCATCAGAGGCCGTCCACATACGACGACTGGGGACCCGAACCGCTCACCGCCGACCAGCGCCGCGATCTGCTTGAGATCGTCGATGATCGCTACGACAAGGGATCCTTGTTGATCACAAGTCAGGTCCCCGTGCCGCAATGGCATGACGTCATTGCCGATCCCACCCTCGGCGATGCGATATTGGATCGCATCATTCACAATGCACACCGCATCGAGCTCAAAGGCGACAGCCTGCGCCGTCAGGCCGGCGAAAAGAAAAAACCATGATCGCCTCACGCCCGATCGCCCCGCCGGCCCACAGGCCCCTCCCATGGACCGCCGGGACGATCTCCAAACCAACCCGCCAGCCTTGACCAGGAGGCCATTTCCAGCACACATACACTCGTCAGTCGTGTTCGTCTCCGGACGTGATCGCGATCACTGGAATCCGTGATCACCATCACCTGGAACACCTGATCACCATCCCTGGAATGCGCAGGCATTGCTCGAAGGCCAGGCCGGCAAGGCTCTCCTCGCCGACAAAGCCTATGACAGCAATGCCTTTCGTGCCCTCATCGCCGACATGAATGCCGAGGCGGTGATCCCCTCAAACCGCAGCCGCAAGATCCTGATCCCGCACGATGCCGCGGCTTACAAGCATCGCAACCGCATCGAGCGCTGCTTCAACCACCTCAAGCACTTCCGCCGCTTCGCGACACGGTGCGCTGCTGCGTATCGTTAGACCTAAAATTGTACTCGCTCCAAGTGAGGAATTCTAGTATGTAACAACGTATCTCCAGCGTTGTTACTCGCCGATTGACGATGCCTCCCGTGATCAACCATCCTCCCTCTTTTCCGTTGCTGAACGTCTTGGTTGGCGACGATGAAGCCGGCCGGCTTTTCTGCAACGCTGCGGAAATAGAGGCGATGCTTCGGGTCGAGGCGGCGCTCGCTGGGGCTGAGGCCGACCTGGGCTTGATTGAGAACGAAGCGGCACAACGGATTGCTGACGTTTGCCGGGATTTGAGCGTCGACTGGGACAGCTTGGCAGCGGGTCTCGCGCGGGATGGCGTCGTAGTGCCGGACCTCGTACGACAGTTGCGCGCTGCCGTTGGTGAGAGGTACGCACAAGCGGTCCATCTTGGCGCGACCAGCCAGGACATCGTGG
>JAHBYM010000095.1 GCA_019635975.1 Parvibaculum sp. | reverse complement strand
CTCGGCCTGATCGCCACGCGCGACCGCTACGACCGGCCCCAGGCGCTGGCCGCCGGGCGGTTCTGGCAGCGGCTGCACCTGACGGGCGCGGCACAGGGGATTTCGATGCACCCGCTCAACCAGCCGGTCGAAACCATCGACCGCGAGCGGCAGCTCGGTCGCGAAGCGAAATCGGAAACGCGGCTGGCCGCGATCACGGGCGATGAGAGCTGGCAGCCGACTTTCGCCTTCCGCGCCGGCCATCCGACAAGGGCCGTGCGGACAAGCGCCCGGCGCGGCGTCGCGGACGTCGTCGTCTGATGTCTATTTTCGGGCCGCGACGATTTCGTCGGCCGATGGCGGCAGCGTTTCCACATAGATCGACCGGCTCGGAAACGCAAAGCCCGTGCCGGAACCCTCGACGATCTGCTTGATCCGGTAGGCCAGCGCTTCCTTCACCGCGAGCCATTCGCCCCAGACGGTCGTGTGGGTAAAGCAATAGACCATGATGTCGATCGAAGAAGGTCCGAAGCTGTCGATGCGCACGAAGAGCGGCGCAAGTGGCGGCTGCGCGAAGTCCTCCGTCGAGGTCAGATAGGCTTCGATGTCGTCGCAAATCTGCCGGAGCTGATCGTGCGTGGTACGGTATTCGACGCCGATCAGCCATGAGATGCGGCGATAGGTCATGGCGCTGAAATTCGTCACCGCGTGGTCGGAGAGCTGCTGGTTCGGCACAAAGACCGGCGCCCGGTCGAAGCGGCGCACATGGGTCGAGCGAAAACCGATCTTCTCGACCGTCCCTTCGACAATGCCGTCGACCTTGATCCAGTCGCCGATGCCGAAGCGCCGTTCGATCAGGATCGACATGCCGCCGATCAGGTTCTTGAAGAGGTCCTGTGCGCCCAGCGCCACCGCGACACCGAAAAGTCCAAGACCGGCAATGATCGGCGCCACCTGGATGCCCCAGGTCTGCAGGATCGTCGCGCCCGCAATCAGAACGACCGCCGTTTTCGCACCGGCAATCAGCCATTCGAGAATTTCGGGCGTCAGCAGCCGTTCGAGCCTCTTCATTCCCTGGCTGACGGGAACAACGCAGTTATAGAGGGCCCAGAAGATTGCAATGATAATCAGCGTACGGTTGAGGCTTTCGGCGAAATCGCGCGCTGTGTCCTCGAATGCAAGAAACTCAGTCGCGAAGAAAAACCCCAACGCGAAAAAGAGAAAGCGCAGCGGACTACGGATGGCGTCCCTGATGTAGTCGTCGACTTTCGTTTCCGTCTTCTCCACCCACCGATCGGCGATGGACAGCACAAAACGGGTGAAGAGGCCGCGCAGGACATAGAAGATACCGAAGATCGTCACCGCGACCAGAAGATCGCCGATGCTGTGGCCGAGAACGCCGGTGCTCCAGACGTCCCTGACGAGATACCAGTAGTCCTCGAGATTCGTCAGTATGCCCTGCATCATCTGTCGTCGGGTCCTGTGTTGGCGTCGTTACGCGGCCGCGGTCCGCTCGCGTGTTGCCGAGAATGTCACATTCGGCCATTTTTCCAGCGTGTAGCCGATTTCCCAATTGCTCTTCGCCATGAAGACCGGCGCGCCGTCGCGGTCGGTCGCCATGTTGCCGCGATGAGCCTCGACGAAGCGCTTCAGCTCGGCCGCATCGGCCGCCTGCACCCAGCGCGCGGTTTCGAAGGGCGCCGGTTCGAACTGCACCTTGATGTCGTATTCGGCGGCGATGCGCGACGCCAGCACTTCGAGCTGCAATTGGCCGACCACGCCGACGATCCAGTTGGCGCCGATTTCGGGCTTGAAGACCTGCGTCACGCCCTCTTCCGCCAGGCTTTCCAGCGCGCGGCGCATGTGCTTGGCCTTCATCGGATCGTCGAGGCGGACGCGGCGCAGGATTTCCGGCGCGAAGTTCGGGATGCCGGTGAAGATCAGGTCTTCCCCCTCGCTCAGCGTGTCGCCGACGCGGATCGTGCCGTGGTTCGGGATGCCGATAATGTCGCCGGCCCAGGCGTCGTCCAGCAGCTCGCGGTCCTGCGCGAAAAACATGATCGCGTTGTTGACGCCGATGGACTTGCCGCTGCCCGAGATTTTCAGCCGCATGCCGCGCTTGAACTTGCCCGAACAGATGCGCATGAAGGCGATGCGGTCGCGGTGATTGGCGTCCATGTTCGCCTGCACCTTGAAGACGAAGCCCGTCACCTTCGGTTCCGCCGGTTCGACGATGCGGCTTGTGGCCGGCTGGGCGCGCGGCGGCGGCGCGTAGGCGGCGACAGCGTCCAGCAATTCGCGCACGCCGAGCTTGCGGAGCGCGCTGCCGAAATAGACCGGCGTCATGTGCCCGGCGCGATATTGCTCGATGTCGAAAGCCGGCGAGCCTTCCCGCGCCAGTTCCATCTCGTCGCGGAACTTCCGGAGTTCGTCCGCGCCCAGAAAGTCGGCGATCCGATCGCCGGTCAGGCTTTCGGGTTCGCTGTCGGGGCCGCCCTTTTCCGTGCCCGGTTTTTCATAGGGGATGAAGCGGTCGTTTTCGGGATCGAAGATGCCGCGCAAGAGGCCGCCCATGCCGGCCGGCCAGACCATCGGCGCGGTGTCGAGCGCCAGCTTCGAGGCGATCTCGTCCATCAGTTCGAAGGGATGCACGCCCTCGCGGTCGATCTTGTTGATGAAGGTGATGATCGGCACGTCGCGCATGCGGCAGACCTCGAACAGCTTCAGCGTCTGCGCCTCGATGCCCTTGGCCGCGTCGATCACCATGATGGCGCTGTCGGCGGCGGTCAGCGTGCGATAGGTATCCTCGCTGAAATCCTCGTGGCCCGGCGTGTCGAGCAGGTTGCAGACGATGTCCTTGTATTCGAAGGTCATCACGGCCGACGTCACCGAGATGCCGCGGTCCTGCTCGATCTTCATCCAGTCGGAGCGCGCGCGCCGGTTGTCGCCGCGAGCCTTCACCTGGCCGGCAAGGCGGATGGCGCCGCCTTTCAGCAGCAGGTTTTCGGTCAGCGTCGTCTTGCCGGCGTCGGGATGGGAGATGATGGCGAAAGTCCGCCGCTTGCGGATTTCGCTCGCCAATTCCCTGTCCTGACGGCTTGCGGCCTCGGAAATACTCAACGTTTCGTCTCCGGGATGGATTTGCGGCGGAACCTAGCCCAAAGCGCTACGTCCCGCCACCCCGCGACAAACTGGCCGATGCAAGCCGGTTGCAGCTCGTGCGAGCATGGCGGCATCATGCCATTGAACCTCAGGAGACAGCCATGACAAGCGCCCGGGACGTTGTCGAACCTCACATCGAGGCCATGCTGCAAGAGGCCGAAGCCGCGAAGCTCTCGACCGATGCCGTTGCCCGCATCCTGTTCGAACAGGCGGTCCGCATCTGGCGCGGCATCCGCAAGCCGGAAGACATCCGCGCCGAGCTGCTCGAAGCGGCCGATCATCTCGACCCGGACGAAGACTTCATGTTCATGCGCCCATAAGTGGCGCGGGACATTCATGCGCTCGCGAAATCAACTCACCTTTTCCTGAAGGAAGTGTCGTCCCTCGCGGTCCTCGATCTCGACCACCCAGAGGTCGGGGTCGCGGTTGCGCTGCTTCTCGATATAGGCGTCGGCATCGGGTTCCGGCGCGGGCTCGGCGGTGGGCCGCGCCATCCAGAACAGCGCGCCCTCGCCGTCGCGGGCCGGCGCATAGACGGTCGCCCGCCCGTCGAGCCGGTTGACCTTGACCAGCACCACGCCCGCCGTCGCGTCGCCGCGCCGGACCACCATCGCGGCCGCCCCCGCCGCCTCGCAGCGGCGGATCAGCGCCTTCACCCAGATTTCGGCCTTCAGCCGCGGCGGTGCATCCATTTACGTCCCCAAATTTTCCGCAATGCACCGTCGGCGGCGCCCATGTTCATCCTTAACGCGTTTCCCGTTTGCCGTCGCCCCGTTGCGGGACTAGACTCCCGCACACTCTATTAAGAGTGGCCGTTCCGCAAAGGGCCGATCGCCCGCGGAACCGGCGCTCAGGCTTTTCGGGCGTTGGGGGATGCCATGTCGAGGGGTTGCAACTTGTCGCTACATTTCCTGAACCGGGCGCATCGCGCCGCGCTGCCGCTCGCGGCGGCCCTTCTGCTCACCGGCTGCCTCACATCGGGCGACACCAAGGCGCCGCCCGCCGCCGCCGCGCCCCAACCGGCGCCCGCACCGGTCGCGATGATCACCGACGAAGCGCTGATCGCGGTCATTGCGTCGGGCGTTCCGGTGCCGCTGCCCTCGCCGCTGCCGCGCGGGCCCGTGCAGGTCGCCTCGATCGATCCGTCCGCCGGCGTTTCGGCGCTGACGACCGCGCCGCGCCTCGGCGATCTCACCGGCGTCTATGTCAGCTACGGCTCGGCGCTCGCCACCGTCGCGGAGGCCCGTCTCAACACGCCGAGCGATGTGCGCCGGGCGCTTGCGACGCTGCGCATCGAAGAGCCGGACCGGCTCGCCGAGGCCTGGTATGCGTCGCGCGCCATGATCGCCGCGCAGGACCCCGAATTCGCGCAAGGCGTGCGCAACGAGGCCCGGTCCGTCGGCAAGGTGGCGCTGCTCGAACAGCTCGCGGCCGACGACGACCACATCCTGCAGATCAGGGGCGTGAGCTCGGCCAGCGCCGCCGTCGCGCTCGCCATCCGCGATGAAACGGCGCGCATGTCGCTGCTCTCGGCCCGCTTCATCGACAAGGCCTATGAATTCCAGAAACAGAGATGGGGCATGATCGAGCCGCAGCCCGCGCCGCTCGAAGCCCCGATCAAGGCCGCGTCGGCAAGCCCGATGGAAAAGGCGCGCACGGTGCTGGCGGCACTTTCGCCCATCGGCACGGCCCATGCCTACACGCCCTCGGTGATGAACCGCATCCTGACGCTTGCCGCCCATCAGGTCCTCGACGGCTCGATGGACGCCATGCAGGTCGGCGCCACCCGCAACCCGACCGGGCGTTGCCTCAACTGGGCCCGTCTCAACCTCAACCAGTGCGTCGCCGCCGCCCGCTTTCCTTCCGAGGAAGCCTGGTGCACCGGCAAACACGCGGTCGACGATGTGAGCAACTGCTTTGCCGAGGCGCTGCCATCGGCGCCGGTCACCCGCTAGGCCGGCAGACGCTCGCGCTGGAGTTCCGGCGCTTCGTACGAATTTGAATTGAATCTCGATCTTTTTTGACGCGCATTCTCGAAAAATGCGCGTCAATTTTTTTGCGTATTTTATTATATTTCTAGAATAATTATATTATATTTTCAAGTATAGTATAATATCCAAATCAACCAACTCCTGTATTTGTTCGCATAAGACTCAATCTCTATTGCATTTTATCTTTCAGTTTAACTTGGCGACAGCAGATCGCGGCCTAGCCTTCGCCCATGTTGATCGCCGGTCCCTAGGAACGACCGGCCTTTGAAAGGGTGAAAACGATGTCTTTTATTCTCAGAGCCGCTTTCTGGCTGACGGTGCTGGCCTTCCTGCTGCCCGCGGCCGGCGACGAAACCTCCGCACGCACCGCCGATGCCGGCGGCTTCACCGCCGCCTCGCTCGGCGCGCCGCCCGAACCCGCCGAGCCCCAGATGGGTGCCGGCGAAGCGCTGACCATGGCGGCGCGCTCGGCCCAGGACGTGATGGGCTTCTGCGGCCGCAATCCGGATATATGCGAGCGAAGCCACGCGATTTTCGGCCATGTCATGCGCCAGACCACGCATTACGGCGGCATGGCCCTGGTCTGGCTGACCGACAAGGCGAAGGAGCAACAGCAGGACAGCACCGCGTTGCCGGTCGCCACACCGGGCCGGCAAGCCCTTGCTCCCTCGCTTTTTGCAGGCGCCTGACCTCACCCATCGGTCGCCTGTCCCTCTGCCGGATGCGGGGACCTAGACCCGCATCCGGTCCACTTCCCGCCCCGTCGCTCTCCCCCCGAGCGGCGGGGCGCTTGTCCTTTGGGGCCCGGGCCGCTATGTCCTGAGCGATACGGACGGAGCGCCATGAGCATTCAGGATCTCATCGACGATTTCGCCTTCCTCGACGATTGGGAAGAGCGCTACCGCTATGTCATCGAGCTTGGCCGCGAACTCGAGCCGCTCAGCGAGACCGAACATTCGTCCGAAAACAAGGTGCAGGGCTGCGTCAGCCAGGTGTGGCTCGTCTCTGAGGTCCGCCCCGGTCCGGACGGCGCGCCGCGCCTCCATTTCCGTGGCGATAGCGACGCCCATATCGTCCGCGGCCTGATCGCGATTCTGATGCGCCTCTATTCCGGCCATACGCCGGCCGAGATTCTCGCCGCCGAACCCCGCGCCATCTTCGGCAAGCTCGGCCTCGACGAACATCTGACGCCGCAGCGCTCCAACGGCCTTTATTCGATGGTGGCGCGCATCGAGGCGGACGCCAGAGCGCATCTGGCCCCCGCCAGCCCCTGAGCACTGCCGGCCAACAGAGGAGACGATGAAATGACCTCCGTGTTGCTTGCCCTTCCCTTCCTTGCCGCGCTGATCGGTGCGGCGCTTGGCGCCTATGCCGCGTTTCGTCCCGCCCATGTCGCCGGTCTCGTCGGCATCGCCTTCGACCCTGCGCGCGCCGAAAGCATTTCCGAGGTGCGCGCCACCTATGGCGGCGTCTTTCTCGGCTCCCATGCGGCGGCATTCGTGATGGGCGTACCGGCCGTCTTCGTCGCGCTCGGCTGCGCCTGGGGCGCGGCGGCCCTTATCCGCGTGATTTCATCGCTCGCCGACAAGGTGCCCTTCCGCGCCAACGGGCCGGGCATCGCCGTCGAGATCGGCATGGCCGGCGCGCTGATCGTGCCGTTTCTCGTCACTTGAGCAGCGCCTTCGCCTTGCGTTTTGCGCCCGCGCGAAGCCCATAATGGGCGGCCAGGCGGTCGAGCGCGATGGCGAGCACAATCTTGCCGGCGCGCTGCGGCCAGCCGAAACGGCGCTCGGCTGCCTCCATGCCTTCGAGATGGCAGCAGACGGCAATCAACAGGTCCGACAGTCCCGGCCCCACCGCCGCCATTGCGCGGGCAACGCGGTTGCGCGCGGCGAGCGCATGATCGGCGATGGCGGCCGGATCGCGGACCGCGCCGCGCCGCGGCTGACTGCCACCGATCGCCGCCCAGTCGACGGTAACGCGCGGCGTCAATTGCCCGATCGTGAAGTCGCGGCGCAGTTTCTCGCCGGCCTCGAATTGCGTTTCGTCGATAAGCGGCTTGCCGCCCGGTCCCTTGCGGCGGCGCAGCCAGCCAAGCGGCGTCTCGCCCTCGTTGACGCAGACATCCAACGCCGCACCGCCATGTGCAACGCGCTTGCGCGCCATCAGGCGATGCGCCGCCGCGAAGCTGTCCGGATCGGCGGTCCGCTTGTCCTCCGTCATCGGCATCCGCTCCGCTCGCCGCTCTCAAGCGTCAGCGCCAGCGCGTCGAGCAGGCGGTCGAATGCCGGATCGTCGCGCCGATCCTCGATGCGCTGGCAGGCATGGCCCGCCGTCGTCCGGTCGCGTCCGTAGAGGCGGCCGACTTCGGACAAGCTGATGCCGAAAATCACATGCGTCAGGTACATCGCCACCTGCCGTGCCTCGGCGACCGGCGCGCGGCGGCGGGTCGGCGCCTCCAACTCGCGCAGCGACACATTCCAGGCGCGCGCCACGGTCGCCAGCGTCAGTTCCAGCTCGGCCTTGCGTTTTGGCGGCGGCACGGCGGAACGGCGGCGTCCCGGGCGGCGGCGGGCCGGGTCCGCCCGGGATGCCAGTCCGGCGAAAACCAGGCTCCGGGCTTCGGGACCGCCGTCGCGGACGCGCAAAAAATCCAGTTCCATCGATCTACTCCCTGCCAAAATATGTCGCTTTTTTCAGAACAATAGACGAACATTCCTCCGTCTGACACTGAAATTTACATATTTCGTATATACCGGGGATAAAGTTCGGTAAGCTCTTGCCGTTGCAAGGAGGATTCGCCCGTGAAGACAAGGATTCGCCATTTCAGGAAGCTGAAAGGCCTGACCCAGTCCGGCCTCGCTCTCCGGCTCAGCACCACGGCGGCGACGGTCTCGCGCCTCGAGACCGCCGACATGACTGTCTCGACGGATTGGCTGGAGCGGATCGCGGATGCGCTCGACGTGACGCCCGGCGACCTGATCGACGTCGCCCTGCCGGACCGTCTGGTGGCGCTCGGCGAACTGGTCGCGGGTGGCACCGTCGTCGCGCTCCCCCCGGAGGCGGCGCCAGTGCTGACCGCCGAAACGCCGGCGGACAATCCGGTGCTGATCGGCGTGGCGCGGGATCTCGGCCCATGGCGGACCGGCGATCTGCTGGTCGGCGACCGTCACGATGGCGAAGGCGCCATGCGCACCGCGCTGGGCCGCGACGTGATCGCGGGCGGCAGGACCGAGACCGGCTTCGGCCGGCTCATTGCGTTTGAAAAAGGCGACTGTCTTCTCGCGCCGCCGGAAACGGGCGCGCATGGCAAGCGCATTGTCGCGGCGCTCTGGATCGCACCGCTCGTTATGCTGGTGCGGCGCTTTCCGCCGCTACATCGCTGAAATCAGTTCGCGACGGGCTTGCAACTGACGGTCACGCTTGCCGCAGCATCTTCCGCGCCGTCGCAGGCCATGCCCGGAAAACACATTGCCGCCGCCGCACCGGTGAAGTTGAAGGCGATGTAGGCACCGCCCGCCGGCGCATCGACAACACCCGAAAGCCGGTATTCGCGGGTTTCGCCGCGCGTCAGCGTCACCGTTTCGCCGACCGCCAGATCGGACATCGCGATGTAGTTTTCGCCGTCGAAAATCAGGCTGGCGCTGCCGGCGACATCCGACAAGGTGCATTGCGCGTGCATATCCGACGGCGCGCCGGCGCTGGCGATCGGAAACTTAGCCTGTTCGCCGCTGCGGATCGTGAAGCTGCCACCCTGAAGCGTTGCGGCCTGCGCCGTCGCGGCCAGAAACACGGCGGCAAACAACATCGCCACCGGCAATCCCGCACGCATCGTTGAAATATTCACGGCAACCTCCTCGCATCGTCGCCCGCCAGTCTGCGCCATCCGGGGCGCGTCCTTCAAGCGGCGTGTCGTTCAGGCGATGCGCAGATTGGCGCGTTCGGCCAGTGCGTGGGCCTTTTCCGATTGCAGGAAGGCGTCGTGACCGAGCACCATGACGATGCGGCCTTCCGCATCCGCCAGCGGCAGGCGTAGCCAGAACTGGAAGACATTGGGCTGCTTCCAGGCATCGAGCGCGATCACGCCCTGCGCCGGACGGCCGGCGCCGATCACTTCGCGATAGGCGCCGTTCCAGTATTCGGTCTGATCGCCGAGATCGTATTCGTCGAGAAAATGTCCCGTCATCTCGACGCCGAAATAATCGCGCAACCGCGTCCCGGCGAGGCGCACGCGCAGCCGTACCGTGTCTTCCGTTTCGGCGACGATATCGAGCAGGCTGAGCGAGGGAAGGAGCGCGCGCAACTCGCCGGGCTGAATGTCGGCGCGCATCGGATAGGCGCCGTCGTGCGATTTCGAACGCCAGTAGTCGAAGAGCTCGCGCTGTTCGGGCACGATCAACTGAGCGCGGATGGCTTGGTCGGCGCGGGTCAGAGGCGCCTCCTCCAAAGGCCGGGTTGGCGCCCGGCGGCGAATCATGTGGAAAAATCTTGGGCGGATGCGGGTTTCAATGCAAGTCACACGGCGCATTGGCCCTATCGCGCGCGGCGGCGGCCCGTCTGGCCGAGGCCCATTTTCTTGGCGAGCTTGGAACGCGCCTGGGCATAATTCGGCGCCACCATCGGGTAGTCGCGCGGCAGGCCCCATTTTTCGCGATATTGCTCGGGGCTCAGGTCGTAATGCGTACGCAGATGCCGCTTCAGCGACTTGAATTTCTTGCCGTCTTCCAGACAGATCAGGTAGTCCGGCGTCATCGACTTGCGGATCGACACGGCCGGTTCCGGGCGCGGGCCGGCCTCAGCGGCCCCACCCACCGAGATTTGCGCCAATGTGCCGAAGACTTTGTGGATAAGACCGGCCAGTTCTTCTGGGGCTATCTTGTTGTGACCGGCATAGGCCGAAACGATCTCGGCCGTCATTTCGATGAGTTCAGTCTTATCCGCCACCACCGCCTCGTAAATTGTTCGGCACGCCGCCCGCCCCCCGATAAGTACCACTTCTCGGGACGATAATTAATCCGAATATTACAAATGATTCTATAGCTCTTTTGGCGATTAGCAATCAAGGGGCCGAATTTGACACCCCGCTGCAAATCACCGCACCGCGATTAACCATGATTTAGCGCGATTTACACCTTGGCGAGGCCGCTTCGTGCCTTTCCGGCCGCTACATACTGGCTGGTCAGCCAGCCGCCGATGCGTTCGATCGCCCGCTCGCCCTCCGGCAGCATCTGGTAGAACGCCTGCCAGACATGGATCATGCCGTCCCAGATTTCGAGATCCACCGCGACGCCGGCGGCGCG
>JAHBYM010000094.1 GCA_019635975.1 Parvibaculum sp. | reverse complement strand
CAGCGCGACATCTCGGCAAGGCTCATCGAGCTCGCCCGCCAGGGCAAGCGCGTGCTGCGCCTCAAGGGCGGCGATCCCTTCGTCTTCGGCCGCGGCGGCGAGGAAGCGCTGGCGCTGGTCGATGCGGGCATCCCCTTCCGTCTGGCGCCGGGCGTCACCGCCGGCGTCGGCGGCCTCGGCTATGCCGGCATCCCGGTCACGCACCGCGACATCAACCACGCCGTCACCTTCGTCACCGGCCACATGGCGGGCGGCGACGTGCCGGAAAATCTCGACTGGCCTTCGATCGCCAAAGGCTCGCCGGTCATCGTCCTCTACATGGCGCTCTCGCACTTGGGCGCCATCGCGCACCTGCTGATCGACAACGGCCGCCGCGCGGATGAACCCGTCGCGCTCGTGCGCAACGCGACGCTGAAGGACCAGTCGGTGCTCGAAACGACACTGGGCCAGGCGGCCGAAGATGTCGCCCGCGCCGATTTCAAGGCGCCGGCCATCATTGTCATCGGCGACGTCGTGCGCCTGCGTCAAGGCCTCGACTGGCTCGGCGCCCTCGAAGGCCGCATCCTGAAGCGCGACCCGCTCAACGCCCGCACGAAAAAGGACGTGGGCTGACTGTCTTCCGAAAATAAACTTATCCCCGCCCTCTGAACCGCCCCCATATTAGATGCACTCGCTCCACCGAAGGGCGCGTCCGGACTGGCCGAATGCGTGGAGAGGGGGCTGCGGTCCTGCGGTTTGTGGTGCCAGACCACGTGCCCCGGGATGATCGAGAGTTGGACCGGGCATTACGACCCGGAGACGCCACCGCCGATAAAAGCGGCTGGAGGTCTTGGCTGGTTGGTCGGTGCATAAAATCCGCAGCGCGCGGGGCGGGAACGAGACCGCCTCTTACATGTGCCACATGTCACATGAAACATGTGCGGTTCGAGTTCCAGGTGCCCCGCGCATCCTTCACTTTTGTTGCGTGCCGAAACGCCGGAAGCCTCGCTTCGCGGCGCTTTCGGTGCGTCGCCTTTCTAGCCGAGCACTTCGGCGTCCCAGCCCGGACGCGCCGGCCCCGGAGGTTCGAGCCTTATCACCTGTCCATTCATCGCATAGGGAATCCCGTCGATCTTCGCATGCCGCAGCACACTCCAGAACACGCCGCCATGCGCGACCACGAGCACAGGGCCTTCCGCTTCCAGCGCCTTGTTGACGCCGCCAAGCGCGCGCAGCAGGAAATCTTCATAGACCTCCGCCCCTTCGGGCAGATAGCGGCCCGCGCGCCAGTCGGCAAACCACTCGCCGCCGTCGCGTCCCTCGTCGGCGCCGAGCCCGCACTCCATCAGTTCGTCGATCACGGTGATGCTGCACCCCGCCGCTTCGCAGGCATGCCGCGCCGTCTCGTAGGCGCGCGACAAGGGGCTCGAGCAAATCGTTCGGATGCCAAGCCCGCGCACAATCTCGGCAGCGGCCTTCGCCTGCGTCAGGCCCGTGGCGTTGAGCGGAATGTCGATCTGGCCTTGCGCCTTGCGGTTGAGATTCCAGTCGGTCTCGCCGTGGCGGACGAAATAGAACGGCACTTCCTTCAGCATTCAGTCCCTCAACGCCTCTCGAATTTTCGCCAGCGCCTCTTCCGGCGCGCTCGCTTTCGCTCCCAACGCTTCGATGCGCGCCGGCAATTGCCGGAGCACGGCGCCCCGCTCGCCGTCGCTCATGCGCGACCAGCCGGCGATCTCCTTCAGCGTCCGCCCGCAACCGGCACAGGCATTGGCGCGTCCATCGACGGCGCAAATGCTGAGACAGGGGCTTTTGATCGGCTTCGAATAGGTCACGGGGGTTCTCGCCTGTCGCGCAACGGAGTATAGAGCGGGAAACCTCGAATCCCACGTCACGCCGGAGACGTCAATGACCCGCGCCGCCACCGGCCTGCCTTTCGACGACATCCGCAACCTGCTGGCCGGTCTGCCGCAGGCCGATGAGGCGGCGCGCGCTGCCGCGCAGGCGCGAACGCGCGATCTTGCGGCGCCCGAAGGTTCGCTCGGCCGTCTCGCTGAAATTGCTGAATGGACGGCGGCTTGGTCTGGTCTCGCAAAACCGCTCGTCAGCCGTCCGCTCATCGCGATCTTCGCGGGCACGCACGGCCTCGCGGCGTCGATGCCCGGCGCGGAGCCCAACGCGACGCATCGCCTTGTCGAGCTCTACGCGGCGGGCGGCGCGGCGGTCAATCAACTCGCGCTGCAAATGGATGCGGGTCTCAAGGTCTTCGACCTCGCCCTCGACATGCCCGTTCCCGACATCCGCGCCGACGCCGCGCTTTCCGAAGCCGCTTGCGCCGCCACCATGGCTTTCGGCATGGAGGCGATTGCCGGCGGCGCCGATCTCCTCTGCATCGGCGCGGCAGGAGCGGGCAACGGCACGGTCGCTGCGGCGCTCGCCTGCGCGCTTCTCGGCGGGGCGCCAGGCGACTGGACGGACGGATCGGCAGGGGCGACCGAAGCGGTCGCCGCCGCCCTCGCGCAGCACGAGGGCCATCTCGCCGACCCGCTCGAAGCATTGCGCCGCGTCGGCGGCCGCGAGTTTGCCGCCATTGCCGGTGCGGTCCTCGCCGCCCGCTACCAGCGCATTCCGGTCCTGCTCGACGGTTTTGTTTCCTGCGCCGCCGCTGCGGTCCTCCACCGGCTCGAACCGTCGGCGCTCGACCATTGCCTGGCCGCCCACGCCTCCGGCGCCCCGGCCCATGCCCGCCTGCTCAAGACCCTCGGCAAGACGCCACTCCTCGAAACCGGCATCGCGCTCGAGGAAGGGGCGGGCGCCGCGCTGGCCATCGGCCTCGTCAAATCGGCGCTGGCGGTTCATGGCGGCATGGCGACGCAGGCGCAGCTTTGAGCCCGCCATCCGGCCTCATCTTCGTTCAAAACCGAACAGCACCCCGTTCGTCACATACCGTCCGCACGCTTGCAACAGGGGCCTTTGCGACTATTATCACCGCCAAAATAGCGTCTCGGCACGCGGGATCGGCGGAGGGCCAAAACCTCCGGCACGGGCGGCACCGGACCTTGAAAACGAATAAGCCGGCGTGAAGCGCGGGAGGCGAAGACCCCCCGCGCGCCGCCACTATGGAGGTTGACCCTATGGATATGCGCTTTTCCCCCGAAGAGCTCGCCTTCCGCGACGAAGTTCGCGAATTCATCGCCAGCAACTACCCGCAGGAACTGAAGGGCGGCGCCCGCCGTTCGCGCGGCGAGATGTCGAAGGAGGACATCCTCCGCTGGCACCGCATCCTCTACAAGAAGGGCTGGATCGTGCCGCACTGGCCGGTCGAATATGGCGGCACCGGCTGGACGATCACCCAGCGCTACATCTGGAACGAAGAGAATGCGCGCGCCGAGACCTCGCCGCTGCTTCCCTTCGGTCTCTCGATGGTCGGCCCGGTGATCTACACCTTCGGCAACGAGGAACAGAAGAAGCGCTTCCTGCCTGGCATTCTCTCGGGCGACGACTGGTGGTGTCAGGGCTATTCGGAACCCGGTTCCGGTTCCGACCTCGCCAGCCTGCGCACCAAGGCGGTGCGTGCCAAAAGCGAAAAGGATGGCGACCACTACATCGTCAATGGCGGCAAGACCTGGACGACGCTGGCGCAATTCGCCGACTGGATGTTCTGCCTTGTCCGCACCGACCCGAACGCCAAGGCGCAGGAGGGCATCTCCTTCCTGCTGATCGACATGAAGACGCCGGGCATCACCGTCCGCCCGATCATCACGATGGACGGTGCGCATGAGGTCAATGAAGTCTTCCTCGAAGACGTCAAGGTGCCCGTCGAAAATCTGATCGGCGAGGAAAACAAGGGCTGGACCTACGCGAAGTTCCTGCTCGGCAACGAACGCTCCGGCATTGCCGGCGTCGCGCGCTCAAAAAAGGCGATCGAGCGGCTGAAGAATATCGCCAATGCCGAACTGATCGACGGCGCGCCGCTGATGAAGACCGACGAGTTCTCGCGCAAGGTCGCCGAACTTGAAATCGATCTCTCGGCCCTCGAAGTGACCGAGCTGCGCACGCTCGCCGCCGAGAGCAAGGGCCGCGGTCCCGGACCCGAAGCCTCGATCCTGAAGATCAAGGGCACCGAAATCCAGCAGCGCATCACCGAGCTCGCCGTCGAGGCCGTCGGCAACTACGCGATGGTGCAGGCGCCGCGCATGGAAGCGACCGGCAACGAGTTCGTGCCGGGCCCCGACTACAGCACCGGCACCGCGCAGGATTATTTCAACATGCGCAAGACCTCGATCTATGGCGGGTCGAACGAGATCCAGCACAACATCATCGCAAAAATGGTGCTCGGCCTTTAAGCGCCGGCCGCACCGAAGAAACATCAAGGGGAAGGTCACGAGATGGATTTTTCGTTCACTGAGGAACAGACGCTGCTGCGCAACACGGTGCAGAGCCTGCTGGCCGACAAATACGACTTCGACACGCGCCGCAAGGTGACGAAGACCGCCGAAGGCTGGCGCCCGGAAATCTGGGCGCAGTTCGCCGAGCTCGGCCTTCTCGCCGCGCCCTTCTCCGAAGAGCTGGGCGGCCTCGGCGGCGGCCCCATCGAAAACATGATCGTCATGGAAGAGTTCGGCCGCCACCTCGTGGTCGAGCCCTATGTCGAAACCGTGGTCATCGCCGGCGGCTTCCTGCGCGAAGGCGGCACGAAGGAACAGCAGGAAGCGCTGATCCCCGGCATCGTCGGCGGCGAAACGGTCTGGGCCTTCGCCTATGCCGAGCCGCAGGGCCGCTACAATCTGGCCGACCTGACGACGACCGCGAAGAAGGACGGTTCGGGCTACACGATCAACGGCTACAAGGCCGTGGTGCTCGGCGCACCCTGGGCGCAGAAGCTGATCGTGACGGCGCGCACCTCCGGCGGCCAGCGCGATCGCGACGGCGTCTCGGTCTTCATCGTCGACAAGTCGGCGGCCGGCGTTTCGACCCGCGACTACCCGACGGTCGATGGCCGCCGCGCTTCGGAAATCACCTTCGAGAACGTCAAGGTCGGCGCCGACGCGCTGATCGGCGCCGAAGGCAAGGGCTTGGCCCTCGTCGAGAAAATCACCGACGAGGCGATTGCGGCGCTCTCGGCCGAAGCCATCGGCTGCATGAAGGAGCTCAACACGGCCACCGTCGAATACTGCAAGACGCGCAAGCAGTTCGGCGTACCCATCGGCAAGTTCCAGGTGCTGCAGCACCGCATGGTCGACATGTTCATGGCCCATGAGCAGTCGGTGTCGATGACCTACATGGTCAACCTCAAGCTCGGCGAAAGCGACGTGGAGCGCACCAAGGCCGCCGCCGGCGCCAAGGTGCAGATCGGCAAGGCCGGACGTTTCGTTGGTCAGCAGGCCGTGCAGCTTCACGGCGGCATGGGCATGACCGACGAGCTCAATGTCGGCCACTACTTCAAGCGCCTGACGATGATCGACACCCAGTTCGGCAATGTCGACCACCAGCTGAAGCGCTATTCCGAAGCCGCGTAAGCGGCGCTCCGGCGAAAAACGAAGGCCGCTCTCCGGAGCGGCCTTTTTTCGTGCGTGCTTTTGACCTCGCTTATCCCCGCTTCTACGCTTTGCGGCAAAATGAACGCGGGAGGACGATATGAGCGAACACATTCTGGTCGCGGGCGCCACGGGCCTGGTCGGCTTCGCCGCGATGAAGCACTTCGCCGAACGGGGGCACAAGGTCACGGCGCTTTCCCGCCGTGTGCCCTTCGAGACATTCGGCGCGCGCCACATCCCGCTCGACCTGACGGATGCCAAGGCCTGTGCCGAGGCGATGGACGGCATGAAGGACGTCACCCGCCTCGTCTATGCCGCGCTCTACGAGAAGCCCGGTCTCGTCGCGGGTTGGCTCGAGGCCGACCAGATCGAAACCAACCGGCGCATGCTTGAAAATCTTGTCGAGCCGCTCTCCCGGGCCGCACCCCGCCTCTGCCACATATCGCTGCTGCAAGGCACGAAAGCCTATGGCGCCCATGTGCGCGCCCTCGCTGTGCCGGTCCGCGAAAACCGAGATGAGATGAAGACGCAGCCGAATTTCTATTGGGAGCAGGAAAATTACATTCGTGCGAAGCAACAAGGCGCCGGCTGGCGCTGGACGATCCTTCGCCCGCAAATCATCTTCGGCTTTTCGCTTGGCGCCGCGATGAACCTGATCCCGGCCATCGGTGTCTTTGCGGCGCTTCTGAGGGAAGAGGGGAGGCCGCTATCTTATCCAGGCGGACCGGCATCGGTTCTGGAAGCGGTCGACGCGGACCTGCTCGCGGACGCCATTGCGTGGGCAGGCGGGAACGACGCGGCCGGCAACGAGATATTCAACGTCACCAATGGCGATGTCTTTGTCTGGCGCAACGTCTGGCCGGCCATCGCGGATGCGCTCGGCATGCAGCCCGGTCCCGATGCGTCCCTGTCGCTCGGCGCGGAAATGCCGAAGCGCACCGCCGATTGGGACAGGGTCCGCGTAAAGTATGGTCTTGCATCGCCCGGTCTGGACGCCTTTGTCGGCGAGTCGTTCCACTATGCGGACTTCACAATGGCCTACGGCGCCGAACGGCAGACACCCGCCGCCATCGTCTCGACGATCAAGCTGCGTCGCGCCGGATTCCACGATGTCATCGACACCGAGGAGATGTTTCGAAAATGGTTCGGGCTTTTTCAGGAAAAACGGCTGTTGCCGCCGCGCTAGGTAAGCGTCAGGCCGATTTCTTGGCCGGCGAAGTCGCGCGCAGCCGCTGCGGCGGCAACACGCATTCGGCCTGCGTGCCTTCGCCGAGCTTGCTTTTCAGCTCGAAGCGCCCGCCGTGAACGGCAAGCAGGCCTTTCACGATCGAAAGCCCGAGGCCGGAACCCTTGCCGGGCTGGGCAAGTCCGGACGCGCCCTGCGTGAACGCGTGCAGCACCTTGTCGATCTCGGCTTCCGCGATGCCCGGTCCGTTGTCGTGAACGCCGAAGCGCATCTCGCCGTTGGGTTCCATCCGCACAAACATTTTTACCACGGAGCCCGGCGGCGAGAATTTGATCGCGTTGGTCAGCAGGTTGATCCAGGTCTGGCGCATAGCGCGTGCATCGCCATAGAAGATCGGCAGGTTCGCCTCATACTCTTCGACGATGGTGACGCGCTGGCCCTGTGCCCTGATTTCCAGAATGCGGCGGCAATCGTCGGCCAGTTGCGCGATGTCCACTTCCTCTTCGGTGATCTGGAAGCGGCCCGCCTCGATGCGCGACAGGTCCAGCACGTCGTTGATAAGGCCGAGCAGGTGCTGGCCGGACCGGTTGATGTCGTTTGCATATTCCTTGTAGGTCGGCACCGCATGCTTGCCGAAAATCTCCGACGACATCACTTCGGAAAAACCGATAATGGCGTTGAGCGGCGTGCGCAACTCGTGGCTCATATTGGCCAGGAAATGCGACTTGGCGCGGTTGGCTTCCTCGGCGCGCGCGCGTGCGGCGTCGGAATCGCGCTTGGCCTTGAAAAGCTGTTCGATGAGGCCGCTCTTGTCTTCGCGCAGCGTGATCGAATGCATCATGATGCCGTTGAGCCGTGTCGTGAGCTGCGAAAGCAGGACCGTGAAGATCAGCAGCACGCCCCCGAGAGCGATGGGCAGGATTTCGCCCGAAAGGAAGAGCCGGGCCGTTGCGATGAGGACGATCGGCATGGTTGCGGCGTAGAAGCTCGGCATGGAGCACGACGTGATAAGCGCCACTGGCGCCAGCGAAATGATGAGCGCCGTCAGCACGTAGGCCTGCTTCACCGGATCGTCGGGCACCCAGAAGAAGAAGGCGATGGAGCCGGTGCTGAAGGCAAAGAAAATGGTGATGAGAATGGAGCGCCGCTCCCAGAGGCCGACATCCTCGGGTCCCGGATCGGCGGCCGCGAATGCATCCATGTTTTTGCGGTTCAGCCAGTTTGCCACAAAGACGAGCGCGACGGGGATGGCGAGCCAATACCAGGCGATCGTGTCGACGAAACACAGGGCAAACAGGCCGACAAGCACGGGGAAGGAATAGGGCATGGGCATGCGCTGGCTATCGATCAGCATCTTGAGCTGTTCGAGCCGCGTTTCGGCGCTGAGCGGCTGCCCGTTGGCCTGCCGCGCACCGAGGGCCATGATCAGGCGTTGCGCCCATCCCGGCTGTTCGCCAGCAGCGCGCATTGGCGCCTGACGCTCCCGAGACGTTTCTCCCAATGCCATCTGAGTGCCCTTCCGGCCTTTCGGCCGGCCCACCATTTGCCGTCGACGACCGCCCGGCCGCCTCGATTTCTGTATGTGTTAGCCTCCGTCAAAAGTCTTAATAAGGTTTTCCGAACCTTGGTTAAAACGGCATAATCTGGCCGTGTGCCGCGATTTTCTCGTGGTAAGAAAATTGGTGTCCTAACAAGAGAATCTGTCATTCAGGCAGGCGCAATGCACAGGAAAGAGGCAATCCAGCGATGAGTGATCCCCTGATTTTCGAGAAGAACGGCCCGGTCGTGACCCTAACGATCAACCGGCCGGAAAGCCGCAACCCGCTGGGAGCGCCGGAGGATGCGGACAATTTCACAGCCGCCGCTGCGCGCATCAACGCCGACAGGGGCGTGCGCTGCGTGATCCTGACGGGCGCCGGCAAGGCTTTCTCGGCTGGCGGCAATGTGAAGGCGATGCGCGAGGGCGGCGACGGCTTCGGCGGTCCCGGCGTCCATATCCGCGAGCGCTACCGCAACGGCATCCATCGCATCGTCAAATCCGTCTGGGGCATCGAGGTGCCGGTCGTCGCCGCGGTCAACGGTCCGGCCATCGGACTGGGCAACGATGTCGCCTGCCTCGCCGACACGCGCATCGCCGCCGACAGTGCGATCTTCGGCGCCACCTTCCTGAAGATCGGCCTCATCCCGGGCGATGGCGGCGCCTGGCTGTTGCCGCGCATCATCGGCATGGCCCGCGCCTCCGAGCTTCTCTACACCGGCGACACGATCGACGCGGCGACCGCGAAGGACTGGGGTCTCGTCTCCGAAGTGGTCCCGGCCGCCGCGCTGATGGACCGCGCCAATGAGGTTGCGGCGAAAATCTGCAACCAGCCGCCGGACGTACTGCGCATGACCAAGCAATTGCTGCGGCAGGGCATGCTGACCTCGTTCGACAATGTGATGGAGCTCTCGGCGTCGATGCAGGCGCTGGCCCACCACACGAAGGATCATCGCGAGGCGCTGGACGCCTTTTTCGACAAGCGCCCGCCTTCCTACAAAGGCGAGTAGCGGGTTCGAAATTGAACAGCGCCGTCGTGCCCCGCGAACAGGCTGGGGCGGGGCGGCGATTGATGCAGCGGGGCTTTACCCCTAAAGTCCCGGCAACAACAAGTCAGACAATCTGAAAACGGGAGCGAAACATGAGTGTCATCGGCGTCGTGGCGACCCTGAAAGTGCAGCCGGGCAAGGAAGCGGAGTTTGAAAAAGTCTTCGCGGCCCTGCGCGACAAGGTGAAGTCCAACGAGAAGGGCTGCCTGCAATATGATTTTTTCAAGTCGAAATCCGAAGCCTCGACCTATGTCGTGATGGAGCAATACGCTTCCCAGGCCGACCTCGACGCGCATGGCAAGACGGAATATTTCCGTGCCGCCGGCCCGTCGCTGGGCGCGGTTCTGGGCGGTGCGCCGACGCTGCTCTTCCTCGACAAGGTGTAAGCGGGAAACATCATGGATCTGTCGTTCAGCAAGGAAGACGAAGCGTTCCGCAAGGAAGTGCGCAGCTTCATCGAGGAGAGCTACACGCCCGCGATGCGTGCGAAGCACGCTCGCTCGAAACATGGCTATATCGACAAGGAAAGCCATGTGCAGTGGCAGAAGGCGCTGGCGAAGAAGGGCTGGCTCGCGCCCAACTGGCCGACCGAATATGGCGGACCGGGCTTCACCGCCTCGCAGAAATATATCTTCGACGTCGAGATGGGCCGCGCCGGTGTGCCGCACACGGTTCCCTTCGGACCGACCATGGTGGCGCCGGTCATCATGAAGTTCGGCACGCCCGAACAGAAGAAGCGCTTCCTGCCCGACATTCTCGAAACCAATGTGCTCTGGTGCCAGGGCTATTCGGAGCCGGGCGCCGGTTCCGATCTGGCCTCGCTGCAGACAAAAGCCGAGAACAAGGGCGACCACTATCTGGTCAACGGCTCGAAGATCTGGACCTCCGTCGCGCAATGGGCCGACTGGATTTTCTGTCTCGTTCGTACCTCGAAGGAAGGCAAGCCCCAGGAGGGTATTTCCTTCCTGCTGATCGACATGAAGACGCCGGGCGTCAAGGTCGAACCGCTGGTGCTGCTCGACGGCACGCCGGCGCCGCATCAGGAAGTCAATCAGGTCTTCTTCACCGACGTGAAGGTGCCGATCGAAAATCGCGTCGGCGAGGAGAACAAGGGCTGGACCTACGCGAAGTACTTGCTCGAATTCGAGCGCGGCAATCCCTATTCGGC
>JAHBYM010000093.1 GCA_019635975.1 Parvibaculum sp. | reverse complement strand
TCATAGGCATGCGTCAGCCGCGCGGCGTTCAACGGCCCGCCATGGCCATTGTCGCCATCGGCGATCAGCGGCGCGGGAGAACACGCGCCCGCAATCGCGCGTACGCGCTCGCTCATTTCGGCCGCGCTCACCAACCCGATGTCGGGCAGGCCGAAGCTTGCGCCCGACACGCCGAAGCCCGTCATGTATACGACTTGTGCGCCTGCTTTCGCTGCGAGCCTTGCCGACAGCGCGTCGTAAGCGCCGGGCGCGACGACGATGCCGGAACGGGCGAGTAGCTGGTCGAGGTTTTGCGGCATGGACATCGGCGCTCAGAAACTCGGCGGGGTGCAGGCCGAGACGACCACGCAGTCGACCGTGCCGGGATTGCGGAAGCGGTGCGGCAGGCGCGAGTCGAAATAATACGCGTCACCCGTCACCATGCGCCGGACCTCGCCGCCCACCGTCAGTTCGAGCACGCCCGAAACGACGATGCCGCATTCCTCGCCGGTGTGGGAGAGCATTTCGTCGCCCGTGTCGGCGCCCGGCGCATAGCGCTCATGCATCATCTGGATAGCGCGGCCGCGCGTGTCGCGGCCGACGAGGCGAAAGCTGACGGCGCCGTTCGCGATTTCACGCAGTTCCTTCGCCTGGTAGAAAACCTTCTTGCGCGGCTTCAGTTCCAGCGTCAGGAAGTCCGCGATCGAGATCGGGAAACCGTCGAGCACCTTTTTCAGCGACCCGACCGAAGGGCTGATGCGGTTTTTCTCGATTAGCGAAATCGTGCCGTTGGTGACGCCGGCGCGCTTGGCGAGTTCGCGCTGCGAAAGACCGTGCATCTTGCGCAATTCGCGCAGGCGCGCGCCGACATCGGGGCCTTTCTGTTCGCCCTCGACGGCTTCGACCGGCGGCGCGGAACTGTGGGCGCGGCGGAAATCTCCTGTCATTTGTTTAAGATAGTTTACACGCTGCACCGAGTCACGCCGAAGAATGCTTGCTTTCGTGGCGCGACGGATTTTCAATCGTGCAATATTGCAATCATGCAACGGCGGTCACGCGACGCATCCGGAGTCCTTGCGACATGAACACCCTGACACCCAACGATCTTGAGGCCTTCTGGCTGCCTTTTACACCCAACCGGCAATTCAAGCGCGAGCCGCGGCTGATCGCGCGCGCGAAGGACATGCATTATTACAAGCCCGACGGGACGGCGGTGCTGGACGCGACGGCGGGCTTGTGGTGTTCGAATGCCGGGCATTGCCGGGCGCCGATCGTCAAGGCAATCCAGGAACAGGCCGGCGAGCTCGACTTCGCGCCATCGTTCCAGTTCGCGCATCCGAAGGTCTTCGAGCTGGCGGGCCGCATCGGCGCGCTGGCGCCGAAGGACCTCGATCATGTGTTCTTCTGCAATTCGGGATCGGAGGCCGCCGACACCGCGCTGAAAATCGCGATTGCCTATCACCGCAGCAATGGCGAAGGCGCGCGCACCAGGCTGATCGGGCGCGAGCGCGGCTATCACGGCGTCGGCTTCGGCGGCATTTCGGTCGGCGGCATGGTTGCCAATCGCAAATTCTACGGACCGCTGCTCGCCGGCACCGATCACCTGCCGCATACCTATAACCGCGCCGAGCAGGCCTTCACCATCGGCGAGCCGGAATGGGGCGCGCATCTCGCCGACGAATTGCAGCGCATGGTCGAGCTGCATGACGCCTCGACCATCGCCGCCGTCATCGTCGAACCGATGGCGGGCTCGACCGGCGTGCTGCCGCCGCCGAAGGGCTATCTGAAGCGCCTGCGCGAAATATGCGATAAACACGGCATTCTTTTGATTTTCGACGAAGTCATCACCGGCTTCGGACGGCTTGGGGCCGCGACGGCGGCGGAGCGTTTCGGCGTAACGCCCGACATCATGACGTTTGCGAAAGGCATCACATCCGGCACGGTGCCGATGGGCGGCGCGATCGTTCATAACCGCATTTACGAAGCGTTCCAGACCGGACCCGACCACGCGATCGATCTCTTTCACGGCTACACTTATTCGGGTCATCCGCTGGCGGCGGCCGCCGCGCTTGCGACGCTCGATCTTTATCGCGACGAAGGATTGTTCGAGCGGTCGAAGAAACTCGAACCGCATTTCGCGCAAGCCGCGATGGCGATGAAAGGCCACCCGCTGCTGCTCGACATCCGCACCATCGGGCTTGCCGCTGCGGTCGACCTTGCGGGCGTCGACGGGCTGCCCGGCAAGCGCGGCTTCGATGCGATGCGCGTGGCGTTCCATGAGGAGAACATGATGGTGCGCGTGTCGGGCGACTCGATCGCCTTCTCGCCGCCGCTGATCGTCGAGCCGGACCAGATCGACGACATTTTCGCGCGCTTCAAACGGGTGCTCGACAAGGTGAGTTGAGGGCCTGGACGGGCGTTTGCGACAGTGTTTGTGACAGCGAAAACCCCTCTCTGTCACCGAACTGTCAAGCAACTGTCACGAGATGCGCCGGCCGGCTTTGCGGAAACGCGGAGTGTTTAATATCCGGCGAATCCGGCGCGGGGATAAGTTTTCGAGAAATAAAACTTGTCCCCGGTTTTGCCGTCGCTGAAGGCGCGGGAGACCGATTCGGCGCCGCCCGGCGGACGGGCGGCGGGAGGGCCCGCGTCCGTGCCGGGTTTCGCCGCCCGATTTTAAGGCGTTGCGGGGGCGGCGGCGCTTCTTCAAGATCGGGCATCGAGCAGGGGGCCATCGATGAAGGCAGCAGCGCAACTGACGGCGGCGGCAATCGTGTTGTTCGCGCGGTTGATCACGGCGGTGCGGGGCATCTGGCAAGGGACCGAACCCGTGCCGCGGCAGCGCATCTATTTCGCCAATCATGTCAGCCACGGCGATTTCATTCTGGTGTGGACGGTGCTGCCGGCACAGATGCGCCGGCGGACGCGGCCGGTGGCGGGTTCCGACTACTGGCTGAAGGGCAAACTCAAGACCTTTATCGGCCGCGACGTCTTCAACGCCGTGCTGATCGACCGCGACCGCACGACGCGCGACCGCGACCCGATCGAGACCATGACGGAAGCGCTGGACGGCGGCGCGTCGCTCATTCTGTTCCCCGAGGGCACGCGCAACACGACGGATGCGCCGCTGCTGCCGTTCAAGGCCGGACTCTACAATCTCGCCGCGGCGCGGCCGGAAATCGACCTCGTGCCGGCCTGGATCGAGAATCTCAACCGGGTGATGCCGAAGGGCGAGATCGTGCCCATTCCGGTGATCTGTACCGTGACTTTCGGCGCGACGATGCATCTCGCGCCGGGCGAGGACAAGGACGCCTTCATCGCGCGCGCCGAAGCGGCGCTGCTGTCGCTGTCGGAGCAACACGGGGCCGCGGCATGACCGAACATCAATGGCAACTGATTGCGCTGCTGGGCGGCGCCGGCGCGGTGCTGGTGGCCGCCTCCGCTGTCGGCCATGTGCTGCAGCGGCGGCTGTCGCCCGACCGGAGCAACGAAACCATCGAGAACCTGAATGCGCGGATCAACGCCTGGTGGATGATGGTGGCGCTGATGGCGATTGCGTTTCTCGGCGGGCGCACCGGCGTCATCATCCTCTTCGCCATCTGCTCCTTCGCGGCGCTGCGCGAATTCACGACGCTGACGCGGACGCGGCGCGGCGACCACTGGGCGCTGGCGGGGGCCTTTTTCGTCATCCTGCCGGTGCAGTACTGGCTGATCTGGATCGACTGGTACGGGCTCTATTCGATTTTCATTCCGGTCTACGCATTCCTGCTGATGCCGATCGTTTCGGCGATGCGCGGCAGCACCGAGAATTTTCTCGACCGCGTGGCGGAAGCGCAATGGGCGGTGATGATCTGCGTGTTCTGCGCCTCGCATGTGCCGGCGCTGCTGACGCTCGACATTCCGGGATACGAGGCGCGCAATGTGCTGCTGATCGCCTTCCTCGTCATCGTCGTGCAATCGAGCGACGTGCTGCAATATGTGTGGGGCAAGCTGTTCGGCAAACACAAGATCGCGCCGGTGCTGTCGCCGTCGAAAACGGTGGAGGGGTTTGTGGGCGGCATCGCCAGCGCGACGCTGCTGGGCGCCTGCCTGTGGTGGATCACGCCGTTCAGCTTTGTCGAGGCGGCCGGCATGTCGCTCGTCATCACGCTGATGGGCTTTTTCGGCGGGCTGGTGATGTCGGCGATCAAGCGCGACCGCGGCGTGAAGGACTGGGGGCACGTGATCGCCGGGCATGGCGGCTTCATCGACCGGCTCGACTCGGTGGTGTTTTCAGCGCCGATCTTCTTTCATCTCGTGCGCTACGGATGGGCCGTCACATGATGGACCTCGTCCGGCGGGCGGCGGCAAGCGCCGCCGCGCATGTGCTTTTCGCCTTTATCGGGATGGGCGGATGGGCGGTCTATGCCAATTGGGACCATGCGATGCCGGCGCCGCTGATCGCCGGCGCGGCGCAGGGCGCGATGTCGGGCGCGATCACCTATTTTCTCAAAACCGCCGTCGACGGATTGCGGGCGCGGCTGCCTCGCGGCTTCGGCGCCTGGGCGCCGCCGCTGATCGCCTGTTCGATTTCGGCTTGCGTGCTTGTCGCCGTTCACGCGGCGAGCGGTACGCCCGAGATCTTGAAGACGGTTGCGGTGCCGCTCACCGTCGCGACGAGCTATGCGCTGATCTATAATTTCACGCAGTTCACGGCCGAAAGGAAGGCGACATGAGCGAGACCGGAAACCGGCGCCCGCTGACCAGCCGCGACACGGGACTGGCGCAGGCGATTGCGCGGCGGCTCGCCGCCTCGCCGGTCACGCCGAACCTGATTTCTCAGGCGAGCATTGCCGCGGCGGCGCTTTCGGGCGCGGCGTTCTGGATCGGCGGCACGGCGGAGGATGCGGGCACGCGCGCCTGGCTGTTCGTGCTGGCGGCGCTGTTTTGCCAGTTGCGGCTCGCCTGCAACCTGTTCGACGGGATGGTCGCGGTGGAAGGCGGCAAGGGGACGCCCGATGGCGGCTTCTGGAACGAGTTTCCCGACCGCGTGGCCGATATTCTGATCCTTGCCGGCGCCGGCTATGGCGCGGGCGAACCGGCGCTCGGCTGGGCGCTGGCGAGCCTGGCGCTGCTGACCGCCTATGTGCGCGAGCTTGGCGTTTCGACCGGCGGGCCGGCCGATTTCGCCGGGCCGATGGCAAAGCCGCACCGCATGGCGGCGATCACGGCGGCGGCGCTGCTGACGGCGCTCGAACCGCTATGGGGCGGGCACAACGAGGTGCTGATCGTGGCGCTGTGGATCATCGCCATCGGCACCGGCTTCACGGCGCTCCGGCGCGCGGTGCGGCTGGTGCGGCGGATGCGGGGCGGAAGCTAGCCCTCGTTCTTGCCGGCCTTCTTCGCGCTCTCGCGCTCGGCCCAGCCGAAGATGCCTTTCGACATCAGCGAGAGTTCGGCCTTGCGGCGCGCGCCATAGACGGCGGCGCGGGCGGCATGGGCTTCGCGGTTTTCGGGTTCGGCGAGCGTTGCCGCCTCGACCAGATGACAGGCAAGGCGCATGTCGGCTTCGGCGCCCGTTGCCACCAGTTCCTCCGCGCGCCGAACAAGACGCGCGACGCCGCCGGCAAGCGCGGCCATTTCGCGGGCCAGCGCCGCGTCGGGCGCGGGCTTGAGGTTCGCCGGGTTGCCGTCGTACCAGCCGCCATAGAGACGCCAGATATTGTGCAGGATGAATTCCGGCTCGTCATAGACGGGCTTGAGATACGGCTTGTCCATGTAATGCGCGGGCAGCTTGACGCCATGGACGATGTCGTCGAGGCGGGCGCCGTCGTTCATCATGTCGAGGGCGCGGGAAACGAGAAACTCGAGCGCCGAAGCAATCGTGTCGAGGACGCCGGCGATGCGCGCCTTGCCGGCGATCGGCAGGCCATGCGCGGGGAGCAAGAGCTCCGGCTCGCGGGCCGCCATTTCGCGCAAGGCTTTCGCCCATTCGAGCGGGTAGCGCTGAACCTTCTGCGGGTTGCCGGCATTGGGGAAGACCCAGGTGACGAAATCGCCGGAACAGATCGCCTTGTGTTCGGGCACCCAGGCCCAGAGATGGTCGTCGGTCTCGCCGATCGCGTGATAGAGCTCGAAGCGCGTGTCGCCGGCGCGAAATTCCATCCGTTCACGGAAGGTCGTGTCGGGCTCGACCCAGGGATCGGGGCCGAAGTGGCGCGGGCCCGGCGTCCCCTGCCCGCCCATGCGCAATTCGGCCGCCGGCGCGAATTGCCGCGCGTTGATGGTGAAGTTGTAGCCGTTGGTCAGCTCGTAGCGGCGGAAGCGCGGGCTGACATTTTCATGCGCCAGGATTTGCGGGCGGCGCGCGCCCTTGTCGCAAGCCTCGCAGAGAAAGGCGCCGGTGCCGCCGACATGATCGGCATGGCCATGGGTGTAGCAGATGTGGGAGACGGGCTCCTTCGTCCAGCCGCGCAGCGACTTCAGCACGCCCTGGCCGAAAGCTTCGAGGCTGGTGTCGAACAGCACCAGCCCGTCGCCGCTCCTGAAGGCGACGACATGCGAGAACGCCTCGATCAGCGCGACGCCCGGCGCGATTTCCGAAAGCTCGGTGGTCGGCCGGTTGACGAGGCCGGCGCCTTCGTAAATGTCGTTGTCGATGTAGCGCGCGGATGTCGCCAGAAGATCGGCCATGGGGTGCTCCCTCGGGTTTTGCGGAAGCGTCGGACAGGCTGGCGGGTTTGTCGACAGGTTTGAGGGCGGATTCCGTGTGACGGAAAGAGGGGGGAAGCGACGGAGAGGCCGAAGAGCGATTGTGCTATTGTTGGCGCTTGTTTGAGGCCCGCGCGGCGCGGGACGGGAGCGGTGCGGATGAAAGCTGTGGATGCCAAGAAGAAGCTGCTCGAACACTCGGTCAAGCTGATCGAGGAAGAGGGGCTCGGCGCGCTCAGCTTTCGAGAAATGGCCCGCCGGGCGGGCGTGAGCCACCAGGCGCCCTATCACCATTTCGAGAATCGCGACGGCATTCTCGCCGCGCTGGCGCTTGAGGGGTTCCGGCAGCTCGACGACATGCTGGTGAAGGCGGCGGCGGATGGCACGGGCAAGTCCGCCGAGGAGGTTCTGCGCGCGATGATGGCGGCCTATGTGACCTTCGCCCTCGACCGGCCCGTCCATTTCCGCATCATGTTCCGGCCGGAACTCGTGGAGGTCGAAAAATATCCGGAGGCGCAGGCGGTTGCCGCCCAGACCTTCGAACGCTTCATCGAAGCGGTCGCGCGCTGCCACCCCGGCGTTTCGCGGCGGAGCAAGCCTTTCACCGAACGCGTCAACGCGCTCTGGGCGGCCACGCATGGCGTTGCGACATTGTGGCTTGACGGAAACATGAAAAGCATCACGCCCGGGCTCTCGCTGCCGTCCTTCCTTGCGGCGGCGACCGAACTTTATGCCCGTGCCGGCGCCACGCCGCTTGCGCGGAGCAAACCGAAGACCCGCCGCTAGAAAAGCAACGAAAGGTTCTCCGCGACCAGAACCGCGTCGTCGAGGATCACGCAGCGTTCGCAGAGGCGAAACCCGTCGCCCGCCGGCACAAGCCTGTCGCGCCTTTCACCGGTGAAGAAGACGCGCTCCTCGCTGCGCGTCTTGGCGAGCAGGATCGAGCTTGTGACCGAAATCTTCCCGTCCGGCGCCACGTCGCGCAGGAGAACGTTGGCGACGAGACGCCGCGACATCGAAGGCGGCATTTCCGCCCAGCCCATGCCTGTCTGCAAGCGTCCGATGCGCCGGTGAAGCCCGGCAAGGTCGTCGTCGATCAGCGATACGCCGTCATGCGCGTCGAGTTCGCGCTCCACGGACCAGGTTGAAAAGTCCTTCACATCCTGCTGCGGCATCGGGGAACGGCTCGGAATGCGGTAGTGGATGCTCTCGTCGAGCAGGCCGAGCCAGAGATCATAGCGGCGCGCATCGAGAAGCGCCGCCTCCTCGAACAGCCAGCGCTGCACGGCCAGTTGCCGGAAAATTTCGCGCTCGCTCATGCCGCATTGCTCCCGAACATGTCCTGCGCCCAGCGAAGATAGAAGCCGCGCTGATTGATCTCGCTTGCCGTCAGGCCGAGTTCGCCGGGGAAGCGGTCGGAGCGCTCCTCGTGGCCAAGACCCATTTGAAGATTGAGCGGGATCTTGCGCGCCATGTTGCCGGCGCTGGTTTTCGTGACGGCGGCCCAGTTGCCCGCATCGTCCTGTTCGAAGGCGCCGGCCGGGCCGAAGCTGGCGGCGCTCTGCGCGACGAGCCACGCCTTGACGCCGGGCGGCGCATCGCGGTCGACCAGACAATAGGACCACATTTCGACTTCATGGGGCCCGCGCGGCTGAATGATGCGCAGCGAGTTCACGATCGGCACCATGCCGAAATTCGGCCAGACGGCGCCGTGAATCAGGGTCATGTGCGCGCGCTGGCGCCCGAGCCTTTGCACCATTTCGTCGTGCGTGGCGACGTAATAGTCCACGACATGCGGCGGCGCCGAATTGATGCCCGAATTCAACCATTCCTCCGGCTTCATCTCGTCGGGATAGATGTTGACCCCAAGTCCGTGACCGAGGCCCGGCCTGATCTCGCGCGCGCCGGGAATGGGCGTCGCGCGCATGGGGCCGAGATCGGGGGGAAAGACCGACCCGTGCGCAAAGCCGATGTGATATTCGTCGCCGCAGTGATTTTCGGCGATCACCTTCCAATTGGCGGCGATGCGCCAGCGATGGGGCCCCAGGAGCTCAGTGCCGCCTTCGCGGCGGTCGAGCATCACATCGAGATACCAGGCCATGTCGCCGAGGAATTCCGTGAGGGACGGGGCATCGGGATCGAAATTGCCGAAGATCAGGCCCTTGTAGATATCGACCTGCGCGACCGGCGCGAGGCCCCAGCGCCGCTTGTCGATCTCCTTGTAGTAGATCGATTCCTCGCCCGGAACGCCGATCAATGTGCCGTCGCTGCCATAGACCCAGCCGTGATAGCGGCACTGGAAGCGATGCGCGGTGCCGCGGTCTTCCTGGCAGACCTGAAAGCCGCGATGACGGCAGGCATTCAGAAAGGCGCCGATCGCACCGCTGCGGTCGCGCGTCACGATCACGGATTCCTCCCCCATGAAGGTACGCAGGAAGGAGCCCGGCTCGGGAAGCTGCGAGACATGGCCCAGCAGCAGCCATGAGCGGCCGAACACGCGCTCCTTTTCCATTTCGTAGAGGGCGGGATCGGACAGAATTTCCGGCCTGATCCAGCCGCCGTCGGCGGCGACATATTCCTCGTGTGCCATGCGATCCGTTCCTCCCTGCGTTTTCCTTTGAACGCAGCATTTCCTGAAAACTAGACAGTGTCAAGTTTTGAGGCGGAGAAACGCGAAGACCGCCGAATATGCGGTTCCGGCACGGGCCGACGCGGCTCGAGTTTTTCTGGCGGGCGCGGATCAGCTCGGCTTCAGGCCGAGCATGCGGGCGATCATCTTGTCGAGGGTTCGTTTGGAGGCGACGGCCATCATGATTTTTTCGGCGAGGCGGCCCTTGACGGCGGAATAGCGGACGCGCGGCTTCGGCACTGTCAGCGCCTTGTGAATCAGGCGGCCGAGCGTTTCGGCGGGGAGGCCCTCGCGGCCCTGCTCGATGAAGACCTTCTGGAATTTTTCGAGGATCGGCAGATAGGGCGAGTTGCCGTAGCGGGCGATGTCGATCTCCTCGGCCTTGTCCCAGATCGCGGTCTTGACCGGGCCGGGGCCGATGACGATGACGTCGATGCCGAACAGCATCAGCTCGCGGCGCAAGGCTTCCGAAAAACCTTCAAGCGCGAATTTCGATGCCGCATAGGGGCCGATGAAGGGCATGGCGCGGATGCCGCCGACCGAGGAGATGTTGACGATGCGCCCCGGCGTGCCTTTCAGCGACTTGTCGGCGCCCAGGAGCGGCGCGAAGGCCTGCGTCACCAGCAGGGGGCCGGTGAGATTGACTTCCATCTGTGTACGGAAATCCGCCGGGTCGACCTCGAGAAGGGGCCCCGAGACCGCGATGCCGGCATTGTTGACGAGGCCGGCCAGCGTTTCGCCTTTCAGCGCGGCGCGGACCTCAGCGGCGGCGGCGCGGATCGCGGCTTCGTCGGTCACGTCGAAGACGAGGGGCGTGAACTTGTCGCCGAATTCCTTTTGCAGCCTGCCGGCGTCTTCCTGTTTGCGGACCGAGCCGAAGACGTGGAAGCCTTTTGCGATCAGGACTTTCGTGGCGCCGTGACCGATGCCGGTCGAGACGCCCGTGACGACAACGCTTTTCATGTCTTTCTCCCCAATACCGGAGAAGCAAGGTTGGTCATTCTCCGTCAAAGATCAAGGTCGTATCTGACCCAGTTTCGCGTCTTGCCGAGCTTGTCGTAGAGGGCGCGGGCGGTGGCGTTGTCCGTATCGGTCTGCCAGTAGAGGCGGAGCCAGCCTTCAGCGCGGCCGCGGGCGGCGAGCGCCTCGATCAGCGCGCGGCCGGCGCCGCGGCCCCGCGCCGC
>JAHBYM010000092.1 GCA_019635975.1 Parvibaculum sp. | reverse complement strand
CCGAAGAGATAGCGGCTGTAGTCGAGACGCAGGAAGACGAAGAGAACCAGCACGGCGCCATAGGTCAGGGCGAAGACCGGGACCGCATAGGAAATGCCTTCGGTGCCCGGATAGTCGAGCAGCCGCCGATAGAAAAAGAAGCCGAGCGTCAATGCGAAGGTGGCACCGACAATCGTGTTGGTCAGGGCGGATTGCGTCAGCGGGACGGCGACCAGGTCGAAGCGGAAGACAAGCGGCAGCAGGACCGCAAAGAGAACGCCGCCGAGAAGCTGGACGCGGTTGCGGAAGACGGCGCGCCGCAGAAAACCCGCAAGCGTTCGATCCCGCCAGCCGGCCTCCGTGCCAGCCGTTGTGCCGGCGCCTATCGTATCGGCTCTGTCCGGCATGTGCCCCGTTCCCCTATCGTCATTTGACCTACGAGATGACGATCAACATCGCAGTCCTTCATCCTAACGCGGCTGCTCATCGGAACAATGATTTGCTATTCATTTATTTGCGGCGGGCGAGCGCTATTTCGCCGCAGACGGACGGATGGCGGGTTCCACCGGCCCCTTGCATCGTCAAGATCGCTGAAATGCGGAGTTCAGGAACGCAAGGTGTTGTGTTGCTGCTCCCGGTGGCCGTCCGGCGGCCGGGATGGGCGTTTACGAATGCGGGACACCAGCCCTGTCTCGCGGAGGCGTTGCCGGTCTATGGTCGCTGCGCCGGCCGACCGACCGAATGATATTCAAAACCGGCCCGCGCCATTTCATCGGGCGTGTAGATGTTGCGCAGGTCGATCATCAGCGGGCGTTTCAATTCCCGCCGCACACGATCGAGATCGAGGACGCGGAATTCGTTCCATTCGGTCAGGATCAACAAGGCGTCGGCGCCGGGCATGACGCCATAGGCGTCGCCTGCCCATTCGATATCTTTCAAGTGTTTTCGCGCTTCGCCCATGCCTTCGGGATCGTAGGCGCGGATGCGGGCGCCGGCCTGTTGAAGCAAAGGCAGGATGTCGAGGCTCGGGGCGTCGCGCATGTCGTCGGTGTTGGGCTTGAAGGTCACGCCCAGCACGCCGATCGTCTTTCCCTCGACGTTCCCCTCGCAGGCCGCGATCACCTTTTCGGCCATGCGGCGTTTGCGCTCGGTATTGGCGGCCATCACCGCTTCGACGATCTGGGTCGGGCGGCCGACCTTTCTTGCGGTGCCTGTCAGGGCCAGTGTGTCTTTCGGGAAGCAGGAGCCGCCGAAGCCGGCGCCCGCCTGCAGAAACCTTGTGCCGATGCGGCTGTCGAGGCCGATGCCGCGCGAGACATCCTGCACGTCGGCGCCGACATTTTCGCAGATATCGGCGATCTCATTGATGAAGGTGACTTTCATCGCCAGAAACGCATTGGCGGCGTATTTGATCAGTTCGGCGGTCGCGCGGCTTGTGTGTACGACCGGCGTCTCGGCCAACATCAGCGGGCGGTAGAGCGCCTGCATTGCCTCGCGGGCGCGCGGTGCGTTCGTGCCGATGACGATGCGGTCCGGCCGCATGAAATCGTCGATGGCATTGCCCTCGCGCAGGAATTCCGGGTTCGAGGCCACATCGAAATCGGCATCGGGGTTCGCTTTGCGGATAATTTGCTCCACCTCGTCGCCGGTGCCGACCGGCACGGTCGACTTGTCGACGACGACCGTGTAGCCGCTCAAATGACCGGCGATGCCGCGCGCGGCCGCATAGACCCATGAGAGATCGGCGTCGCCATCCTCGCGCGGCGGCGTGCCGACGCAGATGAAAACCGCATCGCATTCCGGCACCGCCCCGGCGGCATCGGCGGTGAAGGAGAGCCGGCCGGCTTCGACGTTTCGTGCGACGATGTCTTCAAGGCCCGGTTCGTAAATCGGAATCTCGCCACGGCGCAGCCTCGCGATCTTCGTTTCGTCGATTTCGACGCAGACAACCTTGTGGCCCAGATCGGCAAAGCAGGCGCCCGAGACAAGGCCCACATAGCCGGTGCCGATCATCGCCACTTTCATTTCTCGCTCCTCGCATGTTCCGCTGCGGTCGCCTTACCCTGCCGCAGATCCGTTTTCACCGGGTTTTTACATCACCGGTCTTTTACAAGCGCCCGCAAATAGGCGCCATAGCTGCTCTTGCCAAGGCCGCGGGCGGCCGCCAGCAATTGCTCGGCGCCGATATAGCCCATGCGAAAGGCCACTTCTTCCGGGCTGCCGATCTTCAGGTTCTGGCGTTCCTCGATCGTCTCGACGAATTGGGCCGCCTGCAGCAGCGACTGGTGGGTGCCCGTGTCGAGCCAGGTGAAGCCCCGGCCCAGCAGTTCGACCGTCAGCTCACCCTTTTTCAGATACATCTCGTTCAGTGTCGTGATTTCGAGCTCGCCGCGCGCGGAAGGGCGCACTTCGGCCGCCATGTCGCAGACATGGGAGTCGTAAAAATAAAGCCCGGTGACGGCGAAGTTCGATTTCGGTTTTCCCGGTTTTTCCTCGATCGAGATCGCGTTGCCCTTGCCGTCGAATTCGACAACGCCGTAGCGCTCGGGATCGCGTACCCAGTAGCCGAAAACCGTCGCGCCCTTGCCCGGCCGCGCCGCGCGCTGGAGGATCGCCGAGAGGCCGTTGCCGTAGAAGATATTGTCGCCCAGCACCAGGGCGCAGCGTTTGCCGCCGACGAAATCGCGGCCGATGATGAAGGCCTGGGCGAGGCCTTCGGGCTTCGGCTGCACCGCATAGGAAATCGAGATGCCCCATTGGCTGCCGTCATCCAGCAGATGTTCGAAAGCGGCTGCGTCTTCAGGTGTCGTGATCACCAGAATGTCGCGAATGCCGGCCAGCATCAGCGTCGTCAGCGGATAATAGATCATCGGTTTGTCGTAGACCGGCAGCAATTGCTTCGAGACGGCTCTTGTCACCGGATAAAGCCGCGTGCCGCTGCCACCCGCCAGAATGATGCCCTTCATGCGCTTTCCGCCTTTGTCCGCTCGATGCCGCCCGCCGGCAGCAGCCGGTCAAGCGTGCCGTCAAGCGCTTCTTCCCAGGGCCGCGGCTCAAGGCCGAGAACGGTTTTGATTTTTGTACAATCGAGCGCCGAAAAGGCGGGGCGGCGTGCCGGCGTCGGGTAGTCGGCGGCCGAGATTGGCCGCACGCTTGCCGCGGGTGCGCCGCGCGCCGCCGCACCGGCCATGATCGCGCGGGCAAAGCCGCACCAGCTTGTCACGCCGGCATTGCAGAAATGATATGTGCCCCAGAGCGGCGATGCATCCGACGCCCTAGCATCGACAACCGAAGCGGCCAGCGCCAGCAAGGTTTGCGCGATGTCGGTGGCGGAAGTCGGCGAACCGCGCTGGTCGTCGACCACGGCAAGTTCGTCGCGCTCACTTGCCAGGCGCAGCATCGTCTTGACGAAGTTGTTGCCATGCGGACTGAAGACCCAGGCCGTGCGCAGGATGATGTGGCAGGGCGCCGCCGCGCGCAGCGCCGCCTCGCCCTCGGCCTTGCTTGCGCCATAGACGCCGAGCGGCGCCACCGGGTCGTCCTCGCGCCAGGGGCGCTCCGACATTCCGCCGAAAACATAATCGGTCGAAATATGGAGCAGCGGAATGCCAGCGCGGTTGCAGGCGCTGCCGAGGAGGCCGGGCGCGCGGGCGTTGACGGCATGTGCGATGCCGGGTTCGCTTTCGGCGCGATCGACGGCCGTCCAGGCGGCCGCATTGACGACCGCATCCGGCGTCGCGGCGGCAATCGCGGCGGCGACGGCGTTTTCGTCCGTGATGTCGAGCTCGGCGCGTCGCGGCGCCACGACCGCGAACCCCGCGCCCGCCGCTTCGGCCGCCAGTTCGGTGCCGACCTGTCCGCCGGCGCCGGTCACCAGCAGGCGTTTCATAGAGGGGTCCGCCGCCATCCGCGCTCAATCCGCATCGATCAGACCGAGGCGTTCGCCGCGATAGAGCCCTGAGCGCACGCGTTCCCACCAGTCGCGGTTGTCGAGATACCACTCAACGGTCTTGCGCAGGCCGCTTTCGAAATTCTCGCGCGGGCGCCAACCCAGTTCGCGTGCGATCTTCGAGGCGTCGATCGCATAGCGCGCGTCATGGCCCGGCCGGTCGGCAACGAAGGTGATCAGCTTTTCATACGAGCCTTGCGGCGCGGGCCGCAACTCGTCGAGCAGACGGCAGATCGCGCGCACGATGTCGATATTGGTGCGTTCGGCATTGCCGCCGACATTATAGGTTTCGCCGACAACGCCGCGCGTCGCGATGGCGATCAGGGCGCGGGCATGATCGTCGACATGCAGCCAGTCGCGCACCTGAAGCCCGTCTCCATAGACCGGCAGCGGCTTTCCTTCCAGTGCGTTCAGCACCATCAGCGGGATCAGTTTTTCGGGAAACTGGCAAGGCCCGTAATTGTTGGAGCAATTGCTGGCAATTGTGGGCAGGCCATAGGTCTCGCGCCAGGCGCGCACCAGATGATCGGCACCGGCCTTCGACGCCGAATAAGGCGAGTTCGGTGCGTAAGGGCTTTCCTCGGTGAAGGCGCCTGTTGGCCCCAGCGATCCGAAGACCTCGTCGGTCGAGATGTGGTGAAACCGAAAGCGCGCTTTCGCCGCGCCGTCGAGACCCTGCCAGTGCGCGCGCGCCACCTCCAGCAGATTGGCGGTGCCGACGAGATTGGTCTCTATGAAGGCGGCCGGTCCGTCGATCGACCGGTCGACATGGGTTTCGGCCGCCAGATGCATCACGATGTCGGGCCGGTACTCCTCGACAACGCGGCGCAGATCGGCCAAATCGCGGATATCGGTGCGCGAAAAGCGGTAGCGGATGTTTTCGGAAACACCGGTCAGCGAATCGAGATTTCCGGCATAGGTCAGGCAATCGACGTTCAGCACCTCGTGATCCGTCTCGCCGATCAGCATACGGATCACCGCCGAGCCGATGAAGCCGGCGCCGCCGGTTATCATGATACGCATCGAATAAATCCCCTCTCTCCGTCAGCACCGGTCCCGGTCTGTGCCCCTAACCGGCATCGTAAACGAAAGGCGTGTCGAAATCCGCCAGGCGCGGCAGGCGCGCGTCCTTTTCCGAAAGCGTCGCCTTGCCGGGTGTCACCGGCCAGTCTATCGCCAGCTCCGGATCGTTCCACAATATTCCCGCATCGTGTATTTGTGAATAATAGGCGTCCACCTTGTAAAAGACGCGTGTGTCCGGCATGCGCGTGCAAAACCCATGGGCGAAACCTTTGGGGACCAGCAGCTGTTTACCATTTTCGGCGCTGAGCTCGACCGCCACATGGGCGCCGAAGGTCGGCGAACCGCGCCTGATGTCGACCGCGACGTCGAGCACCGCGCCGGTCAGCACACGCACCAGCTTGGTCTGGGCAAAATCCGGGGTCTGGAAATGCAGGCCGCGGATCGTGCCGGGGACCGCCGAAAGCGATTCATTGTCCTGGATGAAGCCGATATCGATGCCGGCCTCCGCCATGACGCGCCGGTTGAAGGTCTCGGCAAAATAACCGCGCGCATCGCCCAAGCGGCGCGGCCTGACGATGCGGACGCCCGGGATGGCGGTTTCCTCGATTTCGATCATTGAATTGTCCGGGCTGGCAGCAAGCAAGGGTCGGATCGTATCGTCACGGGGCGTATATAACAAATTGAAGGGCCGGCCCCGCGCCGGTAACCATTTCGCGGCATTCCGGCTTGCGGGAGCCGTCAAAAAAAGCTCAATTCCCGGGGCGCCGGAACCGGGTTAGGGTTCCCGTTCATGATTTGGGGGCGACAGTGACCGCAGCGAAACCGAAAACGGCCCTGATCACGGGCATTACCGGCCAGGACGGGGCGTGGCTGGCGCGGCTTCTGCTCGAGAAGGGCTATGTCGTCCACGGGACGAAACGCCGCTCGTCCTCGTTCAACACGCAACGCATCGACGATCTTTACGAGGATCCGCATGTCGCGCATGCGCGTCTTCGGCTGCATTACGGCGACCTGACCGACGCAACCAACCTGATCCGGATCGTGCAGGAGACGCAGCCCGACGAGATCTACAATCTGGCCGCGCAATCCCATGTTCAGGTGAGTTTCGAGACGCCCGAATACACTGCCAATTCGGACGCGGTGGGCACGCTGCGGCTGCTCGAGGCGATCCGCATCCTCGGGATGGAGAAGAAGACCCGCTTCTACCAGGCATCGACCTCGGAGCTTTACGGCAAGGTGCAGGAAACGCCCCAATCGGAGCGGACGCCTTTCTATCCGCGCAGCCCTTATGCGGCGGCCAAGCTCTATGCCTACTGGATCACGGTCAATTACCGCGAAGCCTATGACATGCATGCCTCGAACGGCATATTGTTCAACCATGAAGGGCCAACGCGCGGAGAGACTTTCGTGACGCGCAAGATCACGCGCGCCGTCGCGGCAATCGAGCTCGGGCTTCAGGACATGCTCTATCTCGGCAATCTCGACGCCAAGCGCGACTGGGGCCATGCGCGCGACTATGTCGAGGGGATGTGGCGGATCGTCCAGCAGGACGAGCCGGACGATTATGTGCTCGCCACCGGCGAGACGCATTCGGTGCGCGAGTTCGTGGAGCTTGCCTTTGCCGAAACCGGACGGCGGATCGAATGGAAAGGCCGCGACGCCGACGAACAGGGGATCGATGCCGCGACCGGCAAGGTTCTCGTCAAGGTCGATCCGCGCTATTTCCGTCCCACCGAGGTCGATCTGCTGCTGGGCGATCCGCGCAAGGCGCATCAGAAGCTCGGCTGGCGGCACAGCACGAGTTTCCCCGAACTTGTGTCCGAGATGGTGGCCTCCGACCTCAAGGCCGTTGCGCTGGAGCAGGACCGCAAGGGGCGTTATGACTGAGACCGCCGCCTATGCGCTTGATGGCAAGCGGGTCTATGTGGCCGGCCATCGGGGCATGGTCGGATCGGCCATTCTGCGCCGTCTCGAGCGGGAATCCTGCGAGGTGCTGGTCGCCAGCCGCGCGCAGGTCGACCTCCGCCGCCAGGCGGATGTCGAGGCATGGATGGCGGCGCATCGTCCGCAGGCGGTGTTTGTGCCGGCCGCGACGGTCGGCGGCATCCTCGCCAATGATCAGCGGCCGGCCGAGTTCCTCTACGACAATCTGATGATCGAGGCCAATCTCATCCATGCCGCGTGGCGCGCGGGCGTCGAGAAGCTGCTCTTTCTCGGTTCGTCCTGCATCTATCCGAAGCTCGCGCCGCAGCCGATGTCCGAAGAGGCGCTGCTGACCGGGCCGCTCGAGCCGACCAATCAATGGTACGCGGTCGCCAAGATCGCCGGCATCAAGCTCTGCCAGGCCTATCGGCGGCAATATGGCTGCGACTTCATTTCGGCCATGCCGACCAATCTCTACGGTCCCGGCGACAATTTCGACCTGCAATCCTCGCATGTGCTGCCGGCGCTGATCGCCAAAATGCATGCGGCGCGCGAAGCGGGCGCCGCAAGCGTGACACTTTGGGGCACCGGCACGCCGAAGCGCGAATTTCTGCATGTCGACGATTGCGCCGACGCGCTGGTTCATTTGATGAAGACCTATTCGGAAGAGGATCACATCAATGTGGGCTCGGGCAGCGACCTGTCGATCCGCGCGCTCGCGGAGCTTGTGCGCGATGTTGTCGGCTATCGGGGCGAGATCGTGACCGATCCCTCAAAGCCCGATGGCGCCCCGCGCAAGCTGATGGATGTTTCCCGCCTCACCGCCCGGGGCTGGAAAGCCCGGATACCGCTCGATGAGGGGGTGCGGGAGGTCTATCGCTGGTATTGCGACCATCTGCCGGCGGCCGCCGGCCGGTAAATTGTCCGATTGCACCGGCCGCTGCATCTGTTGCTCCGCCGGGGCTCATGGTAAAAGCCCTGAATACCCGCCCCTGAAAGCCCCCTTTCCACCCCCCGGACAAGCCCGCCTTGACGCAAGCAACGCCGCTCCAACGCACCGATTTTGCCGGCCATGCGCCGATTGCCCTGATTACCGGCATTACGGGTCAGGACGGGGGGTATCTTGCCGCCTTCCTGCTCGAAAAGGGCTATGCGGTCCATGGGGTGTCGCGCGACGTGTCGCGGCTCGATCGCGGGCGGTTCGCCCATATCGCCGATCTCAACCGGCGGCTTCATCTGCATAGCTGCGACATGATCGACGCCGCCGGCCTTTCGCGGCTTCTGGACAGCGTGCGCCCCGACGAGATCTACAATCTCGCCGCGCAAACCCATATCCAGACCAGTTTCGACGATCCGGCCTATACGACCGACGTCAATGCGACGGGCGCGGTGCGCCTGTTGAACGCGCTTGTCAAACTCGACCCGGCGCGCCGCACGCGTTTTTACCAGGCTTCAAGCTCGGAAATGTTCGGCGATGCGAAGGGCAAGACCCAGAACGAAGACACGGCGCTTCACCCGTTGAGCCCCTATGCCGTTTCGAAGCATGCCGCTTTCGAGGCGACGGTCAATTTCCGCGAGGCCTTCGGCGTTCATGCCTCCAACGGCATTCTCTTCAATCACGAAAGCCCGTGGCGCGGGCGCAATTTCGTGACCCGGAAAATTTCGCATGCGGTTGCCGCGCGGCATGCGGGGAATCCGGCGCCGCTCAAGCTCGGCAATCTCGATGCGCGCCGCGATTGGGGCCATGCGCGCGACTATGTCGAGGGGATGTGGCTGATGCTGCAACAGGACCAACCCGGCGATTATGTGCTGGCGACCGGCGAGCATCATTCGGTGCGCGAATTCGTGGAACTCGCCTTTTCCGAGATCGGCCGGTCGGTCGTCTGGGAAGGCGCGGGGCTGGACGAAACCGGTTTCGACGCCGATACGGGCGAGCGCCTGGTCGCGATCGATCCGGCCTTTTTCCGCCCGACCGATATCAGCGTTACGATCGGCGATGCGTCGCGCGCGCAGCACAAGCTGGGCTGGCGCCGGCGGACAAGCTTTGCCGAACTGGTGGGCGAGATGGTCGCGGCCGATATTGCGCGCCTTGCGCGGGCAAGCGTTGCCGTCGCCGCCGGCGGTTCCGACTGACGCGTTGCGGCGGCCGGGGCGAAGGCTGCGCTTGTTCTTCCTGGCGTTTATTTTTTCGTCAGCTTTTCCAGAACGGGCCGGAATTGCGGCGCGATGTCGGCGCGCGCAAGCGCGAGCGCCACATTGGCGGCCAGATATCCGATCTTGTCGCCGCAATCATAGGTCGTGCCCTCGAAGCGGTATGAAAAGAAATCCTGTCCGGCCATCAAGGCGATCATCGCATCGGTGAGCTGGATCTCGCCGCCGGCGCCCGGCTTCTGCGTTGCGAGCTTTTCGAAGATTTCAGGCTGCAGGATGTAGCGGCCCGAGACGATCAGGTTCGAGGGCGCGTCCTCGATCTTCGGCTTTTCGACCATGCCGGAGATGCGGTGCGTTGCATGGCCGAGGTCATCGGCCAGCGCGACAACGCCGTAGCGGTTGACATGCTCATGCGGCACTTCCTCGACCGCGATCACATTGCCGCCATGACGCGCATAGACGTCCATCATCTGGGCGAAGCAACCGCGGGGGCCGTGGATCAGCATGTCGGGCAGGGCCAGCGCGAAGGGCTCGCCGCCGACAATGTCGCGGGCGCACCAGACCGCGTGACCGAGCCCCAGCGGCTCCTGCTGGCGCACGAAGCTCGCCGCGCCGGCGGCCGGGCGGGCCGCTTCCAGCTGCGCGATTTCAGCGGTCTTGCCACGGGCTTTCAGTGTCGCTTCAAGCTCATATGCGATGTCGAAATGATCCTCGATGGCGCCCTTGCCGCGGCCGGTCACGAAGACGAAATGTTCGATGCCGGCCTCGGCCGCTTCCTCGACCGCATACTGGATCACCGGCTTGTCGACGACGGTCAGCATTTCCTTCGGCACGGCCTTGGTCGCCGGCAGAAAACGGGTGCCGAGGCCGGCAACGGGGAAGACGGCCTTGCGAATTTTTCGGGGGGCGGTGGCAGTCATCGGAAGCGTCAGGCCCTTCGTGGATGCGTGTAAACAACGCCGGGAGAGGCTTTCTGGTTTCGCATTAATCCCGAATTGCCGCAAGCGCCCGGCCTCCCGGGCCGTCGCCTGACCATGATGGCCCCGGCCGGGCCTGCCGGTCCTGAAACGATGGCGGCGGCGCTTAACCAATCCGGCCGGAACGGGGTGAAACACCGGCCGAAACTGGCTATCGTTGCCGGGCCGCCGCCCGCAAGGATATTTGCGCCGACGGGCATTCGGTGCCAGCCAACGGAGCGATGAATGATCTATCCCGTGATCCTTTCCGGCGGTGTCGGCTCGCGGCTCTGGCCGACCTCGCGGGCGCTCTATCCGAAGCAATTGCTGCCGCTGGTCTCAGACCGCGCCATGCTGGTGGAGACGGCTGCCCGCGTTACGGGGCTGCCGCATTGCGCGGCGCCGATTGTCGTCTCGAACGACGATCAACGCTTCATCATCGCCCAGCAGATGCAGGAGGCGGGGTTCAGGCCGCTCGCGCATATTCTGGAGCCCGAAGGCCGCAACACCGCGCCCGCGGCCGCGGCGGCCGCTGCCTTTGTCCAGGCGCGCGATCCGCAGGGCATCCTGCTGATCCTGCCGGCCGATCATCATATCGGCGATGTCGA
>JAHBYM010000091.1 GCA_019635975.1 Parvibaculum sp. | reverse complement strand
CGGCTGATCATGTCGGCCAGCGTCGAGCGGTCGATGCCGGTGCGGTTGACGAGATCGGTCTGGCTCAGTCCTTCTTCTTCCTCGACCGCGAACAGCACGATGAACTGGCGTGGCGTCAGCGCATTGCCGCCCATCTGCTGAACGAACTGGTCGTAGGCGAATTGCTGCCCGCGACGCAGCAGATGGCTCAATGAGCTCTCGAGATCGAAACTTCCGGTCGACTTTCTGGCTGCCATTCGTCTGTCCTCTGGTGTCCTGTGGAGCTATTCGATACGCGTGTATCCGAATATCGGGGGTTGAATTTCGCGGGTTCTTTTCCTTGCGGGATTTTCCGGTCGGGATGTTTCCGGTTGGACGGGTCACCCGCCGCATGGAGAAATCGGTTCGGGCGCGCCGCCGGTTGATTTGTGGTATTGCCGGGCGTGCCGCACTATCTTCATATGCACCCGCAAGGCCCCGTCTTGCAAGAGGAACCGGGCCATGAAAAAAGAAGAAAATTCGAAAACGGCGATAGGTCTGTGCGCGGACGGTTGGGGCCGCCCGGGTGTGGCGGAGCGACAGGTTTCGAAGATTTTCCACCCGAGTGGCGGGCGCGGGCCCGATGGGGCTTACTTCCGTAGGCGGATCAAAGAGTTGCAATATGACGAATTTGACGAAAATGGGCGGTTCGGGCGGCGTTCCGGCGCCGCGAGAACCCGGCGCCGAACACGATCCGGCCTTCAGCCGCCGCGTGCCAACGGGAGACAATTTGCCGCGCGATATCTGCGACCGCTGCGGCTTCATCCATTATGTGAACCCGAAAGTTGTGGTCGGTTCGGTTGTGTCGTTTGAAGGCCGCATCCTGATGTGCCGCCGCGCCATCGAACCACGCAAAGGCTTCTGGACGCTGCCCGCCGGATTTATGGAACAAGGTGAAACGGCGGAGGAAGGTGCGCGGCGCGAGGCGCGGGAAGAGGCCAATGCGGAGATCGTGCTGAAGGACCTGCTCGCCGTCTATTCGATCCCGCGCATCGCGCAAGTGCAGTTGATGTACCGCGCCGAGCTTGCCAATCCATCCTATTCGGCGGGTGAAGAGAGTCTTGACGTCGCGCTCTTCTCCTGGGACGAAATTCCGTGGGAAGAACTTGCTTTCCCCAGCGTCCACTGGGCGTTGACGCAATACCGGTCGATCGAAGGTCAGCCCTCTATCGTGCCCTTCTCCAATCCGGAAGGCGAAACCGGGAATCTGTTTCCGCGGCGGCCCCGCTAGCGCCGCGGCGCCATTCGCGGCATTCTCTCGCCATAAGAACGGGGTGCGGAACACGGGATCGGGGCATGGCTGAAGCGGCGGCGGGGACGGGCAGCGGGCGTATGACGCGCGAGGAGCGGAGGGTGATTTTCGCTTCGTCGCTCGGCACGGTTTTCGAGTGGTACGATTTCTACCTCTACGGATCGCTCGCCGCGATCATCTCGGTGCAGTTCTTTTCGGGCGTCAACCCGACGGCGGGCTTCATCTTCGCGCTGCTTGCTTTTGCCGCCGGCTTTGCCGTCAGGCCCTTCGGCGCCATTTTCTTCGGCCGCCTCGGGGACCTCGTCGGCCGAAAATACACGTTTCTGATTACGATCGTCATCATGGGCGTGGCGACGTTCATCGTCGGTCTGTTGCCCAATTATGCGACGATCGGCTTTGCCGCGCCGGCCATCCTGATCGGACTGCGCCTGCTGCAGGGGCTGGCGCTTGGCGGCGAGTATGGCGGGGCGGCGATCTATGTCGCCGAGCATGCGCCACATGCGAAGCGCGGCAGCTATACGGCATGGATCCAGACGACGGCAACGCTCGGGCTCTTCCTGTCGCTGCTTGTCATCCTCACTTGCCGCCTGTCGATGGACAAGGAAAGCTTCGAAAGCTGGGGCTGGCGCATCCCTTTCCTGCTGTCGATCGTGCTTCTCGGTATTTCGGTCTGGATCCGGCTGAGGCTCAACGAGTCGCCGCTGTTCCGGAAGATGAAGGAAGAAGGCACGTTGTCGAAAGCGCCGCTGAAGGAGAGCTTCGGCGAGTGGCGCAACCTGAAGATTGTGCTGATCGCGCTGATCGGCCTCACCGCCGGGCAGGCGGTCGTCTGGTACACGGGCCAGTTTTATGCGCTGTTCTTCCTGACGCAGGTACTGAAGGTCGACGGACAGATGGCCAATATCCTGATCGGTGTGGCGCTGCTGCTCGGTGTCCCGTTCTTCATCGTCTTCGGCGCGTTGTCCGACCGCATCGGCCGCAAACCGATCATCATGGCCGGCTGCCTGCTGGCCGCGCTTACCTATTTTCCGCTTTTCTCCGCTTTGACGTATTTCGCCAACCCGGCGCTCGAGGAAGCGCAGCGCATCTCGCCGGTCGTCGCTGTCGCCGATGCGCGCGAATGTTCGTTTCAGTTCAATCCGGTCGGCACCGCGGCCTTCACGACTTCCTGCGATGTCGCGAAAAGCGCGCTGGCCCGGCGCGGCATACCCTACAGCAACAGACGCGCCGAAGCAGGTGCGACGGCCTATATCGCGGTCGGCGAAATCCATGTCGTCTCGTTCGACGCGACGGGCGATGAAGACGGCTCGGCCCGCGCGGCGTTCGATGCCGCATTGTCGGAGGCGCTGGCACAAGCTGGCTATCCGGCATCCGCCGACCCCGAGGCCATCAACACGCCGATGGTCGTGCTGGTTCTCTTCGTGCTGGTTCTTTATGTGACGATGGTCTATGGCCCCATCGCCGCGATGCTGGTGGAGCTCTTCCCGACGCGCATCCGCTACACGTCGTTGTCGCTTCCCTATCACATCGGAAATGGCTGGTTTGGCGGCTTTCTGCCGACGGTCGCCTTCGCCATCGTCGCGGCGAGCGGCAACATCTATTCGGGGCTCTGGTATCCGGTCGTCATCGCGGCAATCACATTTGTCGTCGGCATGATCTTCGTGCCGGAAACGAAAGACCGCAGCATTCACCCGTGAGACGGATTATTCGGCGGGTTGTGCATCCGGGTCAGGTCCGCGCGCATATTTGGTCAGTACCGGTATTTGCGCCATGCCGAAGACCAGCGTCATCGGCATCACGCCGAAGAGCTTGAAGCTGACCCAGAAATCGGTCGAAAAGTTGCGCCAGACCACTTCGTTGACGAGCCCGAGAAAAATGAAGAAGAGGCCCCAGCGCACCGTCAGCACCATCCAGCCCTTGTCGGTGAGGTCGAAGGCGCCGTCGAAAAGCTGCTTCATCACCGGCCTCCCCATCGCGGCGGCGCCGAGCAGGGCGGCCGCAAACAGCGCGTTGACGATGGTCGGTTTCAGCTTGATGAATTCGTCATCCTGCAGCCACAGCGTCAGCGCGCCGAACACCATGATGAAGATGCCCGAGACCAGCGGCATGGTCGGCACGCGGCGGAACTTCACGTAGGAATAGGAGAGCGAGATCACGGTCGCGACCATGAAGGCGCCGGTCGCGTAGAAAATATTCTGCGCTTCGGGATTGCCGAAGACCCGGTCGGCCTGCGCGTTCATCAGGAAGAACACCACAAGCGGCCCGAGCTCGATCGCCATGCGGGTCCATTGCGAGGCCGACATGCCTGCATGTGTTTTTTCGGTGCTGGTATCGCTCATCTTCCGTCCGTTCGCGGCCGCATTTCGACGATCGTCCTATTTACGCATGAGAAGCGCTGCCGGATCAACTTGCGCCGGTGATGGCCTTTGCAAAGGCTTCCGCGTCGAAATCCTGCAGATCGTCGATCCCCTCGCCGATGCCGACCAGATGCACGGGCAGGCCGAAGCGTTTTGCGATGGCGACCAGAATGCCGCCCCGCGCCGTGCCGTCGAGCTTGGTCATCACGAGGCCGGTGACGCCGGCCGTCTGCCCGAAAATCTCGACCTGGTTGAGCGCGTTCTGGCCGGTCGTCGCGTCGAGCACCAGCAGCGTCGCGTGCGGCGCCTCGGGATCGAGCTTGCGGATCACGCGGATCACCTTTTCGAGCTCGGCCATCAGGTCGGCCTTGTTCTGCAGGCGCCCGGCCGTGTCGATCATCAGCACGTCGGTGCCTTCTTCTCTCGCGCGGGCCAGCGCTTCATAGGCAAGGCCCGCCGCATCGCCGCCGATCTTCGTCGAACAGACCGGCGCGCCGATGCGCGTTCCCCAGACTTTCAACTGTTCGACGGCGGCGGCGCGGAATGTGTCGCCCGCTGCGAGCATCACGCTTTTGCCTTCGGCCTTCAACTTCGCACCGATCTTGCCGATGGTCGTTGTCTTGCCGGCGCCATTGACGCCGGTCATCAGGATCACGAAGGGCGTCTTCGTCGTATCGATCGCGAGCGGCCTTTCGACCGGTTTCAGCACTTCAGCGATTTCATTGGCGACGATGCGGCGGATTTCCTCCGGCGTGATTTCCTTGTCGTGGCGGTCCTTGCCCACGGCCTCGGCAATCGCTGCGGCGGCGTCGAGACCGAGATCGGCGGCGATCAGCAGTTCCTCGAGTTCGTCCAGCGTTGCCGCGTCGAGCTTTCTTTTCGTGAAGATGCCCGTGATGCCGTCGGAGAGCGTCCGCGTCGAGCGCGCGAGCCCTTCCTTCATGCGCCGGAAGAGGGACTTCTTCTTTTCGCCTGACTCTGTGCCGGTGTCGCTTTCGCTCATGCGGGTTTGCTCATGCGGTCTGGAAGCAGGACGCGAGGTTGCGCCTGATGCGCGCCAGCGGCGCTGCGTCTTGCGGCGGGAACTCGAATTCTCGTCCGGTAATCGTTTCGAAGGCGCGAATATAGACCGCCGCCGTTTCCAGCACGAGGTCTTCCGGAATTTCCGGAATTGCATCCTTGTAAGGGTCGCAGCGCGCGGCGACCCAGTTGCGCACGAAATCCTTGTCGAAACTTTCCGGCGGTTCGCCGGCCGCCAGCCGCGCTTCATAGCTCTTCGCGAGCCAGTAGCGGCTGCTGTCGGGCGTGTGGATTTCATCGGCCAGCACGATGCGGCCGTCCGCGTCGGTGCCGAACTCATATTTGGTGTCGACCAGGATCAGCCCGCGCGTTGCCGCGATCTCCCGCCCGCGGGCGAAAAGCGCCAGCGCATAATTCGATAGTGTCTGCCATTGCGCGGCCGTCAAAAGCCCCTTGCCGACAATCTCCTCCGGCGTCAGCGGCTCGTCATGCGCGCCGTCGAAGGCCTTGCTGGTCGGCGTGATAATCGTTTGCGGCAGCTTCGCATTGGCGCGCAACCCGTCCGGCAAGGTCACGCCATACATTTCCCGCTTGCCCGCCTTGTAGAGCGTCAGCACCGAGGTGCCGGTGCTGCCGGCCAGATAGTCGCGCACGACAATCTCGACCGGCAGGATGTCGAGGCGTCTGCCGATCACGACATTCGGGTCGGGATAGCCGAGCACATGGTTGGGGCATATATCGGCGGTTGCCTCGAACCAGAAGCGCGCCGTCTGCGTCAGCACCTGACCCTTGTAGGGGATCGCCGCCAGAATCCGGTCGAAGGCGCTCAGGCGGTCGCTGGCGACAATGATCCGCCGACCGTCGGGCAGATCGTAATTGTCGCGCACCTTGCCGCGATAATGGTTCGGCAGTTCGGGGATGGTGGCCTCGGCCAAAACCTGCCCCATCGCGTTCCGCGCTCTCAATGTCTCGATGTCCATGGCTCTTCTTTCGCCGCGACGTATTTGCGGTGGCGCGATTTACGCCGCGCGGCGAAGCCGTGTCACGCGAATTTCATCGGCCTTCCGGCTCGCATGCCAGAGTTCGTATTGCATTTGCAGCCGCAACCAGGCTTCCGGCGTGCTGCCGAAAGCCTTGGACAGCCGGATCGCCATTTCGGGCGAAATGCCGGCGCGTCCGTTGACGATTTCGGACAGGTGCTTGCGCGATACGCCCAGATGCGCCGCAGCCTTGGTGACGCTGAGACCCAGCGGCTCCAGACACAGGGTCTGAATGCTCTCTCCGGGATGCGGCGGTTCATGCATCATCGCTCTCTCCTCGGTACGCTTCACCTAGTGATAGTCCTCATAATCGATTTCGACGAAAGCGCCGTCCTCGTCGATCCTCCATGTCACGCGGTAGTTCGTCCGCACGGTCACGGACCATGTTCCCTTGCGGGCGCCTTTCAATTCGTGCAGCGCCAGGCCCGGCAGGTCCATTTCCTCAGGCTTTCCGGCAGCGTCCAGCCATTGCAGGATCAGGCGCAGCCGCTTCACATCATGCGCCGCAAAGCCCGATGGATCGCCCTTCTGATAGAGCTTTTTCAGACCCTTGTGCTTGATCCGCCGTATCATGCCGGATTGTAACCTGACACGTTACGGGTGTCAAGATTGCCGATGGACTCCGCTTTCCTCCGCGTCTCAAATGGTCATTGATGATTTTCTTTCGTGCCTAGGAGGTGCTGCGTGACCAAAGTTCGCATGAATGCTTGGCGCTCGGGTGTGCTTCTTATTTTTGCCACGGCTTTTTTCTTCTCATATTTGGCGAAAGCCGACGACGTCATGTTTTCTCTCCTTGATGAGGAGATATACGATGTGCAGATCAAGACGCAGATTGCACAGAACATTGTCGTTTTGGGTCTGCCGTCCGAGGCGGAGATTCGGACCGAGCTGACGGACCGGTATCGTGCTGCCATGGCGCGTCGTGGATTCGAATACCACAACCCGGCCACAAACATTTATATCTACATTTACGGTTCGGAAGAACAAGCCCGCGCGGGACAGGGGCTCTGGGTTGGGATGCTGGCAAAAAGTGCTCTCAATAACGGAGAGCCGCAGATAACGATCAGCGAAAGTCGACTTGCTGCTCTATCAAACGCACCTGAGGATCGTTTCGGCCTTTCTGAAGATCAGCGCAAACGTGTGTTTCGTGAGACCGTTGCATCTGAAAACAGAGCAACGAAAGAGGCCATGGCTCGTGTGCCCAACTCGGAACTCATGAAGCAGATTCAACTCGAGGGTGAGTTGATGGAAAAGTACAAAGGTGAAGTTGCTCGGAAGTATGGGCTTAGCGAAGAGCAGATGTTGCAGATCAGTGTCGAAGGCATAAAGAGCGGATGGCCGATGCGCTAATGAATTTCGCCGCGCTTCACGCCGCGCGCAATCCCTCGAAGCTTTGCCCGTCATGGGCGGCAAGGCGCAACGGCAATATCTCGCCGGCTGTCGCGGCGCTGTCGGCAAGACGCACCGGCGTGAACTGGTGGGTGCGGCCGGTCGTCGGCGTCTCCATCAGCACCGGCTTCGTCGCGCCGAGGCCCGTATCGAGATGCGCGCGAACGCGGGCGGCGCCTTTGATGCGCAATTGCTCGGCACGCGCCTTTGCCACTTCGCGGGAAACCTGCGGCATCTTCGCGGCAGGCGTGCCGGGACGCGCGCTGAAGGGGAATACATGCAGCCAGGTCAGGCCGCATTCGTCGACAAGGCGCATCGTGTTTGCAAACATCCCTTCCGTTTCGGTCGGGAAGCCGGCGATGAAATCGGCGCCGAAGACGATGTCGGGGCGCAACCGCCGCGCCTCCGCGCAGAAGCGGATCGAATCCTCGCGCAAGTGACGACGCTTCATCCGCTTCAGGATCATGTCGTCGCCCGATTGCAGCGAAAGATGCAGGTGCGGCATCAGCCGCTCTTCGTCGGCGATCAGACGCATCAGGTCGTCGTCGGCCTCGATCGAGTCGATTGAAGACAGCCGCAGGCGTTCGAGTTCCGGCACCAGCTTCAGAATGCGCCGGGCCAGATTGCCGAGGCTCGGACGTCCCGGCAGGTCGCCGCCATAAGAAGTGATGTCGACGCCGGTCAGCACGACTTCGCGGTAACCGTTCTCGACGAGCTTTCGGACTTCGGCGACGATCTCGCCCGCGGCGACGCTGCGCGAGGGCCCGCGGCCGTAAGGAATGATGCAGAAGGTGCAGCGATGGTCGCAGCCGTTCTGCACCTGCACGAAAGCGCGCGCCCGGCCTTCGAGCCCGCCGATCAGGTGCCCGGCCGTTTCGGTCACCGACATGATGTCGTTGACGCGAACGCGTTCATTGGCATGGAGCGCCAGTGCCGGCTGCCAGCTTGCGGCGTTCATCTTTTCCGCGTTGCCGATCACGAGATCGACCTCGGGCATTTCGGCAAACTGATCCGGGTTCACCTGTGCCGCGCAGCCGGTAACGATGATGCGCGCATCGGGGTTTTCGCGGCGTGCCTTGCGGATCGCCTGCCGCGCCTGCCGTTCGGCTTCCGCCGTCACCGCGCATGTGTTGAAGACGATGGCGCCTTCCAGGCCTGCCGCATCGGCATGTCCGCGCATCACTTCCGACTCGTAGGCGTTGAGACGGCAGCCGAAGGTGACGATGTCGGTGCGGGCGCTCATGCCGCGACACCCGAAAGCAGACGCGGGTCGAGCGTTCCTTCACGGTCGAGCATCGCATCGCCCGTCATCAGGATATGGCCATAGCCCTTGTCGGTGTCGGGCAGCCATTCGACGATGAGGTCGCCGCCCGGCAACGACACCGTGATCTTGCGTTCGGTCTTGCGGCGGCGCACGGCGGCAACGGTTGCCGCGCAGGCGGCCGTACCGCAGGCGCGTGTCAGGCCGGCGCCGCGTTCCCAGGTGCGCAAGCGGATATGGGTCGGCGACAGCACCTGTGCGACCGAGATATTGGCGCGTTCGGGAAAAAGCGGATGATGTTCGAGCATCGGTCCGGAGCGGCCGAGGTCGATCGCGTCGACATCCTCGACGAAGAAGATCGCATGTGGATTGCCGACATTGACGACGCCCGGCGAATGCATGATCGGGGCGCCGAGCGGCCCGATCTCGAGCTCGATGGCGCGTGTATCCCGGAATTCCTCCGACAACGGGATCTCGTCCCACTTCAGGCGGGGCGCGCCCATGTCGACGGTGATCCGGTCTTCATCGGCGCGTGTCGCGACCGTGTCGCCGGCCGGCGTTTCGATGGTGACGGCATCCTTGCCGGTTTCGTCGAGCAGCAGCTTGCCGATGCAGCGCGCGGCGTTGCCGCAGGCCTCGACCGCGCCGCCGTCATTGTTACGAATGCCCATGAAGGCGTCGCCGCCATGGCGGGGATGCTCGATGGTGATGAGCTGGTCGCAGCCGATGCCGGTCTCGCGGTTGGCTATGGCGCGCGCGATCTGGTCCGTCAGCACCAATGGCTCGCGGCGCAGGTCCAGCACGACGAAGTCGTTGCCGAGTCCGTTCATCTTCAGGAAATGATGCGTCATGCCGGTCATAATGTCCGGATATATGGCGCTTTTTGTCCTCTTATGCCAGTAGATTGGGGAAAGAAGCGGCGAGGGAGGGGCGGATGCTTTGGGTTATGGGGATCGCGGCGGGGCTGGTCCTGCTGGCAGTGGCCGCCGTCTTTTTCCGCTATCGCACATTCTTCGACGATTCCGCCGCCCGGCGCGTTCGTTCGGTTGCCGGCGATGTCGGCGCGAAGCGGATTCTCGCCGTTTTCGCCCATCCCGATGACGAACAGCTCATCAACGGGCTCCTCACCTCGGCCAAGGCGGAGGGCGCCTATCTCGCCATGGTGACGGCGACGCCCGGCGATGCCGGCACCCAGTCGCCGGTGGTCTGCCGCCAGTCCGAGCTCGGCATCATCCGCAAGGCCGAGGCGCTGAAAAACGGCTTTGCGCTCGGCATCGACGATCAGGAAGTCTGGGACTATCCCGATGGCGGTTTGCCGGATGTTCCGGCCGATGAACTCGTCGCCCGTGTCGCCGATGCCATCAAGCGCTACCGGCCCGATCTCGTGGTCGCTTTCTGGCCCGCCAGCGGCGCCACCGGCCACAAGGACCACATGCGGATGGGGCTTGTGGCCGAACAGGCGATCGAGCGGCTGCGGGCGGAGGGCGGCGCGGCGCCGCGCTTTGTCGCCTATCCGCTGATCCCCCGGCGTTCGCTTTTGAAGCTCGGCCGCCGGACGGGCAAGTTCGTCGCCGAAAACCAGCCGCTTCCCACCCATTCGACACCCGGCAACACGGCCTCGAAGGTACGCGGCTGGCAAATTCATGCCGCCCAGGCCAACTACGTGGCGAAGGCCTACAAAATGCCGACGCGACTTCTCTACATGATCTGGGACAAGGAGTTCTACGCGATGCGCGATCTGGAGACCGGCCAATGGAAAAACTGATCCCGCTCGCGGCGGAAGTCGCGGAACGGCTCAAGAAGCGCGGCGAAACCCTCGCCCTGTCGGAGAGTTCGATGGGCGGCCTTGTCTCGGCGGCGCTTGTCGCGCAGCCCGGCGCCTCGGCCTTTTATCTTGGGAGCACCGTCATCTATACGCGCGGTGCGGCCAGGGCGCTTTACGACCTCAAGGGTCCGCCGGCGCCCGACCTCAAGCCGCTGACGGAGCCCTACGTGGCGGCGATGGCCGAAATCGCTCGCCAGAAGCTCGGATCGACCTGGGCGCTGGCCGAAATGGGGGCCTCGGGCCCCTCCGGCTCGCCCTACGGTCCGCCGCCGGGAACCGCCGTGATCGGCCTTGCCGGCCCGCGCCCCGCCGCGATCACGGTCAGCACCGGCTCGGCCGACCGCGCCGCCAATATGCGGGCTTTTGGGGCCGCGGCGCTCCAGTTGCTGCTGAAATCATTGACTTGAAGCCCGCCGCCCCCTAGGTTCCGGCCAGATTTTCGGGACATTGTTCAAGCCCCGACCCGCCCGAGGCATGGAGCCCGGGTCAACTTCCGCCGGCGATATTCGCTCGCGGAAGCGATTTTGCTTTGTG
>JAHBYM010000090.1 GCA_019635975.1 Parvibaculum sp. | reverse complement strand
GCCGGCCATGTCGGTGGCGCTGGCGGGCGCGATGTCGAGTTCGCCGAAATGCCGCGAGAAGCGGATCAGGTCGTCGTCGGAAAGCTTCTGGCCGCGAAACAGCAGCACGATATGATCGTACCAGGCCTGCTGGATCGCCGTGAACTCATCGGCCTTCAGCGGGTTGGACAGGTCGACGCCGCGAACCTCAGCACCCAGGGCGGACCGGCTTGGGATAATCTCGATTGTCATCTTCTTCGTCGTCCTCGGTTTCCTCGACCAGCGCGCCGCCGTTCCAGCGTGCCGCAACATAGAGCGCGCCTGCAAGCCCCGCCACGCCTGCCGCTGCCGACAGTAAATAGGCTTGAGGTCCATAGGCCTGATAGACCGGACCGGCCATCAGCGTCATGACGCCCATGATAACGCCGGACGAGAGCGCGCCGTAAAGGCTTTGCGCCGTCGCCGCCAACGACTTCGGCGCGGCGGCAGCCACGAAATACATGGCCCCGAGATGCGCCGCGCAAAAGGTCAGCGCATGGAGGATCTGCAATCCGAAGAGCGCCCAGAGCGGCGGATCGAAAGCCGTGAAGGTCCAGCGCAGGATCGCTGCCCCGGCGGCGATGGCGAGCAGCGAGGCGGCGCTGAAGCGTTTCAGCACCCGCGCCGAAAAGGCAAAGAGGATGATTTCAGCGACGATGCCGACCGCCCAGAGAATGCCGATCAGGTTTTCACCATAGCCGAGCCGCAGCCAGTTGAGCGTGCCGAAAGCGTAGTAGACGGCATGGGTCGACTGGATGAGGCTCGCCGCCAGAAGGCCGACGAAGAAGATCGGGTGCCGCGCGATGGCGAGAGACGCCTGGAGCTGGCCGCCCGGCCGACGTTTGCGCTTCCTGGCCGGGTGTTCCTTGACCAGCAGATGCGCGCCGGCAAGGCCGAGGGCGATCGAGCCGATCATGCAGAGGATGACGATGGAGGCCGGGTTCCATTCGAGCAGCCAGCCGCCGCCCGTCGCCGCGATGATGAATGTGATCGAACACCAGAGCCGGACGCGGCCGTAATCGACGCCCTGCTCCTGCGTCGCGCGCATCGCGATCGATTCGAGCAGCGGCGTGACCGAGGGCCAGAACGACATCAGCAGCGCCGCGACGATGAAGATCGGCCAGAAGCCGTCAGTCAGCAGAAAGAGCGAGACGGTGGCGAGCGAGGCCCAGGAAAGTGCGATAGCGACGCCGCGCCGGTTTTCCCAGCGGTCGGCGACGAAGGCGAAGACCGGCCCCGCGACGATGCGCAGGAACATCGTGGCCGCCAGCACCAGCGCGATGTCCTCGGGACCGAGCCCCTTCGACTTCAGCCAGACCGGAAAGAACGGCAGGTTGATGCCGCCGAAGAAACAGAGCGAGCCGTAGAAGATCGACAGGCGGAGGGAGAGCGACATGATGCGCGGGGTTCCGGTGGGACCGCACACTCATAGCGCGCCGGACCGGGCGGCGGGAAGCGGGATTCGTCCGGGCGCGATACGCCCTACCCCAATGACGGGAAGGGCAGCTTCCGCCGCTCGGTCGCGGCCACTAGATAGTCCCAGATGCGGGCCTCAAGCGGCCCGGCCCAGGGCGCTTTCGACGCCTCGACATGGGTTTGCAGATCGACCAGAAGTCCACCGAGCGCCGCATTGGCCCGGTCGAGCGCCTTGATGCGCAACGAGGCGTCGCGCGAACCCGCCGCTTCGCCGAGCCGCGCCTTGAGGCTGGCGTCCTCGACGACGCGCGCGGCCTCGCCGAATAGCGCCCGCATTTCGGTATTTTCGGCGACGCGGATTTCCGCCGCGCGGTCATGCTCCTCGGCGGTCATGAACATCATCATGCCCATGATGCCGACATTGCCCATCGAGTATTCGGCATTGAGATGCGGCGCGACATCCATCAGCAGCGTACCGAAGAAGCCCTGCATCACCTGATCGACATCGGGTTTCATTGGCGTGCCTCCCGCGAAAGTTCCGCGAGGCGCTTCGCCAGCACGCGGTTGTGAACATCGGTGCAGTACCAGCTCGAAAAAGCCAGTACCGGATCGCGGTTGGCGCCGGTCTGGTATTCCTTGCCGGCCGAAATCCAGATCGCGAGCCCCTTCAGCGAATTGAAGACCTCCCACCAGCGCAGGCGTTCGGGGTCGACCTTGAGGCCGCTTTCCTTCTCCCAGATCGCAAACGCTTCCGCGCGGCCGATCATGCCGCCGGGCCTGTCCGGCCGTTGGAAGGCCCAGAGCGGGTCGGCCGCCCAGGCGACATCTTCAAGCGGATCGCCCAGATGGCACATTTCCCAATCGAGGATGGCGCGGATATGGCCTTCCGGATTGAACAGGAAATTGCCGGTGCGATAGTCGCCATGCACGACCGAGATTTTCGGCGGCGGCGGCGGCGGATTGCGCCGCAACCAGCGAATGGCGGCGCGCGCAACCGGCTGCGGCGCCAGCTCGTCCTCGTCGATCACCTTTTCCCATTTGTCGAGTTCGTGCTTCCAGCAATCGGCGGGCGCAATGTCGCCCATATTGGCGTCGAAGCCGATCGCTTTCGGATCGGCCGCCGCGATCCGCCCGAGATGCGTCCAGAATTGACGTCCGAGCGTTTCGGCGAGCGGGCCGTAGGGCTCGGCGTTGAAGGGCGATGCCGCCGAACAACCTTCGATCTGCTCCATGATGAAGAAGGGACGGTCGAGCCATTTGAGATCGGTTTCGAGATAGAGCGGCTCCGGCACCGGCAGTCCGGTCGGGTGAAAGGCACGATAGGCGTTGTATTCGATGTCGCGCTCGGTCTCGATCAGGCTCGCAACGGGGTCGCGGCGCAGAATAAGCGGGCGCGTTTTGCTTTTGCCGCTCTCGCTCCAACTGGCGCTGAGCCGGAAGGTCTCGCGGCTGGCGCCGCCATGAATGCGCGAAACGCCACTGACCTCGATTTGCGAGGCCTGCGGCATCTTGCGCGCGAGATAGGCGGCGATGCGGGGGGCGAGATCGTCCATCGTCATTTCGCCGGATCGAGAATGTCTTTGAATCCCGACGGCGCATGCGGACCGACAATGAGCTGCTCGAGAATACCGGCGCCCTCGCGGGTCGTGCCATCGGGCAACGTCATCTTGGCCTTGACGAAGGCCTGAATGTGCAGATGCGGCGGCGCGTAGTCCTTGATGTCGGCAAGCCTGAATTCCTCATAGCCGAGCGCATTGTCGCCCTTGTGCGCGCCGTGGCTCCATTCCGGGTGCGCGTAGCCGAGACCCATCATGTAGAAGTTCCACTTCGCCGTGAGATCGATCCGGGTCTTGTCGCCCTTGCGGTTCTCGAAAAAGATCGAGGCCGATTTCGCATGCCGCGAGCCGGAAACGAACTTCACTTCCGAACGCACCCGGTCCATTTCCTCCGGCTTCGCGTCGCGGCCCAGCGGACACATGACGCCGGAAATGTTCCACGGCTCGCCATGCGCGTCGTCATTGACATGGAACAGCGTGATGCGGTCCTCGAAATTGAGTGGCGCCCAGAGCCAGTAGAACTGGAACGGCATCGGCGGCACCATCGGCTGTGCGTCTTGTGCGCCGACGGGTCGCACGCCCCAGGAACGGTCGCGCGTGCCGACAAAGGCGTCGCGGGTGACTTCGATGCGCGTGTCCTTGACCTCGATCCAGCCTTCCCAATCTCCGTTCTGCGTCATCCGCGTCACGTCCATCATCAGGCGCGGCCCATTGCGGCGCGTGAAGCGCGGCTCCTTCAGCGCCGGCGCGCGGCCGTGAAACGTCAGATCGGCGGTGATGCCGTATTCATTGTCGGCAACGCGCACCCGCAGGCATTGCAGCGGCTCGACGACTTCGATGGAAATCGGGCCGACATGCGTGTCCATGCGTTCCATGTTGAGAAAGCGCGAAGCATGGATGTTGCGCTGTACGCCGTCGACGATGACGCAGAACGATGCGTCCATAATGTTGAGATGCGGATAGACGCCGAGCGCGGCGGCAAAAAACACATCGCCGTCGCGCGTATAGCCATTGAAGAAGTAGCGGTCGTAGAAATTGCGGTCGGTGCCCGAAAACGCGATCGGTTCCGGTGTCTGGTGGATCGGAAAATCGTCCGCCTTGGTGAGCATGTGACTGGCCTCCCCTGCCCGGCTTCGAAGGCCGGATTTGTTCTTGATTTCTTGCCGGCCAGAATGACGGCGCGCACGGCAAGGGTCAACGCCGCCCCATGCGCCGTGACGCAGCGGAAGCGCCGCCGCTCAGATTTCTTCCATGTCGAAATCGGCTTTCGGCGTGCCGCAATCGGGACAGACCCAGTCTTCCGGCACATCGGCCCAGCGCGTGCCGGGGGCGATCCCGTCGTCGGGCCAGCCCTCGGCCTCGTCGTAGATGAAGCCGCAGGTCGCGCAGACCCATTTCCGGTAGGGCTCGGACATGTTCAGCCTCCCGATCATGTGGAATATCGCGACGAGCATAGTTCACGACCGCGTGACTTGCATCCACCGGCCTTGTTCCCGATCTTCAATTCACCATATGACCCGAAATTGTTGCGTGGCGTCCGCGTGAGGAAACACCACACAAAGGGGCAATCATGAAAATTTTCATCACCGGCGCATCGGGATTCGTCGGCGGCGCGGCGGCGCGGGAGCTGGCGCGCGAAAATGAAGTGCTGGCACTGTCGCGCTCGGAGAAATCCGACGCAACCATCAAGGCGCTCGGCGCGACGCCGGTGCGCGGCGACCTGAAAAGCATCGACGCGGCGATGCTGCGCGGTGTCGATGCGGTGGTGCATTGCGCGGCCAAGGTCGAAACCTGGGGTCCGATGAAGGAATTCATCGACATCAACGTGAAGGGCACCGAACGCCTGCTGACGGCGGCGAAGAAGGCGGGCGTCAAACGCTTCGTCCATATCGGCACCGAGGCGGCGCTCTTCTACGGACAGGCGATGAACGATCTCGACGAGACTGCGCCGATGGCCTTCACCTCGCCCCTCCCCTATCCGCGCAGCAAGGCGCTGGCCGAACGCGCGGTGCGGGCGGCCAATGCCGACGGCTTCACGACCATCGTACTCAGGCCGCGCTTTATCTGGGGACCGGGAGACCAGACATTGCTGCCTGCCTTGCAGGCGATGGTAAAAGCCGGCCGCTTCACCTGGATCGACAAGGGCAGAGCCCTCACCGACACCGTGCATGTCGACAATGTGGTGCACGCGATCAAGCTCGCACTCCGCCAGGGCAAAGGCGGCGAGGCTTATTTCATCACCGATGGCGGCGAGCCGATTTCGTTCCGCGACATGATGACGAAGATGGCGGCGACCATCGGTCTCGAATTGCCCGACAAGAACATGCCGGGTTGGCTGGCGCGCGGCGCCGCGAAACTTCTCGATTTTGTCTGGCGGCTGACACTGCGCCGCACCCCGCCGCCCATCGACCCGCACACCGCGGCGCTCTTGTCGCGCAACTGCACGCTGAAAATCGGCAAGGCGCGGCGCGACCTCGGCTACGAACCGGTCATCACGCGCGACGCCGGCATCGCGGCGCTGATGCAGGCCGGACGCTGAACCCGATTGCGTCCCGCGGCGCTTTCGCCGATGCTCCGGCGGCAGGCATATGGCGGAGGAAATTCACATGCGGCTCTGGCTGACCATCGGCGCGCTGAGCGGTCTCGTCTCGGTGGCGCTTGGCGCCTTCGCGGCGCATGGGCTTCAGGCACGCGTCGGTCCGGCGGAAATCGCCGCTTTCGAAACCGGCGCGCGCTACCAGATGTATCATGCGCTGGCGCTGATTGCGGTCGCCTGGGCGGCGTCGCAAGGCGGCGGAAACTTTGCGCAAGCCGCGGGCTGGGCCTTTCTTATCGGCACGATCCTTTTTTCGGGCTCGCTTTATTATCTCGGCCTCACCGGCAGCCGCGCGCTGGTGCTGGTGACGCCCATCGGCGGCATCGCCTTTCTGGCCGGCTGGCTGGCGCTTGCCCTTTCGGCCTGGACCATGAAAAACGGAAGCTGAACCGCCGCCCCTTGTAATAAAATAGACTGCGGTCTATTTTCTGCCCGGGGGCCGAGAGTCGAGGCGGAGGCGAGCGTATGGGCGAACGAATTCTGGTGGTTGGCGGCGGTATCGCCGGTCTGTCGACCGTGCTGGCGCTGGCCCGCGCGGGCAAGGACGTGACGGTGCTGGAGCGCGATCCGCCCCCGCCGGACAGCTCCGCCGACGAGGCCTTCGAGCGCTGGGAGCGCAAGGGCGTCGGCCATCTGCGCCACAGCCATGCCTTTCTGGCGCGGCTGCACATGCTGATCCGCGACAACTATCCCGAGCTGATGAAGGACCTGCTCGACGCCGGCTGCCGGGAAATCCACTTCGCCGACAATCTCTCGCCCGCGATGCGCGCGCGCTATGTGCCCGCGCCCGGCGACGAGGACATGACGATCCTGACCAGCCGCCGCACGACGCTGGAACTGGTGATGCGCCGCTACGCGGCTCGCCAGCCGGGCATCCATTTCGAGACCGGCGCGCTGGTGCGCGGCATCCTGACAGATCGTGCGAACGGCAAGCTGCGCGTCACCGGCGTCACGGTGGAGCAGAACGGCGAACGCCGCGACTGGCCGGCCGATATCGTCATCGATGCCGCCGGCAAGAACAGCCAGATGATCGAATGGCTCAACGAAGCCGGCGCCGGTATCTCGGAAGAAAACGAGCGCGCCGGCATCCTCTATTTCACCCGCCACTACCGGCTGCACGACGGCACCGCCGAACCCGAGCGCGGCAAGGTGCCGGGCGCCGGCGATCTCGGCTTCATCAAATACGGCGTCTTCCCGGCCGACAATGGCTGCTTCTCGATCACGCTGGCGGTGCCGGAAATCGAAATCGAGATGCGCAAGGCCGTCGTGCGTCCCGAGATTTTCGACGCCATCTGTGCGCAACTGCCGGGCATCGCGCGCTGGACGTCGGCGGAGACATCCAAGCCCGTCAGCCGCGTTTTCGGCATGGGCGAACTGGTGAGCCGCTGGCGCCATATGACAGAAAACGGGCAGCCGCGCGTGCTCGGCTTCTTCCCCATCGGCGACAGCGTCATCCGCACCAATCCGCTATACGGACGCGGCTGTTCCTTCGCCGCCATCGCCGCCGAAGCGCTGCGCGACGCGCTGGACCGCAAGGACCCCGCCGCGCGCGCCGCCCATTATCACAAGCGCCTCGCGCTCGATCTTCGTCAGTACTATGACGATATGGTGAAGCAGGACCTTGCGGCCACAAGACGGGCGCGCAATGCCATCGACCCCGACTACAAGCCGGGCGTGAAGGCGCGCGTCATCAAGAGTTTCGCCGAAGACGCAATTATTCCCACGATACGCGGCGACATCGAACTGCTGCGCAATTTCATGCGCGCCTTCCACATGGTCGATCGTCCGAACCTGTGGCTGCGCGATCCGCGCAACATCTCCAAAATCCTCACCACTTGGGCACGCGGCAAAAGGCGCAATGCCGACTACTATCCGCCGAAGCTCGGACCGGACCGCGACGAAATGATGAAGGTGCTGGGTCTTTCGCCGACCGCCGATGTCGAGCGCCTGAAAGCCGCATAAAAATCAAACCGAAATTCTGCAACCGGGAGGGCACGGCCATGAAATTTCCTGAGCCGCACTACGTCGACACCAACGGCATCAGGATGGCCATCTACGAGCAGGGGCCGAAGGACGGCATGGCGGTCGTGATGTGCCACGGCTTTCCGGAACTCGGCTATTCCTGGCGTCACCAGATTCCGGCAATTGCCGACGCCGGCTTCCGCGCAATCGCACCGGACCAGCGCGGCTACGGCAATACCGGCGGCCCGAAGGGAGAGGATGCGGTGCCGCTCTACGACATCGCCCATCTGACGGACGATCTGGCCGGGATGCTCGACGCGCTCGGCATCGACAAGGCGGTCTTTGCCGGACACGACTGGGGCGGCATGGTGACCTGGCAGATGGCGTTGCGCCACCCTGCGCGCGTCGCCGGCGTCATCGGCGTCAACACGCCATTCATTCCACGAGGTCCCGTCGATCCGATCGCCGGCATGCGCATGGTCTTCGGCGAGGACATGTACATCGTCTATTTCCAGAAATTCGGCGTCGCGGAAAAAATTTTCGATGCCGATGTCGCGCGCTCGATGCGCTTCTGGTACCGCAAGAGCGCGATGAAGCTCGCCGATTTCGATGCCCTGCCCGCCGACCAGAAAAACCTGTCTTTCCTGAAAAGCTTCGACACCGACGAAAGCACATGGCTCGGCAGCCAGCTGCTGACGAAGGAGGAACTCGACTACTACACCAGGGCCTTCGAGAAATCGGGCTTCGAGGGCGGCATCAACTGGTACCGCAACTTCACGCGCAACTGGCAACTGACCGAAGGCCAGACCGAAAAGATCGACGTCCCCTGCCTGATGATCTCGGCCGCCGACGACATCGTGCTCCGCCCGGAACTGACCGCCGGTATGGAAAACCACATCCCCGACCTCGAAAAGCACGTCATTGCCGATTGCGGGCACTGGACCCAGTCGGAAAAGCCCGCCGAGTTGAACGCGCTGATGACCGGCTGGCTGAAGCGCCGCTTCGGCTGAGGACGAGGAAGATCAGCGCGCCTGCACAATAGATTTAATCTTTAGAGCAAAATCTATGTCTCCCTTTTCGACCGCAATATCGTATAGCGACTTGCCGCGATTATTGGGACGCATCACATCCGCTCCCTTTTCCGCCAGCATTTTAAGCACCACCAATGTGTTCTCTTGGCCTGCCTCGCTATCTATATATTCGAGATAGTTCACTGCCGTATTCCCGTTCGCATCCGCAAGAATCGGATTCGCGCCTTTGGTCAGCAGAAACTCTATGCGTTCGAACCTTGGATGCCCTTGATCCCACGTAGCTACGGACATGATTAGCGGGGTCGCGCCAGGCGCGAATTCGAGACCGACACCGGAAACGCTAAGGGGTCGTTGCCCCGCATAGATGGTGTTTATATCGGCGCCGGCTGAAATCAGCGCTTCCATAACAAATTTGTGCCGATCCCAAGCTTCCGTATCAAGCCTATGGCTAATAGGTAGTTTGGAAGGGGCCGGTTGGGCTGCACAATAGTGAAGAGGCGACATACCTCGGTCATCAAAAAATGCAACTTCAACCTTCTGCGCTATCAATATCTTGGTGTTATTAAAAGCGACACTGCCGCCCCAGCATACGAAAGAAATCGGTCGTAGGCCGTCATACAGCGGCATATTCAGATCGATGCCCAGGGAAACAAGATGCTCGGCTATTGGGCCGACGGGCGTGCAGTAGCCCCCCCCACTCGGCCCACGGCACTCAGGGTCAGGATAAAAATACGCTGCAAGGGAAAGCCCGGTCGATAAATTTAGCGGGTCAACCAAACCTTCATCAACATAGAAGGCGGCTTTCTGGAAGTCTTCTTCTCTAAGAGCCCGAATGTACTGTGATTCAACGTTCGTTAGTCTGTTCTGTTGGGCGACAGCCGATGTAGCTCCCACAGCAGATAACAACACAAACAGATAAATGAACCTGTACATGTACGCCCCCTGACCAATCGGAAAGTGCCACGCGAGTTGCAACATTCTGCGTATCTAGATTTATGGAACTAACATCCGCAGACGTATCAATCAATATTTTATGCATTCTCGAATTCAGTGATGTAGTCGGCAGCAAAGTTGCAGTTCCGAGGCGTACAGCCATGCGCGAGCGCAGCAGGGTAAAACATGCGCGAAGTAGGTTGCCCCTGGGGTCGGTGTGAAAAATGAGAAACCGCAAATCATATCGCTGTGCGCCGCTGGATTCTGAATATCGACGCCAAGATCAAGATGTGCAGAAAGGTCGATCACCACTTCGTTAAGGCGGGCACCAATGAGTATGGCTGGGAGCGCACAGATATACTGTGTCTTCTGCAACTGAAGAGAATGTGACTTGCCGCCCGCCCCTAAAATGACCAGAATGACCAAATTATATCATGTGGTCATTCTGGTCCCGGGGAGCGTCGGCATGGAGTGGACGCAGCACCTGATCGCCGACCCCGCCCTGCCGCCCGCATTTCTCGGCTGGCTGATCTTCGTCAACTCTCTGGCGGTCTTCTTTTTCTTCCGCCATTTCGCAGCCCGCGCCGTGCTGGCGGTATGGCTGGCCAACCTGGCGCTGGTCACCGTGGCGCTCGGCAGCGGCATGGTGGCGCTCAGCCTTGCGCTGTTCTGGACGCCGCTGCTCGCCTGGCTCGTCTGGCGCAACCCGCAATTCCGCCTGGCCTCGCCGCTCGGCCTGTGGCTGGTCGCGGTCTTCGCGTCGAACCTTGTCGGGCTGACAGCGGCCTATGCGATCCTTCTGGCCGGCCACGGAAACGGTGTCGCGATACTCGCCGGGCTCTGAAAGCCTGCTAGACTGGGCTCCGGCCCCCAAGCTCCGGCAAATCCATGTCAACCGAACGCGACCGCGCCGCCCTGCTTTTCGCCAACGAAACCTTTTACCGCGCCTTTGCCGGACGCGACGTGACGTTGATGGCCGCGCTCTGGGCCGATGTCGAGCAGGTGACCTGCCTTCATCCGGGCTGGCCGCCCGTCGAAGGGCGCGATGCAGTGCTGCAAAGCTGGCATGCGATCCTGACCGGTCCGGCAAGTCCCAACATCGAATGCCTGCACGCACGCGCCAATCTTCACGGCGACACCGGCGTCATCATTTGCTACGAGCGCATCGGCCCGGACTACCTGCTGGCGACCAACATTTTCGTTCGCAGCGGCGAGGGCTGGCTGCTCGTCCATCATCAGTCGGGCGCGGCGCCGGATCCCGGCGAGGAGACCGCGACGCCTCGCCGCAGCCTGAATTGAGGCCCGGAAAGCCCCTCGCTTACATTT
>JAHBYM010000009.1 GCA_019635975.1 Parvibaculum sp. | reverse complement strand
GCCCGCGTCGTGCGCAGGTCGCCGCCCGGTGCGCGGCCGAGGCCGAGATCGATCCGTCCGGGATAGAGCGTTTCGAGCAAACGGAAACACTCGGCAACTTTCAATGGGCTGTAATGCGGCAACATCACGCCGCCCGAACCGACGCGTATGCGCGATGTCGCGCCCGCAACCGCGCCGATCAGCACTTCCGGCGCCGAGCCCGCGAAGGACGATGTGTTGTGATGCTCGGCCAGCCAGTAGCGACGATAGCCGAAGCGCTCGGCGGCACGTGCCAACTCGATCGTATTGGCGATGGCCTCGGCCGCGCTGCCACCCTGACGGATTGGCGACTGGTCGAGGACGCTCAATGTCACCATGGGAAATCTTTCCTTGTTCCAGTGGCGCCGTCTGCGCCAGGGCTAGGCCGTGTGCTTGCCGCAATGCGCGTTTGTAGCAGGGCGTGTGACCTTTCCAAATCGAAACGGGGCGATTCGCCGCGATGCGCCTTGCCGCGCGTTAAAACCGCGTTAACCGCCGCGATCCATCATCGACAGAGGTGGACGATGTTGCGCGCGTCGCCGCAAATCAAAGGAATGCCAATGACGACCAGGGAGGAGATGATCGAAGCCGCCAGGGCGACGACGACGCGATTCATCCGCCTGTCCGAATTGGCGGATCCGATGACGAAGTTCATGCTCGACTACTGGACCCTGAAAAAGGGAGACCGGCCGATGCCGGCCCTTGCCGACCTGAATCTCGTGGACTTCGCGCGATATGCGCCGAAAATCTTCATCGTTCAGGTCGACCGCGATCCGTTCGACCTGACATTCCGCCTGGTCGGCGAGGACGTGATCGCCAATTTCGGTTTCAATCCGAAAGGACGCTCCTTGTTGTCGCTCAACGAGGAACTTCCGGGTCTTGGTACGTTGCTGCATGAATTCTTCAAATGGATAGCAACGGCGCGTCGCGCGGTCGGCGCGGGCGGAACGCAGGACCTGGTCGACAGGAGCTACAACAACTACGAAGCGATTTACCTGCCATTGTCGAGCGACGGCGAACATGTCGACCGCATTATCGCCGCCACCGTCTACTATTCCAACACCGGGGCGGCGGAGCGTTGGACCACGACATCGCTGCCGCATGCGATGCCGCGCGTGCTCTGACCGGACGTCAGGCCGAAAGCGGTCTCTTTTTCACGCGCTTCACGATGCCTGAAAAGTTGAGCAGGATGCGTTCATCCGCGTCACGTCCCGTGAACACTTGCCCGCGCAGAAAGACCATGCTTCCCGTATTGCGCACGATGTCGCCGCGCGCTTCGATGAATTCGCCGGCGCCTGCCGCCGCCGTGAATTCGCCGTTCAGCGACAGCGTGACCGACGGCCCCTGGAGAACCGACCGGCCGATCGCGAACAACGAAAAATCGGCAAAAGTCAGCAGCAGCCCGCCATGCAGGAAGCCGCCGCCATTGCAATGATGCGGTTTGGCCTCGAAGGCGCTGGTGACGCGCCCGTCCGGATGCTGGCGGAAATAGAACGGTCCGGCATGGTCCTCGAAAGGGTCATGGCCATCCCATGTTTCATAGCCGGACAGCCGGCCCGGCGCCTCGATATTCATGAACAGGTCCGCAGGTTGCGAATTTCGGATGCGCGTTTCTATCAGGAACGGCGTCTTTTCCAAACTCCGCGCTTTTCCACAGGATTTCAGGGGAGATTCATAATCCGTTAGCAGCTTGGGCCCATGCTGTGAGTCGAACGGCGAGAGTCGCGGGCAGGTGGGGCGCGAGACCAATGGCGCAGATTGCGGATTACAAAGACGTCATCGACGGGATCGGTGCGGAGTCGGTCGAGTTCCTTCGCCTGAAGGAGTTGAAGGAGCCGCTCTGCATTCACATGCTCGAGTATTGGAAAAGCGTCCGCGGTTCGCGCGACATGCCGCGTCCCGACGACATGGACCCGATCAAGTTCGCCCGCTTCATGCCCAATCTGCTGATGCTGCAGGTCAACTGGGAGCCGTTCGATCTGACTTATCGCCTTCTCGGCGAAGATATCGTCGCGGCGCACGGTGCCAATTTCCGCGGCCGCTGTGTGCTTGACGTCAACGAACACAAGTCCGGCTTCGGTTCGCTGCTTTTCGACTTCTACAAATTTGTCGCCGAAGCGCGCCGGCCTTATGCCGCCCGCGGCCGCATGAATTATCCGGGTCGAGGCGATGTCACATTCGAAGGCGTCTATCTGCCGCTTTCGATCGGCGGTGAGCGGGCGGACCGAATTCTGGGCGCCTCGATCGCGCGGCCCGTCGCCTCAGTCTGATCCACGACCTTCGGGTCCGCCACGGCTTTTGACCGCGCCGCCTTGAATGGCCTAAATTCCCGCAGCCTTGTCACTGACCAGCGGGAATCCCATGGCCCTCGACGCCGAAACACGTGAACAGCTCATTTCCTCCGTCCGCCGCTTTGTCGACGAACGCCTGCGCCCTATCGAGGACAAGGTGTCGGAGACCGACCGGGTGCCCGAAGAAATAGTGCAGGAAATGCGCGACCTGGGCCTATTCGGTATCTCCGTTCCTGTGGAGTATGGCGGCCTCGGCCTCACCATGGAGGAGGAATGCCTGCTGATGTTCGAGCTCGGCCGCACCTCGCCGGCCTTCCGCTCGGTCATCGGCACCAATGTCGGCATCGGCAGCCAGGGCATCGTGATGCATGGCCGCCAGGACCAGAAGGAATACTGGCTGCCGAAAATCGCCAGCGGCGAGGTCATCGTCAGCTTCGCCTTGACCGAGCCCGATGCCGGCTCCGATGCCGCCTCGTTGAAGGCGACCGCCATTCGCGACGGCGATCACTACATCGTCAACGGCACCAAGCGCTACATCACCAACGCCAACAAGGCGCATGCCTTCACGTTGATGGCGCGCACCGATCCGAAGACGCCGGGCGCCAGGGGCGTTTCGGCCTTTGTCGTGCCGCGCGACATTCCAGGCATCCATATCGGCAAACCCGAAAAGAAGATGGGCCAGCAGGGCGCGCATATCTGCGACGTGGTTTTCGAGGACGCGCGCATTCCGGCCGACTGCCTGCTCGGGGCGGAGGAGGGCAAGGGCTTCGTCACCGCCATGCAGGTGCTGGAGCGCGGACGTTTGCACATTTCAGCCGTCTGCATCGGCGTCGCCGACCGGCTCGTCGAGGACAGTGTGAAATACGCCGCCGAGCGCAAGCAGTTCGGTGCGCCCATCGGCAATCTCCAGCTTGTGCAGGCCATGCTCGCGGATTCGAAAATGGAAGCCTATGCCGGGCGTTGCATGGTCATCGACGCCGCCCGCCGCCGCGACGCGGGCGAGGACGTGGCGACCGAAAGCTCCTGCTGCAAGCTGTTCTGCTCCGAAGCCGTCGGCCGCATCGCCGACCGCGCGGTGCAAGTGCATGGCGGCGCGGGTTATGTCGCCGACTACGGCATCGAGCGCTTCTATCGCGACGTCCGCATCTTCCGCATCTACGAAGGCACCAGCCAGGTGCAGCAGGTCATCATTGCGCGCAACCTGCTCCGGGCGGTGAGCTGAGAGCCATCTCGCGCATCGCCAGTTCCGTCAGGTGATCGGCGAAGGCGGCGGGCTCCATCGGCCGGTCGCGCGCCGTCACATAGCGATGCACCATGCTCTCGACCAGTACCAGCGTCATATAGGCGCTGCGCTTCGGATCGGCGCAGGTGGCGCGCGGGAAGCTGCCTAGCAAGTCCTCCAATGCCGCGCGCATCAGCTTCTCGCCGTCTTCGAGCTTCCGGTTCACATGCGGCGGGCGCGGCGCCTCCTCGAAGATCACCCGATGCAGTTCCGGGTCCTCCATATGGATATCGAGCACGCAAGCGACGGCGGCCCGCACGCGCTCTTTCGGCGCCGCGCCTTCGCTCGCCTGCAGCACTTCGCCGAGCAGATCGATTGAGCTTCCGATATGCCGTTCCATCAGCGCGACGAGCAGCGCTTCCTTGTTCGGGAAATACTGATAGATCGAACCGATGGAAACACCCGCGCGCTCCGCGATCCGGTTGGTTGTCGCGCCCTTCGCGCCATACGTCCGGAAAATCTGAGCCGCCGCCTCGAGTATCGTGTCGACGGTCGCTTCGGAACGCCGCTGCACCGGCTTTCTGACGCGCTTTTTTGCTGACCCGGCCGCCACGTTCTTCCTCCGCCAAACGCGAGTAGAGCGAACTGTCTTCGCTTCCTATTCTCTGGTTGATCTTGGTGGCAGGACTTTCGGTCTGTCAACGATAGTGAAACATGGGGAAACGAACGATGGCCGAGGGCGTGGATTTGCTCGCAACCTACAACCTGCGCATGGCGCCCGGCCTGCTTGCCTTTGCGCTCTGCCTGGTGCTTCTGCCGCGCGCCGCTGTCGGCGTTCGCATTGCGCTCTATATCGCGATCTTCATTCTGGTCCGGGACGCGATGACGCCAACCGGCCTGTGGAACTTCGACGACCTCCGGATTTCATTCTTCAATAACCCGGCCTTGCTCGCGACGCTCGGCATAAGCTCGGTCCTCGGCGTTGTCTTTATCGTCTCTGTCGAACGCGACATGCGTCCTCTCCTCGTCTGGCGAAAGGGCACGCTCGCCGGAGGCGCCGCCGTCGGCCTCGGTGCCGGCGCTGCGATCGGCCTCGGCGCTGCCTCTATCTCTGGCCTTTCACCCCTGCTTTGGGATTTCGCGCCCGGATTCATCCTTGCGCTCGTCATCCTCGTCTACGGCGGAAATCTGCTCGAGGAAGTCCTTTTCCGCGGCTACCTGCAGGGCCGTCTCGAGGCATATGTTACGCCCGTTCGTGCCGCACTGCTGAGCGGTCTCATTTTCGCCGCCTGTCACTCATATCTGGCAATCACGGTCACGAACAGTGGTTGGCCGATCCTCGCCTTTACCGCGATCGAGGGCATCGCCTGCGGCCTCGTCCGCATGCGTTACGGCATCTGGGCTGCGGCGCTGACGCATGGCACGGCGATCCTGCTTATCGCGATGCCAATGGCCTGACATGGCGTGTGGCGCCGTCCGGTGTCACAATCTCGACATGAAGCGATATGTTCTCCTCGCGGCGGTCCTCGCCGCCGGCTTGATTTCCGCCGCCTGCGCCCCGCGCCAGATGACGGTGGGCGACTCTGTCTTCGCGCCGCGCCTCGAACATGGCTCGGCCGTCACTGCCGCCATCATGGCCGACGGCGCGCGCCTCCCCGTGTTTGCTTTCGTGCCGGAAAGCCCGCGCGCCATCGTCGTCGGCCTGCACGGCTTCAACGACTACGGCAATGCCTTCGCCGAGCCGGGCCCCGGTCCCTGGTTCGCCGCGCAGGGGCTTGCACTCTATGCCTATGACCAGCGCGGCTTCGGCCGTGCGCCGGGCCGCGGGCTTTGGGCGGGCGACACCCGCATGGCCGAAGACCTCGCCGCGATAGTCGGGCTGCTGCGTGCGCGCCATCCGGGCCTGCCGGTCTACCTGCTTGGCACCAGCATGGGCGGTGCCGTCGCCATGCGCGCCATGATATTGCCGCATCCGCCCGCCGTCGACGGCCTGATCCTCGCGGCGCCCGCGGTCTGGGGCTGGACGGCGATGAACGGCCTCTACGCGACGACGCTGCGCATCGCCGCGCATACCGTCCCCGGCCGCCGCCTCACCGGGCAGGGCCTCGACATCTGGCCGTCGGACAATATCGAGATGCTGCGCGCCCTCGGCCGCGATCCGCTGGTCATCAAGGAAACGCGGATCGACGCCCTCTACGGTTTGGTAGGCCTCATGGACCGCGCCTATGAGGCCGCCGGCCGCGTCGGCGTGCCGGTGCTGCTGCTCTACGGCGCGAACGACCAGTTGATCCCGGCGCGGCCCACAGCGGCCGTTCTCGCGGCCATGCGCGGCGGCGTGGGCCCGGTCACCGCGCTTTGCTATCCGGAAGGCTGGCACATGCTGCTGCGCGACCTGCAGCGCGAGACGGTATGGCGCGATATCGAGGCCTGGATAGACGGCGATGAAATCGCCCCGGATCGCGACGACCTGCGGCCTTGCGGCGCACTTGCACCTCGTTGAAACGCGCCTAGATTCATCGCGGGCGGGATCAATGCCCGCTCTTTGCATCCGTATTTTCTTGATCGGCGGCAAGGAGGAAAAAATGCCCAATCAAGTCACCAAAACCGGCAGCGGAGAACACGGTTCTCTGTTCTCCCGAGACCCCTTTGCGAGCTTTCGCGAGGAAATGAACAGCCTGATGAACCGGGCTTTCGGTCCTGGCTTCGGACTCTTCGACGCGCCATCGCTCGGACGTTTCGGCAATGGCTACGTTACCCCCAGCATCGACCTGCACGAGAGCGAGACGGCCTATACGCTGACGGCCGAGTTGCCCGGCCTCGATGAAAAGGATGTGGAACTCAACGTCCACGATGGCGTTCTGACGCTGAAAGGCGAAAAACGCTACGAAAAGGAATCCGGCGAGGAAAATGCCCGTGTGGTCGAACGCCACTACGGCAGCTTCGAGCGTTCCTTCACGTTGCCGTCCTCGGTCGATGAAGCGAAGATCGACGCTAAATTCGATAAGGGTGTGCTGAAGGTAACGATGCCGAAGAACCCGAATGCCGCCCCGGCGGGACGGCGCATTGCGATCGGCAAGAGCTGAGCGTCACGCGCGCCGCGGCACCGGCTGGTCGCGATCCTCGTCATCGTCTTCGGGCGCCTGCACGTCCACGGCAGGCGCCTTTTCCGTTGCGCTTTCCTCGCCGAAGCGGATGGCGATTTCGCGTCCGAGATCGTCGAAGAGATCGGGGATGTTTTCGAGAAACGGCAATTCCGCTTTCAGGATCGACCGGAAAAGCCGCGCCTTCAACTGGTCGAGATCGAGGTCGGAGGCATGGATGGCCGCAGGCGCGGCGCTTGCCACGATGTCGACCAGCCGGTCGGCGGCATGCAGTCTTCCCCACAGATAGTCGTTCTCGCGCGCCCGCCGGCTGAAGAACGCGGCGAAGTAGCCGAGATCGCGCCCCATCAGCGTCGCCGGCGCGCCGCCTTCGCGCAGCGCCCTGGCATCCTCGGGGCTGATGCGGTCAACCTGCACCGTGTCGACATCGTCGAGATCCTGCCATTTGTTGAGCGAAAGCGTCAGCACGTCGAAGAAGGGAAAGCCGACATAGGCCTGCACCAGCTCGGTGCGCGCCGCGGGCGGCAGACAGGTCGTCGCCATCTCCGCAAAAGTTTCGTCGGTTTCGCGGTCGAGGCCCACAAGGTCGAGTTTCGAGGCGACAAAGCTGGCAAAGTGATCGATTTCTTTGGTCTCTGCGATACCGCCCTCATAGATCGCCTTGCAGATCGCGCGCACTTCCGGCGTTCTGAGGCGCTTCGCGGATTCCGATTGCAGGCGCTCGAGGCTCATATAGAGGCTCGCCTTGAAATCGTCGAGCGCGTCCGCATCGCATTCGGCGGCGTCAGCCTCGCCATTGTGCTCATAAAGTTCATTGAGGCGGCGAATGACGAAGCGCAGGCGCCGCACACGGAAATTGATGTCGAATTCGCGCAGGAACCGCACCCACGCATCTTCCTTGCTGGGCTCCACGCCTTCGCCCGCATGATGGGCCCAAAGCACCGGAAATATGCTCTGCCGCTTCGCCCAGGCTTCGACGGCGCGCGACAGCGCCAGCCGGTCGCTCGGGTGATGCACCGCCTCCGAAAGATTGGCGACGACTTCCGTGATCTGATCGAGAACCGAGCTGACCTTGAGCTGGATGTAAGCGTCGTAGGCATAGCCGGCTTCCAGCGCCGACTGCGCGTTGGCCCTGTTACGCAGCTTGGCGAGAAGCGCGGGCGTCGGCGGGGTCTCGGCATCGCCGTTGAAGAGTTGCCGCACACACTCGGTCACGTGCGGCCGCGTCGCCGAAACGATCTGCCGGTAGCGGCGCACGCGCTCGGAGAAATCGTGCAGGGATTCGAGTTCGTCGCGCACCGGCTGATTGCGCGGAATGTCCGACAACGCGCCGCGAATGGTCTGGAAGAATCCGGGCGCTGCGCCGCCGGCTTCCACATGCCCGCCTTTCGGGTCGGGATCGATATAGACGACCCGGCGGTCAACTTCGCGGTAGGCCGGCCGCCCGCGGATCGAGGCAATGGCTTCGGCGAAGGGTTTGTTGTTGAGCACGCTGCCGTCGATGAACGAGGCTTTCACGGGGTCGGAGCCGGCCGCGATCAGCGGCTTGAAGTTTCCGTGCAGGAAAGCATCGCGGGTCGGCCATTCCATCTCGCGCGCCGCCAGCGCCTTGTCGATTTCGCCGATCCGCGCCGGCGGAAAAGCGCCCGGAAACGACGATGTTGCGCGCGCGGCGAAAGCAAGCCCCGGAATGTGGTCACGGTCGAAGTCGCTTTCGACCAACCCGCTTGGATGACGGAAATAGCTGAACTTCAGAATGTGCCGGTGTTCGCGTTCGCGGATCGACACGGGGTCGTGCAGCGGAATGTTCTGGCTGTAACCGTGAAAATCCGTCACCGACACCATCAGGTCGAGCCGGTGCCCGCCCGGCAGCAGCGAGCTTGTCGGCGCCACGTCGTCTTCCATCGCCATGCAGGCGTCGAGCAGCATCCCGCTCATGATCTCGCCGGAGAAGGGCGGCTGGAACCAGCGCGACCGCGTGAACAGCTGCAATTTCTGGCGCATCTCGACATCGGGCGCGAAGCGCGCCAGCCATTTGTCGGTGAAGCCCCAGAAGAGCGGCTTCATGAACAGCTTGTCCCAGCGCTTCGCGAGATGCGCCTCGTCCATCAGCGCAACGATATCGGCCTGCTCAAGCCACATCTTGCGATGTGCGTCCATCGGCAGGTCGTGGGCGAGCGCGCGTGCCAGCAGCACACCGTTGATGCCGCCGGCCGATGCGCCGGCGATCGTGTCGATGAATATCCGCAGCTCGACGGTTTCGCCGATCGCCTGAATGAGTTCGAAATAAAGCTTTTCGGTATCGGTCTCGCGCGCATCGCCATGGTCGACGTCGCTGTATGAAGCCGAGGGTCGATGCGAGCGGGCGAGATCCTGATGATAGACGCGCGACGCACGCACGAGTTTCAGGATTTCCTTGGTCACGCCATGCATATACACGGCGAGCGAAACGCCGCCGTAGCAAACCAGCGCGAGCCTGAGTTCTTTTTCCTTCATCGTCCTTCCGCCCGTCGGACGTTCCGGCGCCGCCGCGGCAGCCGGGCCTCAAATGCCAGTTTAGGGTCGCACTCCCTCATGACCAATTAACGCTAATTCGTGTGAATCCCGTTGCGAATTAACAAAAATTAACAGACCTGGGCGGAGATGCCGCAGCGTCGGCCCCGGCAGGCGCTGGCGCGCCGACGCCGGCCATTGCCTCTCTGGCCTGCAAAATCGTAGAGACAGGGGTATCGAGGCATTCAGCAAGCAGAACGGGCACGGGCGCGAGACCCGGCCGCGGGGAGGAGCGAATGAAAGAGGCACTGGATTTCACCGGCAGGACGGTTCTGGTGGTCGGCGGTTCAAGCGGCATCGGCAATGGCATCGCGCAGGCTTTCCGGGCACACGGCGCGGCGGTTCACGTCTGGGGGACGCGCGCCTCTGTGGCCGACTACAAGGCGGATGAGGGCTCCGACATGACGGGCCTTCAATACACGCAAATGGACGTCTCGGACTTCGCCGCCATCGAGGCCCACAAGCCGCCCTTCGCCACGCTCGATGTGCTGGTGCTGGCGCAAGGCACGGTCATCTACCGCAAGGGCGAGTTCCGCATGGACGGTTTCGCCAAGGTGATGGACGTCAATCTCAACAGCCTGATGGCCTGCGCGCTGAAATTCCGCGACATGCTGGCGGCCTCCAAAGGCTCGCTCATCACCATCAGTTCGACCGCCGCCTATCATTCGACGCGCGGCAACCCGGCCTACAACGCCTCGAAAACCGGCGCCGTCGGATTGACGCGCACGCTGGCCGAGGCCTGGGCGGGCGAGGGCATCCGCGTCAACGGCATCGCGCCCGGCCTCGTCGACACCAAGCTGACGAAGGTCACGACCGAAAACCCCGAGCGCCTCGCCGCCAGCCTGCAGAACATCCCGCTCGGCCGCCTCGGTACGCCCGCCGACATGGCCGGCGTCGCGCTCTTCCTCGCCTCGCCGCTATCGGCCTATGTCGTCGGCCAGACCCTGCCGGTCGATGGCGGTCTGATCCTCTAATGGAAATTGGGAGATATTCCGACCGAAGGTCGGTCGGCGGGGGGATGGCCCGCCATCCGAAGCCCGCAGGGCGTAGGATGGTGGACGGTACTGGACCAGCCCAAGGCAACCCGAAAGGGCTTATTTTCTGCGCTTTTTCGACCAAAAACCAGCCTGATGTGTACCAGTTCTGTGTACCAATTGTGAAGCGCAAATGGTGATCTCTAAGAGGGGCTGTGCGAGAGCGGTCTTTGAGGCCTGGACGTATCAATCAGCGCTGCGTTTTCGTGCCGCCGGAGATTTAGCGCCTTTCTGAGTGGTCTGCGGTCGCCGCTTCGCCAACACCTCAATTTGTGCCACAGCCAATTCAAGCTCTGAGTTCGGAAGTGAGCGGGCCAAGTCGTTCAGCTGTGCAAACAGAGCTGCGCGCTTCGGGTCGCGTTCCTCTTCCGGGCTGGCTGGAAAGAAGTCTCTGACCGGCACGCCGAGCGCAGCACTTAGCCGCTCCAAAGTCTCGAAGTTCGGCAAGCTAATGCCACGCTCAAGGTTTGAGAGTGCATCGACGCTCCGGTCAATGGCTTCCGCCAATTCGGGTTGCGTAAGCATCCGCCGTTTACGGAGCATTCTAATCTTAGAGCCGACTGCGTGTTTAGTGTCCATTCTCGGAGTTTCGTTCCGAGAAAATCTTTCGGGAACGGAGTGTACTGTGTTATATTAAAGAAAACCGTATTGTAGTCCGGTATGGGGCTAGCTTGTTAAGGAGAGGCAGGCCGTGATCTACCTGCTGTTGCCAATTGTCTTAGGTTTGATCCCGGCTGTGATTGCCCGAGAAAAAGGGCGCAGCTTTGGTGTGTGGTGGCTCTACGGAGCGCTGCTTTGGATCGTCGCCTTCCCGCATTCGATCCTGCTTTCGAAAAATCAGGACCAGATAGATGCCCGCGCGATCAGACAGGGCGGACAAAAATGCCCACATTGCGCTGAGATTGTCAGGCGCGACGCCAGAGTTTGCAGGTTCTGCGGCGGTGACCTGACAAGCGTCCTTGCCAACGATACTCACGATGCGACGGTTAGTCTGGCGGCCAATGACCAACCGTCCAGCGGATTGCAACCACGCAGCGTGAATGATGCCGCCGCAAAAATCGGACTGCTGCCGATCCTTGGCATGGGGGCACTCGTGGCTATCTCATTCGGGTGGTTTCTGTACTTGTTGTTCCCGGCTTCAATGAGTTTGGTTGCCACCTCGATAAGCAGATCAGAACAAGCGCGTGCGGATGCTGCCGAGAACGGTCAGCCATCACGATGTTCGGCGATAGGAGACGCTGGAGCCGTCAAGTTCTTGGCCTGCGAACCAGGCTCAACTGCCGCAGACTGGCGCGCTGGGGGCATTTCGGCCTGTGGCGCACGAACCGCTTGCAACGTTTGGATATGGGATGACGAGAAAAAAGCCGCCAAGTCCATTCCTATGACCGACGCCGAAATAAATGCCGCAGTGGCAGTCTGGGTGCATGCCCAGCGGCAGCTCAACGACTGCGGGAAGGATGGATGCTGACGAGAGAGAAGGGTTCTAAGGCGGTTACATCAACGTCTCTGAAGCTCTTTCGTGAACTGGAACGTATCGGTCGAATTAGGCTTTCGCCTTCGTTCTTTCTGCGAGACTTTCTGCACAGCGAAATTGCTCAATCCCACGGCATGATCAACAAGCCGGACGATCTCAACCTCGCGGTTGAAAACGGCACTCGGCTTTGCGTTGAGATTTTGGAGCCGCTTCAAAAACACTTCGGCACGATCCGCGTAAGGTCAGGATACCGCTCCGCCGAACTCAACGCGTTCGGACACGCTCATGGTCTGAAATGTGCATCGAACAGCCGAAACTATGCGGCGCATATTTGGGACCATCTCGACGCACACGGCAACAGGGGGGCAAGCGCGTGCGTTGTTTTGCCTGCACTTATGAGCCGGGCAGGAGACCGCGATGATGCGGGGGTGGTAGTAGCTGGTTGGGCCTCGGAGCATCTGCCTTTTGATCGCATCATGTTCTTTCGCCAGTGCGCGACTTTCAACATCGGATGGAGAGATAGTCCACGGCGCATCATTATAGGGCTCCGCAAGAAAGTGAGCGCGCGAGATTGTACAGGAGGGATTTCAAGCATTGCGACCACGCTTTGCTGCTGACACGCTCCGAGTAAGAGCGACAAGAATGGGTGGTCAAAACACGCAAACGTAAGTCAAATCTTGCCCCATACTTAGGTCAGAATTTGACCCCCGGAGGGTCAAAAATTGCCCCCTATAAGAATAGAACTTCTAGAGAAGAGAACTTAGAAAGCCGCTCGCCTTCGGCGTCGGTAGTGGAAATCATCGACAACGCGAAAGTGCGAGAGAGTTGGAGAGTTTTGTTTGGCCGCGTGCGGATCGATCAGCGGCAATCGCGCCGGCAACTATACGACATCGTAGAAACACGCTCCCAGAACCCCGGCAAAGCTTGACAGGGGACGTTCATGCTCTTTGGTGCCCCACCGGGCCTGAAGAAAAAAGCCTCACTAGGGAGGTTTTTATTGGCTTTGTCGAAAGGCGTTCGGGGCCTGCTGCGAACAATGAGTCTTGCGCTTTGCAACAGGTTGCAAACAAATTTGAATGGATCGATGCATGCTCAGATCGCCGATCTTACAGCGCTGAGTTCATTATGGGCTGCTGCCGATGCCGTTTATCATTTAGCGAGGAGCGCACGGCATGCAACGGGTCTGCGAGCTAAGCGAGACCACGCGCAGCGTCGGCGTCCATCACCTCTCGCCAGTTCAAGATTGCTGCGGAGCGGCCGCGTCGTTTCCAATCGCCGCCGTAGGCAATGAGCTTGCCCTTTGCAGTTAGCAGCCCGCGCACCGGAAAGCCTACATCAACGCGTCCAATCTCTTCGCCGGAACTAAAGTCAATTGCAGAAATGAACCCATCTTCCGTGCCTACGCAGAAAATCCCGTCATCCAAAACGGCAAGACTGGAGTACTTGACTTCGGACGACGAGATGAGAAAACGTGAATAGATACCACCCTGCAAATTCACATGCGCAATGTGCCCCGCGCCACAGACGATCATCGCATCTCTACCCACGAACACCATATCGCTGATTTTGAAGTCAACGCCGACACGTTGCACCGTATTCAGGTCTTCGTCTAAGAACTGCAAATGTTCGCCAGATGCAGCAATGAGGCGCTCCCCGTGGACGGTCATCCGCTGAATACTCCGGTCGATTTTCCGGGTCGATTCCGGGGAGTGTTGCGACAAGCCGCCAGCCAACGACCAACGGCGCACGATGCCGTCGCGTGTCCCCGTTACTATGGCGTCCCCCCACCGAGGAGTTGCGACCGCCGCGACGTGCTCGCGATATGGGGCCTGAAAGCCAGTTCGCGCCCGACCGACAGCGAAAGTAACCTCTAGTCCATCCTCGGTGCCGATGGCGAAGTACTTTTCAAACTGCGAATCGAATTTTGCGATGCTCGTTATTCCGGCGTTGGCAAGCCTCTCTTGCTCCGTCACTGCTCCGGAATCAACGTCCATGGTCCACAAGTAGCCGTCCTTATTCCCGAGGAGCACGTTTGCCCCGTCGGCATGCAAGCCACTCAAAATAGCGTCGCTTTGTTGATATTTCTGGACTCTAAAATCAACGTGTCGTGGGGCGGGGCCGGTATCATCGCCGAACGCGTGACCGAGCATGTCCGCCACTAGACGCGAGAAGCGCCCCCCTTTCTCTGCCAAATTGACTATATCTGAAACGAAGTCGGTCGCCGTTGCGTATGCCCGCTTAATCTCAGTGACCAGCTCCTTCAATTCCGAGACGACTTTATCCGCGCCGTTCGTGAGGAACTTATAAATCCCCTGAAAGATGACAGTCTGTTCTAGCTGAAGCTTGATTGCGAAAACATTGGCGCTCAGTCGTCTGATTTTTAGCTGAGCGGACTTCAGAAGCTCAACGACGACATTCACATCAACATTCAATTGTGATCGCTCGATCCTAAGGAGGTTCACTTCGATGTGGTTGTGCGTGACGCTGGTCTGCGCGAGTAAAGCGTTCGCCTCTTGACCAATGTTGGACAGAGTCCCCGCGATGGTCGCGGACGGTATCTGCGGTCCACGCCGCATTTCTGCGAGACTACCCTGCGCTGCGTCCAACTCGTTCTTGTCCAGATCGCGAAGTGCCCGTTCAAGGTCTGCATAGAGCCGGTCAGTGACCGATAGGAGCCGTTCGAGCGAGTGCTCGGCATCATCGCCTACATCGCGTAGCCGATTCCGAGTGTCGTACAGGCCGTCGCGAATCAGAAGAATCCGCATCAACTCGTCTGCGCGCCAGTCTTTCGGAGCGACCCTAAGTGCGCCACACAGTGCGTTGAGGCTTATCGCGTCGACATATGCTTCCAGCGGAAAATTTATCCCGCCTGATACCATGTTCTCGATTTCGTCGAGAGAAGCATGAACGCGCGCAACAACGGTCTCGATTGACATTGCATCCTCGCTGTGCGGAACGCGTTGTTAGGACAGCACGATTACAGCCCATCCCGAGCTGCGCGGCGCCGAATCAGTTCCCCTTAGTCGTATTCACAATACCTTGGAAGCGGAAAAGCGTCTGCTTGTGCTATCTCGTCGCGCGCACGCTAGCGTTACTGCAGGGCTTGAACTAGCATTGTACTTGGACCACTCAGGGGGCCGGTCACGCTTGTCCAGTCTGCCTCCGTTACAGAGATCTTCAAAGGCGAAACCGTCCGGGAGGGAACCGTGCATGTCCTTGACCTAGCCGGGCATCCAAAGGTTATACGGGCCTTCGCATGGTCCAATGAGCGAGACGACGGCAAGCGCCGGGTCATTGCCGTGGAGCTAGTACCTCCGATCAACACGCCTCAGGACGCGGTGCGAGCGGCTGCCGTAGTGGAGCAGAGGGCAAAATGAGGTACCTCGTTGTCTCCCTTGCGATGGCAGCCTTTGCGTCGGGGGTCATTGCCGCGAGATATTGGTACAAAGCAAGTAAGGTGCACGTTATTCCTATGTGGGAAGAATACGAGCAGATGAAGCCCGTTGACCCCTCTCAGAGCGCGGCACATTGGATAGTCGCCACTGTTGAAACGATCAGGAAAGCAGGCGCCCTCAATGTAAGGGCCGCCACTTGGACCGCCATTTCAATAACGTTTGGCGCGCTCTCGTCTGTCTTGTCCACGTTTTCAAATTAGGACGCTACCCGGGCGCGCACACGCTGGCGCTACCGCAGGGCTTGAACTAACACCGAACCTGGACAACTCAGGGGGCCGGTCAGTGACGCGAATGTCACGACCGGAGTTGGCACCTAAGGGTTCCAAAAACCCCCCAGATTGTCCGCCGTGAAATGCGCAGAAAAGCTGGGGCAATTGACAGGGTGCGGAGGGTTCCGAAAAGATTTGTTTTCGGAACCCGGGAAGCTGTCATTGGTTTCACACAACGGTCCAAATGTTCAGGGTTTAGTTTTCACCCAAGGCGGACTGTCGTTTCCCGCCGGACGAATGGCGGGTTCGCGCCAGAAGCGGACGTTCCTATTGTCTCTCCAAAGAGTTGTCCATATCAGATTAACGAGCGCAACGAGCTCGCACTGCTGCTCTCGGCTAGTCATTCTTCAATTCGATGTCCTGGTTTATCACCGCACTTTCAACGAAGTTGCCAAGTCCATTGACGGTTGAATTGTAGATTGAACTGCCGCCGTCGCCGCTCCAGAGGGTAAGCACAAACGCGACATCCTGCTCGCCCACCTGGCTGTGATGGTTCCAGCCGAATTGGTACAGATCCCGTGTAAAAACGCGCGCGTAGAGTTGTAGGTGGGTGCCATTGAACGCGATGCCATCACGGTGCGTGAAATCGCGGGTATGACGCCGCACCGGCTGCCACTTCTTGAGTTCCTCTCGCGCGTCCTGCTCCCTAAGCGTCGATTCCAGCATCTTGCCGACGAGCGGCTCCCAATCATCGGCGCCGGTCGGATACCGGAGCGAGGTTTGCAGACGCGAGGCAAAATAATTCGCGCCGGCGAAAGGCGAAATTAGGGGGCGCAAGATCGCAGTGAGACTTGCGCGGCCATAGAGCTTGCCGTTGCGGACCAATTCCGGAGGGATCGGAATGCCACTCCAGTAATAGTTGGCACCTGGTTGAAGCTTTGCCCGCCAAGCCAGCGTGACGCTCCCTTGTTCGCATAACCATGGCAGCGTGCCGTGAAAGGGTGTACCCCAGCCGAGCCCCGCATCATGCTCATTGCGCTCGCCTGTGTCGATCATCAACGCCTTCACAAGGTCAGGTGTTGGCTCACGGAGGTTGGCAAACGTATGTGCAGCAAGCGAAGAAACCAGTGCAGTTGGATAGCTGCTCGCGGCGCCAACCGCACCGCCGATCATACGAAGTTCCGAGAACCATGCGACATCAGGCTTCAGCATGCCGTCGGGGCCGGGCCCGGTTAAGCATCGCGGGCAGGCGCCTGCCGGGTGGCCTTGCGCGTCCGCTTGACGGCCCCCGACGGTGATAGCTGCTTCACTATCGGCCGGTGGGCTAAGTCGAGTGCGCGTTCCGCTGCGCACATTGCCGACCGATACCACCGGAAGGATGTTTGCCGCGCGCGCTAGTTCGGTAATTTCATGACCAAGAACGCTGATCTCGTCTGGGTCAAATTGCGGACCTTCTTGATTGGCGGAGATATTCCAGACATGTGTTTCGGGATGGGCGCGCACCACGGCAGCAAGGTATTCGATCAGTTCGCGCTCATCGAAACGTCGGTTTGCGGTTTCATGCGGCACTGCCTGAACCGTGCCGACCCGACAGGTGAGCGCCGGGAGAGGACGGTTCGTATTCCAAGCGTGCCCCTGCACGATGAGGGAGGTGATGGCGTTGCCGTGCCGCCTGTCCGCCTGCGCATCTGAAACGAGCGGCGGCGCGCGCCACGCTTCCGCTGCGGAATAACTCGCCGCATGGAGTCCGCCATCCACCACGCCTACGATCGGTGCATCCGCTGGTACCGATGGCGGCGGTGGCTCGGTCCCCTCGCCGGGTGCTGCGACCCGGATGGGTCTTACCGGATCGATACGATGCGAAACACCCGAGGCGACGAGTTGGTTCAGAGCTTCCATCCTCGGAATGCGCACCGTGGCACGCCCGATCCCGGTATTGCGGTACATACGCATAGCGCGGGCGATGCTGGATTGTCGCTGCGTGGTAGGCAGGCTACCCGGTGGCGCGGGGGCACCAAGGCTCGTAAGTTGGATCGCGGTGAAGGTCGGAAGCATGATGCGGTTGGACAGTGTTTCGACCTCGCGCAAGACTTCTTCTTGCGCTTCTCGATTGCGAAATGGCGCAAGCCACACCACGAACAACCGGCCGTCATCGTTTGCAGGAGCGGCATTCCAGAGTTGCTCGACGGAGTGATGGCGCAACCGGTCATCGGTAGAAAACGCAGCAAGGGTCGATACTCGTGAGATGTCCGATTGCACCGCGAAGCTCACAGGATTCTCAATCGCAGCTGTTAAGCGCGGCAGTGCCGCGATCTCCGCTTCCACCACATATCCGTGCCGGTATGGTGCGACCAACTGGCAGCCGGTCACGTTCGAGAACAGATCGTCGGGCGTGTGCGAAGGTGCGAGCGAATCTTCTGCGAACATACGCACGAGTAAATGGGTGCGTCCGCCATATGTCGGAAGTCGCTCCCGGTCACGATACAAATTGCGTGCCGCCGCGGACAAAACGCGTTGCTGCGCTGCGAGGCGCTCGACTACGATGCTTGCGCGTCCTTTTCCGCCGCCGGCTTGGGGCTCAGGTTTGCCGTCCATCTTCAGTCGAAGAACGGGATTTAACAGCGGTCGATCATCAGCCATGGGATGTATCGCCCTCCGGTTTCAGATAGAGGTAGACGGATTGGCGGGTGACATTGAGTAGCCGCGCGATGTTGGTGACTGTAAGCTCTCCTTTGTCCTTGAGCGCAATTGCAAGCTGGCGCTTCTGATCGGACTCTAGAGGTTCTTTTTGCGGCATAGATGTGCGGCCAGCGCGCGTGTTCATGATCGCGAGCGCGACCGTACCGAGGTCAAGTTCCCGGTTGTCCAGCAGGGCATGGCGGCGCGCAGTTAGCGCCACGGTCTCGATATCGGCGCCTGACAGGCCATCCGAGATCACGGCTAGATCTTCTGCTCGCGCGTCGTCATCCTTGTCTTCGAACAAGAAGTAGCGCCACAAATCGGCACGCACTTCTGTCTCGGGAGTTTTCAATTCGATCTTGTAGGGAAAACGCCGCCAGATTGCGGAGTCAAGCAGTTGCGGATGATTGGTCGCACCAACAACAACTGCATGTTCGTCGAGCGAATCCAAACCTTGAATTACGGTGTTGACGACGCGTTTGAGTTCACCAAGCTCGTGTCGGTCATCGCGCAACTTCGCGACTGCGTCCATTTCATCAAGAAAGAGAACGGCATTTTTCGAAGGGACATAGTCGAACACGGTGCGGATGTTTTTCGCGGTATCGCCCAGCAGTGACGAAATGACAGAATCGAGACGCACGACGTAGAAAGGTCGGTTTAGGCGCGCGGCGACGTGCCCGGCGAGCAAGGTCTTGCCGGTGCCGGGGGGGCCAGAGAGCATGAGTGCAAGGCGCGAGGCGAGCCCCTTGCTGCTGAGCTTGTCGATGTTCTCTACATCGCCGAGAAAATCCTGAAAGGTGCGCGCCGCTTCTTCGTTTAGGAACAGTGGGTTTCCTGGCCATGGCTGTTCCTCGACTAAGGGCAGTCGAGATTTCGCGTCCACTGGTAACGATTCCATGTATCCGGATGCGCGCAGCGGTACCCCGCGCTTCCTAACGAGCGCGCGAAGCTCCGTCGCTGCATCGACAGCGCCATCCTTTTCCAGCGTCCGCGCAGCGCCGGTCGCCATTCGACGCACACGTGTGTAGTCCGCCGCCAGTGCCGCATCGATCAGTTCAATCAAGTCTTTTGGGTCAATCGGCACGCCAGTCCTCCATGTCATGCAACTTCCGAAATACGTAAAGCAATATTGCCTAATTGACAAGCAAAATATGAATAGTGTAAAGTCGTTCCGGTAAAACGATCAGGAGTTTCCGAAATGCAGCAGAATCAATCCCTTACCCCGGAATCACTCGCCTTTCGCATCCTTGTGGCAGGCACCGATCTCAAGTTCCACGATTATCAGGTGTCCGATCCAGTTCCCACCGGGCGCCAGATCATTGAAGTCGCAGCAGGCCGTCCGGCGGCCGAGTTCATTGTCCTTGAATGGCTGAAGGACGGCGATCTCGAAGAACTGGAACTGGATGAAACCACCGACCTCCGCGCACCGGGGGCCGAGCGCTTTATCGTCGCCCGCAGCAGCCAGCTTTTCAAATTCGAGATCGACGGCAAGCGGCACTCGTGGCCCGACAAGACGATCGCGCGGGAAGTGCTGCTGGCAATCGCGCAGCAGGACCCTGCGAAGTTCTCAGTCTGGCAGGAGTTCCAGAAGAAGCCCGACGAAGAGATCACGGCAGGACATCCGGCGCAACTCAGCCCCGAGGGTCTTGAGCGCTTCTACACGGTGATGAAGCACACTACGGAGGGCTTGCTGTGAGCGTCCTACCGTCACGCTGTCGCAAATATCTTGACGAGCACGCGGTGGCGTTCGAAGAAGTCGATGGCCCGCAGAAAGCGATTATTCTGCGGGCCTATCCTGTACCGTCGGGCCGCTTCAACGTCGAGAAAGCGGATTTTCTGATCGTCCTGCCTAACGGTTACCCGGACGTCCGCCCTGACATGTTCTACGCACTGCCGTGGCTCAAGCTGGTAAAGGGTGACCGCTATCCCAACTGCGCGGACCAACCGTTCGACTTCAGCGGCCAGCGCTGGCAACGGTGGTCGCGGCATCAGGACCAGTGGCGTCCCGGCATTGACGGAATCTGGACAATGCTACGGCGGTTGGATGCCGCGCTGGAGGCGGCCGCATGACCACGTTCAGCATCACCGGCCTCGAAGAGCACGAGGCGGCATTGCGTGCGGCGCTTTTCGAGAACGCCGGCATTGAGGGTGCGGCCTACGTCCTGTTCCGGGAAGCGCAGATGACCAACGATCCGTGGGACCGGCGGAGGCATACGAAGCTTCTCGTCCGCGAGGTCATCCCGATCCAATCAGTTTCAGCGGACGGCATGCACGTCACTTGGGATACCGTGAGCTACGTCGCGCTTTTGCAGCGTGCGCAGCGTGAGGAACTAATTCTGGGTATCGCGCACAGCCACCCCAAGGGGCCGGCAGAATTTTCCGCGCAGGATGATGCCAACGAGGCAGAATTGCTCCGCACAGCGTGTAATCGAAATGGCGCTGCGGCAAAGCTGGTAAGCCTGCTTTTTAGCGGCGATGGCACAGTGCTGGCGCGGGTGTGGCAGTATCCCCAACATCAATCAACGGTTCGCTCGGTGATGTTCATCGGCGAGCGCATCCAGTTTCATCGTCCGGACGCCGCACCAGCGTCAGCCGCCTTCGCTCGTCAGATTCTTGCTTTCGGCCCTACCTTAATTCATCAGTTGAAGAATTTTCGCATTGGGGTCATCGGTGCGGGCGGCACGGGCAGCGCGACCGCGCCATTGCTGGCACGGGCTGGCGTGGGCCAGATTCTAATTGTGGACGACGATATTGTTGAAATTACAAACCTCAACCGCTTGCACGGCGCGACGCAAATGGATGCTGATGCGATGCGACCGAAGGCCGAAGTCGTCGCCCGAGAGGTCGCGCGCATGGCACTCGGCGCGCGTGTCCTGCCTCTCCGCGGTTGGGTTAGCGCGCCGGACGTTCGCGACGCGCTGAAAGCTTGTGACGTGATTTTCTGTTGTACCGATGATCATGCCGGGCGCGTGTTCCTCAACCGTCTTGCCTACTACTATCTGATCCCGGTATTCGACATGGGCCTCGCTATGGCGGTCGCCGAGCCGCCCGTAGCCGGTATGGCTGACATCTCGGCGCGGGTCACAACGGTAATGCCGCCGGAGGCTTGCCTGCTTTGCCGTGGTGCCGTCGACGTTGAGGTTGCGCGCGAGGAGGACCTTCGCCGCCAGGAGCCGACTGAGTACGAGCGGCGCAAGCGCGAGGCCTATGTCCGCGGCGAAGGAAATCCCAACCCCGCGGTTGTAACCTTCACTACCGAAGTCGCATGCATGGCTGTGAATGAGTTCCTGAACCGTATCGTTGGTTTCCGGAAACGCAACATGGGCTTCGAAATCCGCCGCCGATTTTTGTTCTCCGAGGATCGCGCTACCACTGCTAGGCCACGGCATACCTGCCCGGTCTGCGGCGTGCGCGACGCATGGGGACTTGGCGATACCGATCCATTCCTCGACATCGTGGGCTAACTTCATGACAACTTTCATCATGGCATTAAAGGTTTGGCTCGTATCGCTTCTGGCGACATTCGGCTTTATCGCCAAGCCGCGCTTTATTGTACGTGTGTCTGAAACCAATCCCGCAAAAGCAGAGATATCGGAATCTGATTTTGTAGTCGTACGTTCGGGCGATTTTCTGAAATGGGCCTGCTTCTGTTGCCCGTGCGGTTGTGGAGAGAAAATCTCTCTGTCGTTGACCCCAAACCGCAGACCTTCATGGTATGTCTCCACCGATTGTTTCGGGCGGCCAACCGTTGCGCCCTCGATATGGCAACGGACGGGCTGTTTCAGCCATTTTTGGATACGAAATGGCCACGTCGATTGGTGTCCCGGTACCGGGAAGCCTTACGACGGCGATGGTCTCCAACTTTGACGCGCGAGTTCCCGTTACCATTCGTCCTCGAACACATGAGATTCAGATAGGCCCCCATAGGGAGATGCCCAAACACAAACGCCATCATTTCGTACCCCAGATGTATATGCGGCTTTTCGCGCGGCCGAACGAGAATTACGTTGGGGTCTATGTCATCGATCGCGGGAAGTTCATTCCCAAAGCACCAATCCGCGGCCAAGCCTGCCGCGACTATTTCTACGGCAAAAATCCCTGCGTGGAGAATGCATTCGGTGCGATCGAGGGCCACGCCGCCCAAATCTTTGCTGATACCGTCGAACATAATCGGTTACCGACTCCTGACAGCGAAGAGCATGAATGGCTGATCTTCTATCTCGGCATCCAGCATTCACGGACGATGGGCGCCGCAGAACAGCACAATGAGCGTTCGGAAAAGCTCGCCAAGGCGATGCTGCGACGAAAGGCTGAACTCGAAGACGACAGAAGAATTCTCGATGCTCTCGACAAGGTGCAGATTAGGCGGACGAACGCTGTTGCCGAGGTGGTACGCTATGCCACGATCGGCGCGAGCTTACTCACGGACCTGACGTTTGTCCTCATTCGCAACGAGAGCGACGCACTGTTTATCGCTTCGGACACGCCCGTCGTCCTCCACAACCGGCTCTATGAAAACCTGCCTATCAGCGTTATCGGATATGCAAATATCGGTCTGCAGCTGTTTCTACCGCTTGGGCCGCGTTTGGCACTGTTCGGCTATGATGCCGGCGCTTACGCCATCGAAGGCCGTGATAGCGATGTCGTAAGCGTCGACAATCCAGCCCAGATCCGCCTCCTCAATGATCTTCAGTGGGAAGCTGCTCACGCCGTCCTGCTTGGATATCCAGATACGCCGCCGGATCAGTTTTCTTCTAATGCAGCGTATTGGAAATTGCGGCGTCAGTCCGGGCGAACCGTATTCCGCGAGGAAATCGTCGAGCGATCCCCCGAGGAGGTGCGAACGCGTCATGGTTCAGGACATATTCCCTACGCCATCACGCTGGATCTAGAATTCGTGAGGACGATTCTTCCCACACCGTCGACGCTAGGCTTGTATGAGATCCCACCGGTTCGCGATCCAGCTTGCATTGCCCGTGTCGAGAAAGCGTTGGAGGCTATGGAAGTTTGGGATGCGAAGCGGCGTGGTCCTGTTTAGTTTCGTCGTCTTCCTCCACCCCGATTTCCTGCTCGGCAATGTCGGGAAGATCGGTGACCGCCCTCATTGTTCAAATCTCGATCTGTCCGCTTTTGGCGCATTGAAGACAACAACCAACTGCTGAAACGCAGCGTTGCGAGAGATCATGCTACGTCGTGCTCAGTCTTCGGAACCGTGACTTGAGGAAACAAACCCACCCGCAAAATCACCGCTGCCGGTGCTTATCTGGCTTGTCGACGAAGATAAATGAAGCAGGTATCCGAATAGCCGGCTTCAGAAACAGAATCACGTTCGTCGAACACCCCTCAACGGCAATCGACTATGCTCCCAATTTGTACGCTACGTCTTGCCGACCCTGAGCTTTGCTAGAAATAGATATAACCGGGAGACTGACGATATGTCTGACGGAACGACAGCAGATCAACCGATGTCGTACGCTCCGCGCATGGCGTCATCAAGTTCCGTCATCCGTCCCTCGAAGTGCCGACGCAGAGAATCCGGATCCGACTTCCGCTGTCTGCCGGCCCGATTGTTACGCGCCGCTTGACGATATCGCCGCGCCGAATTCGGCGCGGTCATCGGGTAATTGACCGGCAGTTTCCACTTCGCGCGGTACTGCTCAGGCGTCAGTCCGAAGCGACGTTGGAGATATCTGGTCAATGTCTTGAGCCGCGCCCCGTCCTCGAGACAGATGAGATACTCAGGCGTAACCGACTTTTTGATGGGAACCGCCGGTTGCAGGTCTGCGCAGAGTGACGGTGCCCCAAGCGTCGCGAGCGCACCGTGAACCGCCCGGATCATCGGCGGAAGGTCTTCCGGGCTCGTCCAATTATTCCGGACATGTGCCCTGACGATCATCGATGTGAGAACCAGCAGATCGGCCGTATCCGGACTCTCCCTGTCCTCCGCCCGTCTGGTCACGGCACTCCCCCGCATGCAACCCCCGCGATCACCTGAAACCCCGATCACTCGCCTTTGACTTTGGTCTCGCCGAAATTACCAGAATTACAACCAAATCGGACCAAGAAGAGCCGAAGTCAGACCAAAATGACAGGATCGATCAGTTGCGCGGTTGGTCGGTGCGAATACGCCGGTAGCGCTGTGCCCGTCTGTGCATGAAACGTTCTCAAAATACAACCGAGCACGACCTATACGTGTTTTTTGTCGCCGCCGGGATCGCGGCGGCGTAGTGTAGCCGCATGGGAAACAGCGATGAGGCTCGTGCCTCTTCGGCGGGGGGTGCTGTGCATGAACATGCAGTCTGGCTTTGCGAAGTCGCATTCGGATCCGGGAACTTTGATGCAACTCGCCGCCCAGGTCGTCACGGCCTTTGTCGGGCGCAACGATCTGAGTGCCGATGAGGTGCCGGCGCTTGTGAAAACGGTTTATGCCGCAATGCAGGACGCCTGTGCCGGCGGCACGACGCTTGCGCCGGCCGTCGCTGTGAGCAAGTCGATCTCGAACGACGAGATAATCTGCCTCGAATGCGGCGTCGGGTTGACGATGCTCAAGCGCCACCTGCGGACGGTACACGGACTGGCGCCCGCCCAGTATAGGCAGAAATGGAATCTTCCGGCCGACTATCCCCTAACAGCGCCCACTTATGCGCTGGCGCGGTCGAAAATCGCCAAGAACACCGGACTTGGCCGCGTAAAAAAGAGCCCGCCGTCGCGGACCCGCAAAACACGCCGCAAGTGAAACCTCGGCAAGCCGAATAGCGGCGACCGTGTCTCCGCTGCCGGCGCGCTGCATTCCCCGCCCCGCGCGGCTGCTCATGCTTGTGAGGCGGTGAACTCATGCAGATGTGAGGAAGGGTCCCGGTGGCGCTGGTGCGTCGCCTCAGTCATCGCGTCGTCAATGATCGCCGAAGTGCGCAATGTCGCCATGCCGATAAAGAGGGACATCATCTTCAAGTCCTCGGGCGACAATCGATCTGATAAGGCGCCGAACCGGCATTCGATCACCTGCAATTCGCCCAGGATTGTCCGCAACATGCTTATGGTTTCCGCCTCGTCGGCTTCCGGCGTAGGGGCGATGGGCATGTCCGGGTTCGACATTTTTATGCAGGGTCCTGTCTTGCCGCCGTCGTGGCGTCGGGAAATCTTTCGGCAATTAGCCGCCACGGCCCGCAGAGCGATGGCGATGCAATGCGCGATCGGGAGAACTGGCCTCGCCGCACAATCGACCGCCTGTCGCGGCGATGCCGACCGGCCGAATTGCCGCAAACGACCGGCCAGCGCCCCCAAGGATCGCCGAGCCCTCGGGTGATGTCTTGCTCGCAGTTCCATCAGGGGGTTTTAGGATTCTGGCTAACCCCGGTCCGAAGCGAATTTGCCATCCGGCGGCCTAGCGAGATGCGTGGCAGGATTTCGAAGCACCGGGTTGAGTGCCACCACGGCCCAATGCGGTCTGTAGCGCCAACAATAATTCTGTCCGCCCAAACGGCTTTGGCAGTTGTTCGACGTCGAACGCGCCGGAGAGACTGAGGCTGAACTCGGCCGAAAGCTTGTAGGTTCCGCCTGACATGCAGACAATGGGGACATCGGGCCGCGCTTCCCGCGCGGCGCGAACGAGCTCGATGCCGTCGATATCGGGCATATAGATGTCGGTGAGAAGTATATCGTAGTTGCTGCGGCCAACCTGCTTGCGGGCTCCTCGGCCGGGCTGACCTCTGACAACGTCATAGCCAGCGTCCGTCAACAGCCTCGTGACAACGTCCAGGATCGCCGTGTCGTCGTCGAAGATCAGTACACGTGGCATGAGCGGGGGAGCCTGCATCTCACCGCCCGGCGAACGTAAACTGTCCCCGGGGGTGCCGAACCGAACTTTCATGTCGATTCTCGCTCAACCGGCGCCATTCACCTTTATCAAAAAGCCGACAGGGGTAGCCGCTCGATCACGAAGCGGCCTGCCGCGGATGCAGGCCGGCGCGTTCGAAGCGCGCGCTTTGCGGACGTGAACCTGTCGGGAATGCGTAGCGCCGGTTCTATGGCCGACGCGGGGCCGGCACGCCAGCGCGGCCGAAATCTCGGGGATGAACGAATTCGGCGCGGAAGCAGGGATAGACGGTTGGGTCGAAAACATCCTGCAGCCAGTTTGCGACGGCGCGTTTGCCAACGGCGTCGCCGACATCGCGCAGATAGCACAGGATGAGGTCACTGCGCATATGGAAGTTGAGATCGATCGGCACCAGCCTATCGCTAATGAGACTGACATAGGAAGGCAGCAATCCGATTCCCGCCCCGTGCTCGACCGCCGTGACGGTCATCGCGCCGATATTGGTGCGCAGGGCGGTCGGTCCGCTCAAGCGCGCGGCATTGTCCCACGTGTACCAGGGACCCTGAGCGTTCCGATAGCTGGTGTGATCGACGACCGGATGTTGCGCGAGTTCGCGCATGTCGCGCGGCGTCCCGTGACGCGCCAGGTAGTCTTTCGACGCATAGGGGATCAAGTGAAGATGCCCGAGCGGACGAACGACAAATTCCTCCGTGTCGGGCGCGCGCATGCGGATACTGAGATCCGTCTGAGCGAGAAATGGATCGGCAGGTTCCTCGCCAATGCTGCATTCGAGCACGATCTCGGCATGCTCGGCATGGAACGCGCCGACCTTCGGCGCGATCCAGAACGTCGCGATGCCGTCGGTTATCGAAAGGCGGACATGGGATACGTTCGGGACTTCAATGTTCGCTGCCGTGAATTCGAGCTTCTCCAAGGCCACATACGCGTTGCGTGCGGCGGCGACGATGGCCTCGCCCCGGCTGGTCAAGAACACGCCGCGCGGCGATCGGTCGAATATCCGGTAGCCCAGGCGATCTTCAAGCTGCGCGATACGTGTACCGATCGTCGCATTCGACACACCGAGATGCGTGGCCGCCCTGTTCAGGCTCCGCGTTGCGGCGGCCTCAAGAACAAAACGCAGCTCGTCGCGATCCCACGTCGGAATCGACTTGGTACCCGGTGCCTCGTTGCTAGGAGGATTCTTTGTCATCCCTATTCACAGATTCGCTCAAGACAAATGCAGATTTTGAGCCAAGGTTTGAGTCGCTGCAACCGCATACAACTAATGAGGGTACAGCAAGTAACAGTAGGTAGGGGGCGTTTTATGTCACAGACAATCGACAAGATGGTTAATGCGGACGAAGTGCCGCTTCGGGTCGGGCGTCCGACCGACAGCGACGTCGTTCGTATAAGAGCGCTCGGCGCGGAAAAGATCGGCGCCGACATCGCGAGCCTCGAAACGTTTCGTCGCATTCACCGGCGCAATGCCGACTCGCTGTGGGGCGTCTATGCCGGCGAAGACACGCTCGCCGGGTTTTTTGCATTCCTGATGCTCAATCGGCCGGGTACGGAGAAACTCGTGTCCGCGGAGCTCGATACGCGCAATCCGGCGATGGACGCTCTGTGCCGGACGGGTGAAGCGCCGCACGCTGTCTATATCTGGGCGATCGTCGCAGAAAAGAGGGTGGCCGGCGCTCTGCCGCAAATTCTCACCCAGTTCGATGCTGCGGTTTATGCGCGAACCGATCTCTATGGGCGGCCGGCAACCGAGAGCGGGCGCCGTCTGATGCAGAAATTCGGCTTCAATTCCGTCTCGGGGGCGCCGGAAATCGAACTTGGCGATCTCTGCGTTATCAGACGCTCCGTTGAGCCCGTATTGCTTCGCTATCCGGGTCGCCGGGAGGCTGCACATGTCCATGTGTGAGTATGACGCTTTCGCGCCGGTTGAGGATCCGTCGCCTCGCGAGACTGTCCGCCGGCGCGGACAGATATCGGAGGCCAACCAGCCGACGGTTTCGGTTCGTGTCGTCCGGTCGGCCGAGGATCTCATGCGTGTCGTTGCCATTCGTGCGGTGGTTTTCATGGCCGAGCAAAAATGTCCCTATGAAGAAGAGTTCGACGGCAACGACTATGCCGGCAGTACGCATCTGCTTGCCGAGATGTCCGGCGAGCCGGTGGCGACCATCCGCCTCCGGTTCTTTGCCGGGTTCGGTCATGTGGGCCGTCTCGCTGTCATGCCGCAAATGCGCGGATTCGGTACCGCAAGGACAATCGTCGAGGAAGCGCTCCGGCTCTGCGCAGAGAAAGGGTATGGCAGTCTCTATGCCCAGGCGCAGAAACGCCTCGTGCCTTTCTGGCGGCAGTTTGGGTTCGAACCGATGGACCGCCGCGCCGCGCCACTCGTCTGGTCCGATCATGAATATGTCGAGATGTGCTGCCAGCTCGCGCCGCGTGTGGCCGCGCTCGACATGAAGGCGAGCGATCCGCTGGTTTTGTTGCGGCCGGAAGGCGCATGGGCGGCTCCGGGTATCCTCGAACTATCGGCAGCTCGGGGCGCGACGAATCCGGTTGGGTGAATTGAAGCACCAAGTGCAACAGAGAAACACGGCGATGAAAAAGCATCCTGATGACGCTCTCGGCGGCTGGCCGGCTCTTGTTGTGTCGGGCTTCGCGGTGTCACTTGTCTTGATCGACGGATTCATGATCTCGATCGCGACACCGCATCTCCTCGAAGCCTTTCAGATGAAGCCGGAGCATATGGGCTGGATTATCGGCGCCTATGTCCTGCCGCTTGCCGCGCTGCCGCTGATTTTCGGGGCGCTGGGCGACCGATACGGCGTCCGCCGTCTGTTCTCATGCGGGGTGGTACTGCTCGTCGCCGGCGCATTGCTCTGTGCGACTGCCGATACCATGTACCAGTTGATCCTTTGGCGCTTTCTCCAGGGATGCGGTGCGGCTCTGATTTCGCCGCAGACGTTGAACGCGGCCGCCACGGCCCTCGGCGCCAGCCGGCGGGGTTTGGCGATTGGGGTCTGGGGCGCGTTGTCGGCTGCCGCTATGTTGCTCGGGCCCATCATTGGCGGTCTTGTGCTGAGCTACCTTGACTGGCGCTGGATATTTCTCGTCAATCTGCCGCTCGGCTTGCTCGCATTGTCGGGATTCCTTGTCGCTGTACCAAAGCGGCCGGTGCCCACCGTTGCGACCGGTCGCCCGGCACTGCCGATCGCAAGCGCACTTATGTTGGCTACGGGCGCCGGCCTGATTGTGGCCGCGCTCGGACCCGGCTTTCGGGGCGAGCCGATCGGCGCGGCGGGACTTGCCGCCGGTGTAGCGATACTGGCGTTCTGGTACAGGCGCGAGAGGCGGGATCAATCGGTGGCGGCCTTTCTCGTGGGACCTGACATTCTTGCCAATCGTAGCATCGCGCGCGCTTGCCTCGCGGTATTCGCGATGAATGCATCGAGCGCCGGCACCGTCGCTGTGATCAGTCTTGCGGTGATGCAAGCGCAAGGTGCCGCAAATGCCGCACTGACCAGTTGGATATTTGTGCCGGGCATGGTCATGGTCGCGGCCCTGATGCCTTATGCGGGAAGTCTCGCCCAGCGTCGAACAAACTTGAGCCGCTTTGGTCTGATCGCTGCCGTTATGACGGCGATCATCACGCCGGCTTTAACGGGTGCTGCATTGTTTGCGCTTCCGCAACCTTCATTTGCGATCGCAGCGGCAGCGATTGCGCTGCAAGGTACCGGGGCTGCCTTCGTGCTCAGCTATGCAACGTTTGGGGCCATCATATCCGTCGCACCCAAGGATGCCGGACTGGCTTCGGGGTCCCTCTCGATGTCGCGCAACATCGGCACCGCAGTCGGTGCCGCTACATTGACGGGATCGATTGCTGTCACCGGGTCCCTGCATCTGGCTTTCGTGGCATCGCTCTGTCTGGCGACGCTGGCGCTCCCCTTCCTCCGCCAGTACCTGCAGCGCACTGCCGCGGCCGCATCGTCCGTCAGCGTGCAAACGAATGCCGGGCTGGATACGGATCGCGCCCGCAGTTAGAAGCGGCATCCGCCGCACATCCTGAAAGACGGTCAGACAGTCTCTGCGCGCGCCTGTGGCTTCGCTAAGTAGTTGTCAGTGAAACCAAATGTTCGAAAATAGGGATTCTATGTATATAAATGATTGTAAATGATACGGACGGCATTTATTGTAATTAAGGCAGAAGACGGACCAGACATAAGACTAAACTGGCCGCCGGATAAGGCTTATCCCGTTGTCCCAACCACCTACCACAGGTAGTAGGACTCGATTAGCCTTTCCGGGCTAGGCTTGGGGCTCCAGTGGAGCCCCGCGATGCGCAAGCCGCGTTCCCTTGCGGCCTTTCAGAAGGCCTTTCCCGACGAGGCGGCATGTGCCGCGTTTCTCGCCAGGCGGCGCTGGCCGAAGGGGTTCATCTGCCCCGAGTGTGGCGGGGGACAAGCGCACGAGCTCAAGAGCCGCGCCTGGGTGTGGGTCTGCGCCGGTTGCCGGCGGCAGACCTCGGTCACAGCGGGGACTGTGTTTCATCGGACAAAGCTTCCGCTGACCGTCTGGTTCTGGGCGGCGCATCTCATGGCGACGCATTCGAACGGCATATCGGCGCTTCAGCTCTCATCCCAGCTCTCCATCACTTACAAGACGGCCTGGCTGCTCGCGCAGAAGCTTCGCCGCTCGATGCCCGACCCGGATAGGGAATTGCTTGAGGGCGTCGTGGAGGTCGACCAGACCGAGCTGCCATATCGTGACGGCCAGAAATCGAATGGGCCGAACGCGGGAAAAATCATCGTCATCGGCGCCGTCGAAGTGCGCGATCGAAAGACCGGGAAAGCGCAGAAGCCCAAGAGAATCGGGGCTAAATATCTCGACACGATGTCAGGCCGATGCCGTCTCCAGGCTATTCCATCGAACGAGGCGAAGCACATCCACGCCTTCATTCGCCGGACCGTCAAGGCGGGCTCGACGCTCATCACCGACGGCCATCCTTCATATAATGGCCTCACCGGTTACCGCCACGACCCGCGCGTCGTCGGCAAGATGGCGGCGCATATCCCGCTTCAATGGATACATCGCGTCTTCTCGCTCATGAAACGCTGGGGGCTCGGCACCTATCACGGCCTGCGGCGGAAGCACATCGACACCTACCTCGAGGAGTTCGCCTTCCGCTACAACCGGCGCTACTACCGCCGTGTCTCGTTCGAGACCATCCTTGGCCTCTCGGCCCGGCATGCACCTGCCAGCTACTGGCAAATCATCGGGCGAGAGAATCCGCGTAAGGACGATGTCCCCGTGCGCCGCGGCCCGCGGAGGCGGAAGACCGCGATGGGGATGCGGCCGGATGGCGCTTCGTCCGTATCGCCGGCGCCCGGAGCCGGTTAGATACGACCGTCGGCACCAGGCCAACCGGCCGATTCAACATCTTGATTAGATGGGACAACGGGATAAGCCTTCGCCGGATAGCGGTTTCTGAATCCCAGTACCTCTCTCCATATGTGTTCAGAGTTCGCAAGTGATCAAATCGGGGCGTCCGCATAGGCGCTCAGAGTGAGCATGTGCGTCGAATTAGGGGCGCGTCAGTGTCGAACAAAGTCCTGGGCCCGGTAGCGCGCGACAGTGTTGAAGCGCGGCTTCTCGCAGGCGAAACGAACACGCTGACTGAGCATGAGCTGTTGGAAGCGTTGCTTGCCCGTGGCAAGCGGCAGCGCCGGAATGTCTCGCGCCAGGCCAAGAGGCTGCTGGAGAGGTTCGGATCGCTGGGCGGGGTCATCAGCGAAGACGCCGAACTGTTGCTCGAAACGCCCTGCATGGACGAAAAGGCCATTCTCCTGTTTCGGTTGGCGCATTCAATCGCGACGCACTTGACGCGGGAGCAGGTCCGGACCCGAACGGTCATCTCCTCGACCAGAGAACTGGTGGATTACTGTCGGGTTGTCTTGGGGTACCAGCGTCTTGAGCGATTTCTGGTATTTTTCCTCGACAGCAAGAATGCGTTGATCGCGGATGAACTCCAGCAAAGGGGCATGCCGGCTTATGTCCCGGTCTTTCCGCGGGAAATAATAAAACGTGCGCTCGTCCTCAACGCGTCATCGATCATCCTGGTTCACAACCATCCCTCAGGCGATCCTTGCCCATCGTCGGAAGATATACGTACAACAAACTCCATCATCAGACTGGCCGAGCCGCTCGGCCTACGGGTGTTGGATCATCTCATTATCAGCAGGTCCCGGCATCTAAGCTTCAAGGAGCGGGGACTGATGTAATTGGTATATCTCCTTGAAGCCGGCAACTCATGGCGCAATGCGGACATCTCAAACGCCGGGCGTCTGCGAGAAAGTAGGCGCACTGCAACAATCGCTTTCGGACAGCATTCTTTCGAAATGTCTCCACCAAAGGGGGATTCTGTGATATAGTTCCGTACACAGAAGGAAATAAAAAATGAAACGAGTTGCAATTTATCTGCGTGTTTCCACATCTGGTCAGACCGTCGAAAATCAACACCTGGCTCTCATCGAAGCTCTTTCACGAAAGAACTGCCAGGTCGTAGCTGAATACGTCGACCATGGCGTTTCGGGAACAAAGGGGCGTAGCCAGAGACCCCAGTTTGACGCGCTGTTGAAAGACGCTACCAGAGGAAAGTTCGATGTCATCGCGGCCTGGTCGGTCGATAGACTAGGACGCTCCTTGAAGGACTTGATCGGGTTCTTAACTGATATCCAAGCTCAAGGGATCGATCTCTTTCTCTACCAGCAGGCGTTGGACACGAGCACTCCGACCGGACGAGCGATGTTCGGGATGCTTAGCATATTTGGCGAGTTCGAGGCTTCGATGATCCGAGAGCGCGTGCATGCGGGCCTTGCGCGGGCCCGTGCGAACGGGAAAAGGCTGGGACGCCCTCCGCTATCCAAGTATGTGCGCGGTCAAATCTTGGAAGCTCGTGCGCACGGCCACGGAATTAAGAAGATAGCCCGGGATTGCAAGGTCGGCGTCGGAACCGTCTACCGGGCTCTTGAAGCCGGCAACGTGTAAATCTCACTTGATACCTGCCCAAGTGTTGCGAGACTGCAACATGCTTCGTTACCCTCCTAAAGGGGAGCTGCTAAGGAGGGTAGGGGGACTAATGCGATCACCACGACGAACAAGTAGACGGCCAGCCCAAGAACCCCAGACCCCCTCCATAGCGCAAAGCACCCCTCTACATATCGATGCACTACGCCTCTTCTGCGCGGACAACCGCTTCGCCCTCAACCCAGGAGTAGCACTCGCAACATTCCTGGAGAGCGCAAATGCGCTACCTTATTTTCAGCGCGGGCGCGGCAACAAGCGCTCAACACTTGCAATTGTTGCAACACCGTTTCTGACAGGTGAGCTCCTGTTCCGCGCCGCACGCGGTGGAATAGCGACTTTCACTGCCCGTTTGAACCTCAACCCATCGCGATTGCAGGGCGCGCACCCATATCACCCAACCGAACTGCTGACGCTAGATGCTCTGACCCTCATCGCACCTGAGGCACCTCCCGTGGCGGGCGAAGTGGCAACTCTGGATGGGGCCAACAACTTCATTCCGGACGACAGGCGGCTGTCGCCCCAAGACCACATGGCGCTCGCGCGCCGATATGTGGAAGCCGCATTTGAATTTATTGATCACTATCTTTTCGAAATCGCCAACATGATTGAAGTTCGAGATGGTCGTCTCTCGCGCATGATGCGGGATGGTCACGTCATGAACATGATGCTGTCCGACGAAGACGATGAACCGGAGGAAGATCATGTTCGGCGATTTAACTGGACTGAGTGCACAATCTACCGCTGCGAAATCTATACGGAACTTGATACGCCTGAAGCCATAGATCATGTGCACAGAGTGGCGCCGGTGCTGGCGGCGCAATCTCTTGCCGCGCAAAGGCGCGATTACGCAATCTCACATGATCAAGCGTCCGCGCAATCGCCGCTCATAGCTTCGCGGGAGCGTGTTTCGAATGCACCGAGCGTGACCGTAGCTCTCGGCCGCCAAGACGTGGAGCTAAGCCTATATGCCAAGACCACAGATAGGACGCGCTACGAGGTCCGATACAAGAACAACCTCCGCCGTCTCTTGGGACGAAGCGCGCCACGCCGAAGCTGGGGCGTTTCCGATGTCGACGGGGTGTTTGAGTTGCTGGCAGTTGCGATGGAGGATGCCGCCGGCCGGTTGGATCGCGTATTTCGGGAGGTAGAGCCGGTATTGCAGACTGGCCCGCGGCGACTGCCAACCTTGGTGAACTTGCTCTATTACATTTCTCAGTCCGCAAGCGGGGACCGTCGCGTTCTGACCGACTTGGTCACCCTTCTAGTTCGAGAAGGCGGCGTTGAGCCCGAAAACGCTCCGCATCTCCGAGCGGCTTGTGAGTATCTCGTCAGCACGCGGGCGCGCGTATTGAGGCGAACACAGATGTCTGTACGGTATCCACGACGGAGGTACGTTCTCACTCAACGCTACCGGCCTTTTCTCGAAGTATTACGTCAGGCAATAGATTTCCAGCCCTAGCCGACAGCGCCAACAGCTGAAACCTGAGGTCTGCCGAACAGTCATACGTTTTCCCGATCCGGGGTGCGGAATGCAGAGTGATCGGATCGGCGCCAACTCCCCAACCAGATGCGCTTGCGACAGCGAAAACAATATCGGTTGGACCGACATTAGGCGATGCCACAAGACGAATGGCTTCGAGGGCGCGGGACGGCTTCGTACCTGCTTGGCTCCGTGCCGCTTCACCTAACGAATTTTGCAACTGCGAAAGAGTCGATGAATTGATCAATTTTTTGAAGACCATACTCTCCGGAAATCTGCGGAAATCTGCGTCACTTCGCGTGCTGAGACTGCCTGAGCGCTACGTTGCCAAGTGTGATAGATCGATCCCCGGATAGGCGATCTTGCAGATTTCCTTGTGCAGCTCTGCCGCGCTGAAACCATCTCCGTACCCTTCGTCAGCGCTGCCGTCTCCCGCCCAGCCACCAAGCCGTCTGGACCTCTCCTGGGGAACACCGGCATTGCGTAGCGCATCGCGAAAATTGTGTCGAAACGAATGAAAGGACGTGCGCGCCTCCTTCGCGTCGGCCGCTTTCAGGTGTCGCGCGAACCACTTGCTGAAGTCGTCGCTCCGGTATCCGTGCGCGTCCAGCCTTGTCTCTGGAAACAGGAGCTGATTTTTGCTGTCCTGCTGCGCCTGAGCGAACTTTAGGAAGCCCAACCGCTCAAGCTCGGGATGTATGGGGATAATCCGCGTGGCTCCCTCGCTTTTGAGACGCATGTCGTCGCGGGTTTCGTCAAAGGCGACCCTTATTACAGCGATGCCAGAGACCACCCGAACGTCAGCGGTACCGAGCTGCAGAATTTCATTGGCTCTCATCCCTGTCCACAGGGCGAGGAGAGGGGCCCAGAATTGATGGGCCTTAGTTTCATCCCTTTTCGAATTGCACTGGACAAAAGGCCTGTGGAACGGCGCATGCCTGAAAATTCTGTTGAGTTGATCTGCAGAGAAGGGCTTTCGCTTTCCTCTGGCTCCTTTAGGGATCGAGTAGATTTTGCTTGCTGGGTTTCTCTCCAGGAGACCCTCGTCGACAGCAAAGCGAAAGAGCGCACTTAAGTTTCCCATATGGGTCGCTACGGTCTTTGCGCTAATGCGTTTTGCATCCTCCAGAGCCGCCCATTCTCTGACCGTCATCCCCGGATAGAGCTTGCTCGCGTTGACCGGCAGACGTTCGAGAAGTTTGAACACCTCACGGCAATCATCCTTCGAAATCTCTCTTATCGGCTTGTCGCGGGAGAACACTTCCTCCAGAGTTTTGAGTACGATCCTGTATCCGATGATCGTTTTTGGGCTTAGGTCTTTTCGCCGGGGGTCCTCCGCATGGCGTTTAATCAGCTCGCCGAGAGTAACAGAGGCCTTTAGGGTTCTTTCTGCGCCGTTGCCTATCTGAGCCCCCTGCACGCGAACGCCTTGTGCATTGAAAGACGGGACTGGTAATGACGCCGGATGTGCGCCCTGGAGCTCCTGTAAACCTTTCTGGGCCGCGAACAGCCGGGCACGAAGTAGTAGAAGGCAAAACCGCCTGAAAGCCGTCCTGTCGGTTTCTGGGCCTATCTTCCTGCTGACCAGAAGTTCTTTTGCTTCCGAATAGACGAGGCTCGTATCCCGCCGAACCAGAGCATTCTGGAGCTCCGAAACGTCCTGTTCGGCGGTAGTGCGCCATTCGGCCAGTTCCTCTTTGGTTGCCATGAAAGTCTCATCATTGGCTTCCATCTTCCGGAGATGCTCCGACAGCCACTCCTGGACAATGCTATCGAGGATGTAGCTGGGGACGGTTTCTATCGGCTGGTTTCGGGTTTCGAGCGCCCGCCTCCGGTCCTCAAACTCTCGCTCGACTTTCGCACTTTCGATGCGGACACGCTTCTCCGCTTCGCGCCTGTCGGCGGTCCCCAAGGATCGTTTGATCTCGGATTTCTGATAGCTGGCGACAAGATCGATCGGTATCCGAGCGCGAAGGTAATAGCGGTCTCCGCGCCTAAACAACCATGGATGTTTCGCCATCTCTTCCATCCGCTTTGTGTACCAGTTTGGCGGTACTTTCGGAAGAAAAAGCGCTTAGCATTCAGTGGGTTGCTGGAATTTCAACGCCTTAGTTGGCGATGGTGGACGGTACTGGACTCGAACCAGTGACCCCTGCGATGTGAACACAGTGCTCTACCAACTGAGCTAACCGTCCGGAAGAGCCCGTCTATAGGGCGGCGGCTTTGGCCGGTCAAGTCCGGCCGAAATGCCCCGGCAGCAGCTTCGTCAACGCCGCCGGAAACGCGTCGAAATGGTCGATCACCAGGTCGGCACCGAGTTCGGCCACCGGCACCTGCGTATAGCCGAAGCTGACGCAGATCGACGGAATGCGCGCATTTTTAGCCGCCTCGATATCGGCTGCCGAGTCGCCCACCATCACCGAATGGCCGGCATCGCCGTCGAGCCGGCGGATTGCCTCGAAAAGATGCTCGGGATCGGGTTTCTTGACCGGCAGCGTATCGCCGCCGATCACCACCGGGAAATAGCGGTCGATGCCGAGCATCTCCAGCAATTGCCGCGACAGCTGCTCGGGCTTGTTGGTGCAGACGCCGAGCAGCGCATCCCGCTCCGCAAGCCAGTCGAGCTGGTCGCGCACGCCCGGCCAGAGCTTGGTGTGGTCGGCGATATGCTTGCCGTAATAGTCGATGAACTCATTGAAGCTCCGGTCGAGCTGCGCCGGGTCGGCCGGCGCGCCCGTTTCGCGAAAGCCGCGATCCAGCAGCAGCCGCGCACCGCCGCCCACGAGATGCCGCACGCGCTCCTGCGGCACGCGCGCGCGCCCATGCATCTCCAGAATGACGTTCATCGTCTCGCAGAGATCGAGCGCGGTGTCGGCCAGCGTACCGTCGAGATCGAAAAGCAGGGTGGGGCGGGTCATGTTCGTCCGGGATAGTTGCGGCCCGGTCTGTCTCGCATGGGCCTCAGGCGCTGGCAAGTCTCTCCTCAAGCCGCGCCTTAACGTCCGGCCATTCCTCGCGGATGATCGAGAAATAAACCGTGTCGCGGACATGCCCGTCATGCAGCACCATGTGGCGGCGGAAAACGCCCTCCCGCGTCGCCCCGAGCTTGGCGATGGCGGCCTGCGAGCGGGCGTTGCGGGCGTCGGTCTTGAACTCGATGCGGTTGAGCCCCAGCGTCTCGAACCCATGCGCAAGCAGCATCAGCTTGCAGGCCGGGTTGACGCGGCTGCCCCAGACCGCCGGCGCATACCATGTGCCGCCGATCTCAACCCGCCGGTCGTGCGACGCGATGTTGAGGTAGCGTGTACTGCCGACAAGGGCGTCGTCCCCGATCCGGCGAACTGCCCACACCGCCTCCCGATTCCCGGTATTCAGGTCGAGGGACCAGTCGAACCATCGTGCAAAGCCGGCGCCTCGTCCGTCATAGGGCATGAAAGCCCAGATGTCAGCGGCGTCGCCCGCCGCCTCGAGCCCGGTCCGATGGCCTTCCGCCAGCGGCTCCAGCCGCATATCGCCACATTCGAGCGGCACGGCGCATATCGTTTCGGTCATGTCAGCCTCATTTTCCGGCGGTCTTCCATATGCCGGCGCCGCCACTTGCAACAGGTCCATTTCGCCATCGGCAGGGGGCCGCTTTTGCGGCATGATGGCGCCATGAACGTGCTGACCCGATACCGGATGCGGATGGCCCGGCCCGGCGCCGACGAAGAGACGATCGCGCGCCTGAAAGTCGCCTGCTGGCGGGAGGCCTATCCGGCATCTTGCCGCGGCCGATCCTCGGCGGGCTCGATGTCGCCCGTTCGACGGCCGAATGGCGCCGCGCGCTCGGTGAAGGTATCGCCTGGATCGCCGAACAATCGGGTGCATCCGTCGGTTTCGGTCATATGCGCGATGCCGAGGTAACGACGCTTTATGTGAGACGGCAGGACCACGGGCATGGCCTCGGCCGCGAATTGTTGACGCATCTCTTCGACGAGATCGGATGTCTCGGCCACCGCACGGCGCATCTCTGGGTGCTGGAGGAAAATCCGAAAGCGCGTCATTTCTACGAACGCATGGGCGGCCGCCTCGCTGCGCGCCGTCCCGTCGGCTTCGCCCGCTATCCGCACATCATGGAAGTGCGCTACGACTTCGCGCTGGACTGACGATCAATCCGCTGCGCGCAATCCTTCGCGTTCCCATTGCCCAAGCCCGGCAAGCGTCGTCTCGTAGCAGGCAAGCGCATTGGCGACGACATTCTCCTGCCAGGATTGCCGGCGCGGCGCGTAGTCGTCGCGGATTTCCTCAAAATAGCCGGGCGCTTCCGGCGCATCGAAGCCGCCCACGAAGCGCAGCCAGCGTTCGAGCATCGGCACACGCATTGCCTTCGCCGCATTGCCTTTCGTTTGCGCCGAACGAAATTCGATGACGGCGCCGGCAAATTCGGCCCTCGGGCCCAGCTGCGCTTCAAGCCCCCAGAACATGATGCCGCGCCGCGTCGGCCGCTTCGACCCCCACATCGTATCGACGGTCTTGGGGTCCAGCGCCTCACGCCCCCACCATGAGGCGGCGCGCGCGAACCCGGCACCCTTGGGGTCCGAAAAACAAAGATGGATCAGCTCGCCGTCGCCCGCCGGGCCCGAATGCCAGTCGATGAAGCCGACGCGATGCGCGCGGGGCAATTCCTCGCGCACAATGCGCCGCATCGTCAGGTTAGACCACTCGGGCGCCAGCCCGCCGAAATGATAGCCGTCCGGATGCGTGTACTGCCCGCGGCTGATCGCATCCTCAAGCGCCCATTGTCCGTGGCGTTCGATAAAACGCGCGCCCGCCACCAGCATTTTCTGGATCGCCGCGTCGTCGATCCGCTCGGGGCAAAGCAACGGATGCAACTCGTCGTAAAACGGATTTTCGGGATGCGGCGCGTTGTGATCGAGAAAATTTCGGTTGAGATCGACATTGTTCTCGGTGCCGCGCAATCCCCAGGCGAAGCCGAACGGGTTGACCGCATGCACCATCAGCACCGCGACACCATGCGGCATCCGCGTGGGCCCGCCATCGCTGATCCAGGCAAGTTGCGCCGCCGATCCGCCATAGCCCTCCGCGCCGTGTGTGCCGCAAGTATTGAGCAACACCGTTCCGGCATCCGCAGGTCCGAACCACGCACTATCGGTGAAAAGCCGCGCATCGCCCGGTCCGCGCGCCGACATGTTCTCGTAAGTCGCAATGCGCCCGCCCGCCGCATCCGCCGCCGTCAGAAAGCGCGCGCGGGCTTCGGCGTAAGTCTCTGAAAAGAATGCGGTAGCCTTCATGCGCTGGGGTCTTTTCCGGCCTCTTTCCGGCATCGGGCCGGAGTGCTAACAAGGGGGCAGGATACAGACCGCCGCCGGTTATTCCAAAGGACTTCTTATGACGCTTGCCGATCGCCTCAAGGACAAATCCCTGCTGAAAAGCCGTTGTTATATCGACGGAAAATGGGTGGGCGACAAGGCGCCGCAGATCGCCGTGACCGACCCGGCAACGGGCGAGACGATTGTGACGATCCCATCGCTTGGTGAAGCCGAGACGCGCAGCGCCCTCGAAGCCGCGGCGCGCGCACAAAAGGCGTGGGGCGCGCGTCCGGCGAGGGAGCGTTCGGCCGTGCTCCGGCGCTGGTTCGATCTGATGATGCAGAACCAGGACGATCTCGGCGCGATTCTGACGGCCGAGCAGGGCAAGCCGCTCGCCGAGGCCAAGGGCGAAATCGCCTATGCCGCCGCTTTCATCGAATTTTACGCGGAGGAAGCCAAACGCGTTTACGGCTCGACCGTGCCGGCGCCGACGTCCGACCGCCGCATCGTCGTGCTGAAACAACCCATCGGTGTTTGCGCGGCCATCACGCCGTGGAATTTTCCGGCCGCCATGATCACTCGCAAGGCCGCGCCGGCGCTCGCCGCCGGTTGCGCGATGGTGGTGAAGCCGGCCACCGCGACGCCGCTCTCGGCCTTTGCATTGGCGGAGCTTGCTGAACGCGCCGGTCTGCCCGCCGGTCTGCTCAGTGTCATCACCGGGAAGGCCGGCGCCATCGGCGGCGAAATGACGTCGAGCCCGCTCGTGCGAAAATTGACCTTCACCGGCTCCACCGAAATCGGCAAGGAGCTGATGAAACAGGCGGCCTCCACCGTCAAGAAGATCTCGCTCGAACTCGGCGGCAACGCACCTTTCATTGTCTTCGACGATGCCGACATCGACGCGGCGGTCGAAGGCGCGGTCGCCTCGAAATACCGCAACACCGGCCAGACCTGCATCTGCACCAATCGCTTTCTGGTACAGGCGGGCGTCCATGACGAATTCGTCGAAAAGCTGGCGGCGAAGGTCGCGGGCCTGAAAGTTGGCTCCGGCTTCGAGGACGGCGTCGTGCAGGGCCCGCTGATCGACATGGCCGCGGTCGAGAAGGTCGAGGAGCATGTGGCGGATGCGGTCGCCGGCGGCGCGACAATCCGCGCCGGCGGCAAGCGCCACGCGAGAGGCGGCTCCTTCTTCGAGCCGACGGTCATTTCGGGCATGGCGCAAAACATGAAGGCCGCGCGCGAGGAAACCTTCGGCCCCCTTGCCCCGGTCTTCCGCTTCGACACAGAGGATGAAGCGGTCGCACTCGCCAACGACACACCGTTCGGTCTCGCATCCTATTTCTACAGCCGCGACATCGGCCGTGTCTGGCGCGTCGCCGAGGCACTCGAATGCGGTCTTGTCGGCGTCAATGCCGGGCTGATCTCCACCGAGGTCGCGCCCTTTGGCGGCTACAAGGAATCCGGGCTTGGCCGCGAAGGTGGGCCCTGGGGTCTCGAGGAATTTCTCGAAATCAAATATGTCGCAATGGCGGGGCTCTGACGCATGAATGCCGACGAACAGAAGAAGGCGGCGGCCGTCCGCGCGCTGGATTTCATCGAGCCCGGCATGAAGCTCGGTCTCGGCACCGGCTCGACCGCCGAGCATTTCGTTCGCGCACTCGGCGCGCGTGTGAAGGAGGGGCTCGAAATTGTTGGCGTGCCGACATCGGAGCGCACGGGCAAACTTGCCGAAAGCCTCGGCATCTCGCTGACCAATCTCGACGACACGCCGCATCTCGACATCACCGTCGACGGCGCCGATGAGCTCGACATCGAATTGCGGCTCATCAAGGGCGGCGGCGGCGCGCTGCTGCGCGAGAAAATCGTGGCGACGGCGTCGGACCGCATGATCGTCATTGCCGATGCCTCGAAAGTCGTGAAGACGCTCGGCGCCTTTCCGCTGCCGGTGGAGGTGGTGCCCTTCGGCGCCCCGGTCACCGCGCGCAAGATCGCCGAAGTGGCGGGCGCGCTTGGCTGCACCGGCAGGATGTCGCGCCGCGCCGACGAGTACGGCGAACCCTATTTCACCGACAACGGCAACTTCATCTATGATTGCGCTTTCGGCGCGATCCCCGATGCGGACGCGCTGGCGCCCGCGCTGAACCGCATTCCGGGTGTCGTCGACAATGGATTGTTCGTCGGCATCGCGTCGCTGGCCATTGTAGGAACGCCGTCGGGCACCGATATCATCGAAAAGAAATAAGTTTCGGGAGCAAAGCATGGCCGGCAAATACGACTATGACCTATTCGTCATCGGTGCGGGCTCGGGCGGTGTGCGTGCCGCCCGCATTGCCGCGGAGCACGG
>JAHBYM010000089.1 GCA_019635975.1 Parvibaculum sp. | reverse complement strand
GCCTGCGAGACCGCGGTGATGACGCATGGCGGCATGGGCTATGCCAAGGAATTCCATGTCGAACGCTATATGCGCGAAATCATGATCGCGCGCATCGCGCCCGTGAGCCGCGAGTTGATCCTGAGCTTCATCGCCGAGCGGGTGCTCGATCTGCCGAAGTCCTATTGAAACATTTCGCTGGCAATTTGTACCATTGAGCGGTACAGTGGGTCGGATCGAGAGGGGGACGCGTTTGATCGGCAGTTTCCGGGACAGCTGGCTCAGGGATTTTTTCGAGAACGACAAAACGTCGAAGAAAATTCCGGCAGATGTGTCCCAGCGGCTTTTTCGGAAGTTGCAAATGATTGACGACGCGACCTGCGATCTGGATTTGCGGGTACCGCCCAGCAACCACTTCGAAAAGTTGAGCGGATCGCTCGAAGGCTGGCGGTCGATACGTGTCACGGGCCAATGGCGCCTGATCTTCGAATGGGATGGCCGACGGGGCGAGGCGACGAATATTTATCTCGATAACCACAAGTATCGCTGAGGTGCGAAAAATGCGGATGACCAAGAGAAAGCCTGTCGGTGTCGGCGAGATGCTGGTCGAGGAATTCATGGCGCCGCTTGGCCTTACCCAAAGCAGCCTGGCGGAAAAGATGGGCGTGCCGCGCAAGCATGTGAACGAGCTGTGCAACGACCGGCGGGCGGTGACGGCGGATACGGCGTTGATATTGGCGCGGGTTTTTGGAAACAGTCCCGAGTTCTGGCTCAATTTGCAGCAGCGGAACGATCTCTGGGACGCGCTCAATACGCCGGAACGCCGCGAACGCATCGAGCGTGCGCGCTCGGTCGCGGCCTAGCGCTCCCGATGGCCTTCGAGCTCCATGAGCGGCTGGCGGCCGATACGATCCGGGTTGCGGATTTGACGCTTTGCCGGGTGCTGCTGATGAACGACCGGCGGTTTCCGTGGCTGATTCTGGTGCCGCGGCGCGAGGGATTGCGCGATTTCGACGATGTGGCGGCGGCCGAGAAGGCGCATTTTCATTCGGAGATCGACCTGGCCTCGGCGGTGCTGCGGGCCGCGACGGGGGCCGAAAAGATGAATGTGGCGGCACTTGGCAACATGGTGCCGCAGCTTCATGTGCATGTGATCGCCCGCTTTGCCGCCGATGCGGCCTGGCCGTCGCCGGTCTGGGGCGTCGGGACGGCCGAGCCCTATGCGGCGGCCGAGGCGGCGGCGCTGGCGGAGAAGCTGGCGCAGGCGCTTCACGGTTAACGATTGGTTTAAGACTTGAGCCCTAGTCTTGCCGGCAAATGTGAGCGATTCACAGTGGAGCCGGGAATTGACCACCGCCCTTGTTGCCGATCCATCGGAAGCCGCGCGGCAGACCGCCGCCCGAATGCTTGAAAGCCTCGGTTTTCGGGTTACGACGGCTTGCAATGCGGCGGAAGCGCTGGCGTTGGTGAGGGAGCTTGCGCCCGGTCTGGTGCTGGCCGATGCGCGGCTCGAAACGGCCGACGGCGCGCCCGCTATTACCGCGATTCGCAAGATCTCGGGGGCCTGCCTCTTCCATGTCAGCGCCGATGGCGGGACCGCCGGTGTGCGCGGGGCGATGGAGGCTGGGGCGGACGATTATCTGGTGAAGCCCTATGACGCGGCGCTGTTGGGCTTCAAGCTGGCGCAAGCGCGGACGCGGGGGCGGCTGAAGCCGGTGCCGCGGCTGGTACAGGACAATGCGGCGCCGGAAGGGCCCGGATGGCGGCTTCAGACATTTGGCAAGGCTGTCTGAGGTAAATCCTTTGGATTATCCAACAAGATGTTGATACCGCTAGATATCGCGGTTTTCGCAAAATATAGTGCGGGGTGGCCCAAGCCATCCCACATATTGATGTTTCACGTTGAACAATTAACCTAATCTACTGATTTTGTTAATTATTTCTCGTTCTCGGCACTCCAGCGGTTCAGGTAGTCGAGGCTGCCGATATAGGGGCGTAGACCCAGCAATCCGGCCGTGATGGCGAGCGTCAGTACGATGGCCGGAACAACCGCCAGCGAGTAGCGCAGCATCATTTCATCGCCATAGACATAGTCGGTCACCAGCGCGATCGAGGTCGGCCCCAGCCCGAGGCCGATGATGGTGACGACGAAAATCAGCACGGCGGAGGCGAAGCCGCGCATCTGGTTCGGCATCAGCTCCTGAAGAGCCGAGGGGCCGGCGCCGGTGGTGAAAGTGGCGAAGAAGGTCGAGGGGCAGAGCAGCAGCAGGGCGATCCAGGGATCGTCGAGCAGCGGATAGGCGACCGTGAAGGGGAAGGCGGCAAGGCCGGTGAAGGCGCAGACCATCATGCGGCCGTTGCGGATGCCCTTGCTCGTCAGGAAATCGCCCATCCAGCCGCCGGCGATGACGCCGGAGGTGCCGAAAATCACGATGATGATGCCGTACCAGAAGCCGGCTTCCGGATAGGACCAGCCATGGGTGCGGACGAAAAGGGTCGGGATCCATGCGGCGACGCCATAGGCCATCATCGCAGAAAGCGCGTAGCAGAGATTGAGCGGCACCATGGTGCGCCAGTTTTTGCCCATGTAGCCAAAGACTTCGGCGACCGGCACCTCGACACGGCGGCTCACGCCATCGGTGCCCACTTCCTGACGGATGTGGCCGCGCCGTTCGGGCTCGCGCAGCGTCCAGACCCAGAGGGCGACCAGAATGCCGGGGAGGCCGACAACGAGGAAGGTGATCTGCCAGGCGTAGATTTCGCCAATGAGCGGCAGGGTGGCGCTGCCGCCTTCCGAGACCAGCGCGATGACGGCGGCGCCGATGATGAGGGCGAGGCCGGCGCCGATATAGACGCCCATGCCGTAGACGCCGAGGGCGAAACCCAGGCGTTTCGGCGGAAAATAGTCGGCGATGATCGAATAGGCGGCAGGCGACAGGGCGGCCTCGCCGACGCCGACACCGGCGCGGAAGACGAACAGCATCAGGAACGAGCGCGCGGTGCCGCAAAGCGCCGTCATCAGGCTCCAGACGAAAACGCCGAGCGCGATGATGTTGAAGCGGTGGTAGCGGTCGACAAGACGGCCGATGGGGAGGCCGGCCACACAATAAAAGGCTGCGAAAGCAAAGCCTTGCAGCAGGCTCATCTGGGTGTCGGAAATGCCGAGGTCGCGTTTGATCGGGCCGACCAGCAGGCTCAGGATCTGGCGGTCGATGAAGGAGAACGTATAGGCGAGGACCAGAACGGCGACGACATACCAAGCGTAAATGGCGTTGGGATATGGCTTTTCGATGACATCCTTTTTCGGATGGTGAATCCCCTCCTCGACTTCCGCCGCGACGTCGACCTCGCTCATTCGGCCGTTCCTCCCCCTGATGCATCCCGCCGCGCGCTTCAAGCGCGCTTTTGATCAAGCTTAACGCGGATGCGGAGAAACGCTCCTTAAAAAAATGCCGGAATCCCGCCGAAAGGGATTGGCACGGCACTTGCGACCTCATTGGCGAGACGAAAGGGAAATGGCCCGATGAGCCTTGTCGAAATCATTGGCGGACCGCAGACGATCCATGCCGCGCTCGTGCAAGCGAGCGAGCGGACGGGCGCCGGTTTCGACTATCTGCTGAAGACCGCGATGCGCGAGTCGAGCCTCGATACCCAAGCAAAATCAAGTACTTCGTCGGCTTCCGGCCTGTTCCAGTTTACCGAACAGAGCTGGCTCGGCACGCTGAAAAAATATGGCGCGGAGCTCGGGCTCGGGCGCTATGCGGAAGCGATCTGCTGCAATGCCAATGGCCGCTATGTCGTGGAAAATGCTGCCGAAAGGCAGGAAATTCTTGCCTTGCGGTTCGATGCGGCGGCTTCGGCGCTGATGGCGGGCGCCTATACGCAGGAAAGCGCGGATCTGCTTGAAAACCGGCTTGGGCGGGCGACCAGCGAGGGTGAACTTTACATCGCGCATTTCCTTGGCGCGGGCGGGGCGGCGAAGCTGATTTCGGCCGCCGAGGATACGCCAAGTGCCCGTGCCGACACGCTTTTCCCGGCGGCGGCGGCGGCCAACAAGTCGATCTTTTATGACCGTTCGGGGCGGGCGCGCAGCGCCGCCGAGGTCTATGCGAACCTGATCGGCAAACACGAGAATACCGACGCGACGCGGTTCGCTGAGGCAGCCGAAAACCGGCCGCTGTCACCGAACAGTCAAAAATCTGTCACGAAACGCGCCGAGGGGCATTTCGAGGCGCCGGCGGGACGCGCGCGGACGGGCTATGCGACGCGTGGCGCGAGCCTGCCGAGCCCGAGTTATCCCGCAAATGCGGGGACAAGTGGAACTTCGCGCTACGGTGCGACGCTGCACCTGACGCCGGCGGTGGTCGAGATACTCGCGTCGCTTGATCCGATCCCGCAGGGCCGCGACAGTTTGCGGACGAGCGACCGCAGCGATGAGCGGCGCGACGAGGCGCGTGCCGAGGAACGGCGCGAGCGGACGCGGCTGTTGCCGCGATCGGGCTTCGCCTACGGCTGACCGTCAGGCGGTGAGCGTCAGCAGGCGGCGGAGCGGCATCTTCCGTGAGGTCGAAATTATTCGCCCGTCTTCCCGACCTTGTCGAAATCGGATGCGTCGTGACGCTCCGGGAGCTGGCTTGCCGGGTCGCCCCAGCCGCGATTGACCATGCGGCCGCGTTTGACCGCCGGGCGTTCGGCGATCTGATCGGTCCAGCGGTTGACGTTTTTGTATTCGTGGACGCTGAGGAATTCGCCGGCCTCGTAGAGCAGGCCTTTGGCGAGCGCGCCGTACCAGGGCCAGATCGCCATGTCGGCCACGGTGTAGTCGGGACCGGCGATGTATTCGCTTTGCGCAAGCTGGCGGTCGAGGACGTCGAGCTGGCGCTTCACTTCCATCGCGAAACGGTTGATCGCGTATTCGCTCTTGAAGGGCGCATAGGCATAGAAGTGGCCGAAGCCGCCGCCGAGATAGGGCGCGGAGCCCATCTGCCACATCAGCCATGAATAAACCTCGGCGCGCTTCGTCAGGTCCTTCGGCATGAAGGCGCCGCCGAATTTCTCCGAGAGATAGAGCAGCATCGCGCCGCTTTCGAAAATGCGGGTCGGGGGATTGGTGCTGCGGTCCATCAGCGCCGGGATTTTCGAGTTCGGATTGACGGCGACGAAGCCCGAGCCGAACTGATGGCCTTCGGAAATGTTGATCAGCCAGGCGTCGTATTCGGCGCCCTTGTGGCCGGCTTCCAGCAGTTCTTCCAGCATCACCGTGACCTTGACGCCGTTGGGCGTCGCCAGCGAATAGAGCTGGAAGGGGTGCTTGCCTACGGGAAGCTCCTTGTCATGCGTCGGACCGGCGACGGGCCGGTTGATGTTGGAGAAGCGGTTGGCGTTCTTGTCGGTTTCCCAGACCCAGACTTTCGGCGGCACATAAGTCTTGTCGGTCACGATGTTCTCACTGTCCGTTCAATCGAAATAAGGCTGTTATGATTGCATACAATACTGGAGGCCTAATATGGTAGTCTACTCACAACATGATTGTTATTGAGCTAAATCGAGTTTCACGAACCGATCGGAAATCTCATGCGAAGGCATTCAACGCTTTCGGACTGGCCGGTCATGGCGAGGGGTGAATGACGCCTCGTCCATTCTAGACCGCAACACAGTATCGAGAATTTCCAGTATTCCTTCATCAATCTTTTGATCGTATTCACCTGATGTTACGAACTTATCGTCCATCAACTGAATTCTCTCACCTGTAGGGCTAACCGATTCCAGAAATTCTTTGGCGTAACTCGATAGGCGCCGGCTGTTGCGCTGCCAATAGGGTATGACTGCATCGGCCCTCAACCGATTATCATCAGGGGCCAGCGCGAAAGTGAGACGTGCTTCTTTCATTTTTTCCTGTGCAAAGGCTCTCCAACGAGAAAAGAAGTTGTTCCCCACTTGATCGAACAACTCGTTTGTATCCGCATCGCTCAGGCCTGCTCTGAATATTTCTTGTGCATTTTTTCCTAAGCTCTCCAATGCCGATCTTAAATGGAAATTGTCCAAATCGAATTCGCAGGTACCGAGTGTATTGTGTTCAAAGGTCTTTTTGCATTCCTTGTCAATGGCCCCTGAGACGGCTTCCTCGAGTATCTCCATCGTGAGGTTGATTTGCATCGGACTTAGTTGCCACACAGAATTCAGGAAGCCATCCCATTCGTTTTCGACATCTTTCTGTCGGACTACGTAAACAAGTGGATCAATTCCATTTTCTCGCAGATATTCGATTCGACTCGATCTTTTGATTAATTCCACTACTTTTCTTTCATTCAAAATATATTCGCCAAACTCCTCCAAAAAAAAGTCTAATATTTCGCTTGGGCAGTGGTTATTGCTGACCTGCCTTGAGATCGATACTTTAATTTTTTTGTTCCCAAGCGTTGTGCACATTATACTCTCGGGCGATGCGAAACCCGACACGTACCGGGTGTCCTCTCCAAAGCGTTCCGAAAATTCTGTGTCCGGCAAATAAAGAAAAACCGGCATAATTTTTTGACCGTGCGTGTGAAGGCTCATTTCGAAACCTTCAAGCCGCGTTTTCATCTGTACAAAGAAAATTCCTTCTACCGCCTTTTTCCGGCTTTGGTCGAGTTGAATGGTTGCATCCACAATTTTCTCTCTAGCTGATGTTAGCGAAGTTCGTTCTTTTTCTATTTCTGCTTTGGCGGCATCGAGTGCCACTTCAGTTTGAGCAAGCATTTCATTCAGATTCGACAGACGATCGCTGCTGTTGAGTATCTGAGTTTCAAGAGTTCGTCGTTCTTCTTTCAAACTCGCATTTTGGTCCGCCAGCGTTAGGCCGGTTGCGAGCTCGTTGAGAATAATCGCCAGCTGTCTGTTGGATTGAGCCCGGACTCGTGCTTCTTCCTCGAACTGCTTCCATTGAAAGTATCCAAAGAAGATAACTGAGAATACGCCGATGACCGTTGCTATGTGCCCAATGCGATCAGCGTGGTTCCACGCCCAGCTTGTGACTGCCCCGCTCCATTTTGATGTGGCACCGAATGTAAGCTTCAGCACCCCAACGCAGTTTTCTAGCTTTTGCATCGGTCGACACCGCAGTTTCCGCTCGTTTATCTGCTCTGAGTTAATTTACACCATAATCTAACGCCGTGTAGCACTCGGCTTACACAGGTCGGTGATGCGGCTCAGCCCCAGAATTTCTCTATGCAGACCAATAAAATAATGCCGGCGCGAAGTGGCTGATTGAAAGTGGCAATAGTTACGACTATTGCGGTGTCGATTATGCGATGGCGCCGGCCTTGCGGAGATTTTCGATTTCGGCGTCGGCGAAACCGGCCGCCTTCAATGTTTCGACCGTGTGTTCGCCGAGTATCGGCGCGGCGGCGCGCGGACCTTCGGGTTCGGCGCCGGGGAAGCGGATCGGCGAGGCGGGGGCGATGTAGGTGCCGTTGCCGCCTTCCTCCATCACCTCGACATAGGCGCCGGCGGCATGGGCCTGCGGGTCGGCATAGACATCGGCGGGGCGCATCAGCGGGGCCCAGATCATGTCTTCGGCGTCGAGCTTGGCGCGCCAGTATTCGGTGTCGTGTTCGGCGAAGGCGGCGTCGAGAATGCCGACAAGTTCGGCGGCGTTGGCGCGGCGCGTTTTCGGGCTGTCGAAGCGCGGGTCCTTTTCGAGCCCCGGCTTGCCGATGACGCGGCAGACGGCGGTCCAGTCGACGGTGCCCTGACGGGGCACGATGACGATCCAGCCGTCCTTCGTGTGGAAGAAATTGTTGAGAGGCGCGATGGTCTCGAGGCGGGGCTTGGTGGAGCCGAGCTTGCCGTAGCGAAGCTGGACGGCGGTGTCGGACCCCGCCGCGTAAACGCCGACGCGCAGCAACGAGGCTTCGACGAGGCGGCCCTTGCCGGACTTCTCGCGTTCGAAAAGGGCGGCGAGGATGCCGCCGACGGTCGCCATGCTGGTGGTGTGGTCGCCGATGCCGGTCCTGAGCGTTGTCGGCTCCTGACCCTTGACCGTTTGCAGCCAGCCGACGCCGGAGCGAGCGTAGAAGGCGGCGATGTCGAAGCCGGGCTTGTCGCGATCAGGCCCTTCGAGGCCGTAGCCGGTGACGCTCGCATAGACGAGGCGCGGGTTCACTTCGGCGAGCGCCTTGTAGTCGAGGCCGGCACGTTCGAGACCGCCGGGGCGGACATTGGTGATGAAGACGTCGGCGTCCTTGACGAGGCGCTTTACGGCCTCGACGCCTTCGGGCGTTGCGGTGTTGATGGCGAGGCCCTTCTTGCCGCGATTGTCGAGGTCGAAGATCGGCGAGCCCTTCAGGTGGTCGGCGCCCATGTTGGCCATGGTGTAGCGCATGGGGCAGCCGGAAAGCGGCTCGATCTTGATTACGTCGGCGCCCCAGTCGGCCAGAATGCCGCCGGCGCCGGGCGCGGCGATATAGGTGGCCATTTCAACGACCTTGAGGCCCTCAAGCATGATGTCCGATCCCCGTTTGGCTGAATTTCTTGTTGGGGCGGATCATCCATGAAACGGCGGGGGAGTCAAAAAAGCCGCCGGTATGCGCCCGATTCCCGTTGTCCACAGCCATTAACGTAAACCGTTCATTAAGCCGTTCGGCCTAGGCTTGGTTATGGAATTGCGCCGTCCCGTTTTCCGGGGCGCGCCGACCGTCAAGGTGGGGCCGGGGGGCCAGATGAGCGACAAGAAGCTGACGATTGCCGATGTGGAACGGCTGCTGTCCGACCCGTCGGAAGACGCGCGGGCCGAAGTTGCCGCCAAGGTCGCGACACAGTTCAAGGAGATCGAGCTGGCGCCGCGCGAGCGCGAGCTGGCACACGAAATTCTCGGCTATCTGGTGCATGACGTCGCCGTCAACGTGCGCGAGGCGCTGTCGCGCTGCCTCAACGACGTGCCGGAAGCGCCGCGCAACATCGTGCTGCAGCTTGCGCGCGACATCGACGCGGTTGCCATTCCCGTTCTCGAACGCTCGCCGGTGCTGACCGACGAAGACCTGGTGGGCCTCGTCTATTACGGCAGCCCCGCCAAGCAATGCGCCATCGCCGGGCGGCCGCAGGTGGCGGCACCCGTTTCCGAAGCGCTAGCGCTGAAAGGCGATCGCACGGCCGTGCTCCGGCTGATCGCCAATGCGGGTGCGATCATCAACGAGGAAGCGGCGACGATGCTGGTCGAGCGTTATGCAGACGATGCCGATGTGGCGGCGCCGCTGGTGCAGCGCAATGAATTGCCGGCGATGCTTGTCGAACGGCTGATCGCGATGGTTTCCGAGCAGATGCGCGAATATCTGATCGAGCATCACGAGATGGACGGCCGCACAGCCGCGACGCTGGAAGAACAGGCGCGCGAGCGCACGACCACCGAAGCGATTACGCGCATGAACGACGACGACATGCGCGCGCTGGTGACGCAACTGATCGAGAACAAGCGGCTGTCGGCGACGCTGATCCTGCGCGCGGCCGGCACCGGCAACATGAACTTCGTCGAGGCGGCCTTCGCCGAGCTGACCAGCGTTCCGCAGGATCGCATCTGGCGGCTCATTCACGATGTCGGCGCGCTGGGTTTCCGCGCCGTCTATGCGCGGGCCGGCATGCCCGAGGCGCTTTATCCGGCGTTCCGCACCGTGCTCGATACGTTCCATGCGGTGCGCAGCAGCGACGGGTCGCTGGACCTGCCGCTTTTCCGGTTCCATGTGCTGGAGGGCCTCAAGGAGGCGTTCGAGCAGGTCGAGGCCGACGATCTCGATACGATGATCGACAAGCTGGGGCGGCTGGCCGCACCGGCGCCGGCGGTCCGGAACCAGAACGTCGCCTGAGGGCGCAGCGTTTTCCTTCCCGACAAAATGATCTAGGTTGCGGCCTTCGACTTCAACGGAGGCCGGCCGATGAGCCACCAGATCAAGGACGCTTTCATTTGCGACGCCGTCAGAACGCCGATCGGGCGTTATGGCGGGGCGCTGGCGGGCGTGCGCGCCGACGACCTCGGCGCGGTGCCGCTGATGGCGCTGATCGAACGAAATCCGGGCGTCAACTGGGAGCGGGTCGACGATGTGATTTTCGGCTGCGCCAACCAGGCGGGCGAGGACAACCGCAATGTGGCGCGGATGTCGTCGCTGCTGGCGGGCCTGCCCGAAACGGTGTCGGGCACGACGATTAACCGGCTGTGCGGCTCGGGCATGGACGCGGTCGGCACGGCGGCGCGGGCGATCAAGTCCGGCGAGACGGCGCTTGCCGTTGCCGGCGGCGTCGAGAGCATGTCGCGCGCACCCTTCGTGATGGGGAAGGCGACGGCGGCCTATGCGCGCGATGCGCAGATTTACGACACGACGATCGGCTGGCGCTTCGTCAATCCGCTGATGAAGCGGCAATACGGCGTCGACTCGATGCCGGAGACGGCCGAGAACGTCGCCGAGGATTTCCAGATTTCACGCGCCGACCAGGATGCGTTTGCGTGGCGGAGCCAGCAGAAGGCCGGCAAGGCGATGGAAGCGGGGCGCTTTGCCGCGGAAATCGTGCCGGTGACGATTGCGGGGAGGAAGGGCGAGACGGTTGTCAGCGCGGACGAACATCCCCGCCCCGAGACGACGCTTGAAGCATTGGCGAAACTGCCGGCGCCGTTTCGCGAGGGCGGCAGCGTGACGGCGGGGAATGCGTCGGGCGTCAACGACGGCGCGTGCGCGCTGATCCTTGCTTCGGCGGAAGCGGCGGAGACGCATGGTCTGACGCCACGGGCGCGGATCGTCGCGATGGCGACGGCGGGCGTGCCGCCGCGCATCATGGGCATCGGGCCTGCGCCGGCGAGCCGCAAGGTGCTGGAAAAGGCCGGGCTCAATATCGGCGATATCGACGTGATCGAACTCAACGAGGCGTTTGCGTCGCAAGGTCTCGCGGTGATGCGCGATCTCGGATTGCCGGACGATGCCGAACACG
>JAHBYM010000088.1 GCA_019635975.1 Parvibaculum sp. | reverse complement strand
GCCGCGGCCGCATGGCTGGCAACTGCGCCTGCTCGACGCCGGCGGCCGCGACTTGTCCGCGGCAACGCCGCCATTGCGCGGCGAAACGAATCCGCGGGAGCTCTACGGCTGGCACTTCAGGAGCCTGGACAACAGCAGCCCCAATCTCGGCGACGTCAACGCCCCGCAACGCAAGAGAAATTTTGTCATCGCCCGAAGCGGCGATACCGATGAAGGATACGGGTGGCTGAAGATTCTCGACTACGGTCTTGCCGATCTGGAACCCGGCGCCCGCGCCCGCATGGTCTATATGCGTTTCGACGTCTGCCTCGTCGTTCCGAAGGCGCAAGCCGAAATCGATGCGGCGGCAATGGCCGCAGACCCGAAATTCGCACCCGAAGAAGAAGAGCGGATGCGTGCCTGTGGGCTGTCGCCGGCCTATCGGCTTGAGGCCTGGCTGCTTCCGCGCTGGCTTGAGGGCGACTTCGACGGTGACGACGCCGTCGATGCGGTGGCACCGGTCGTCCGGAGCGCCGATGGCGGCCGGGCAATCGCCCTATGTCGTGGCGGCACCCGGCTTTCGCTTTTCGGCGATGGCGAATTTGCAGGCCTTCCCGCCGGCTATTTCGACATGGTCGAGGCGTGGCGGGCCGGCCCGATGTCCGCCATTCCGCTCTATGCCGGCGAGTTACCCCGGCCGCCGCTTGCGGGCGATGTGCTGACGCTCGAGCGGGTCGAGAAATCGGCCTATTCGCTCTATTGGCACGATGGCGCGGTCCGGGCGCACCGGCACTACCCCTGACAACATTGCGACCGCTCGGGGCTTGCCCGGCTCATCGAAGTTTTTAATGAACGGCGGTCAGCGCCGTCCCGCAAACGGATGCGTGCTCGACAGCCCGCCATCGACGGCAATCGCCTGCCCGTTGACATAAGAGGCGTCGTCGCTCGCAAGGAAGAGCGCCGCATGGGCGATTTCCGGCGGCAATCCGTAGCGCTTCATCGGATTGAGCTGTCCGATCTTGTCGTCGCTGCCGCGCGCCCTTGCGCCGTCGAAGATCGGCTTTGTCATGCCGGTCTCGATCAGGCCCGGACAGATCGCGTTGATGCGCACGCCCGAGCCGTAAAACTCGTTGGCCACCGTCTGCACGAGGCTGATGACGCCGGCCTTGCTGGCGCTGTAGGCGGTGGCGCCGGCATTGGCGCGCAGGCCCGCGACCGAGGCCGTGCAGATGATCGAGCCCTTGCCCTGGGCGAGCATGTGCGGGCTTGCATATTTGATCGCGAGAAACGGGCCGATCAGATTGACGGCCAGAATTTGCTGCCAGTAGGGAACGGTCTGCTCCTGCAGCGGCACAAGCCCGCCGCTGATCCCGGCATTGGCAAAGAGTACATCGACGCCGCCATGCTGATCGATGCTGTGCTGGACGAATGCCTTGACCGCGTTCTCGTCGCTGACATCGGCCGCGACGGATGAAACCGTGCCGCCATCCTTGCGGATCATCTCGGCCGTCTCGTCCACGGCTGCTTCCACGAGATCGACGGCGACGACCTTGGCGCCCTCTGCCGCAAAGAGACGGGCGCTGGCGCGGCCGATACCGCTCCCAGCGCCCGTGACGATTGCACGTTTCCCCGAAAGTCGTCCCATGATCGCTTCTCCTTCGAATCGCCGGATTTCGTTTCGGCGACTCTAGTGAAAGCGGCCGTCAGGGAACAGACGGAAACGGTGTCGGATCAGAAGTCCTTGCCGGCTGTGACCGTCCACGCAACGTCGCCCTGTTCGCCCTCGATGGTGCCCGAGCCGCCAACGGCCGGTGCTTCCTCGATCGGCGCGGTGCAGTTCTCCGGCGCTTCGCCCATCGTTGTGCAGATCGTGTTGTCGGAGACGCGCCAGCTGCCGCTGACTTCCGAGCCGTCCGCCGCCTTGACGACGATATTCGACGCATCGGGGTAATAGATCTTGGTCACCGCACCGTCGGCCGCCGTCAGCGTGACGGTATTGCCGACGAGCCCGGCGCCGACATCGGCCGTGGCGGGCGCCGCAAGAGCGATGGCGGAAACGGCCAGAGCCGTGGCAAAAATCGTCTTCTTCATGGATATCCTCCCAAATTATACCCCTGTCCGGCCCGGGAACTTTGTGCCCCGCTGCCGTTAACCAACGGACTCTACATAGCTTGTGCCGTCGTGCAACAGGCGAAGGTCAGCCGCGGAAGCTCGGCGGCTTCAGGAGGAAAATGATCAGCCAGATCGGAATGAGCACCATCGCGCCCAGCAGGAAGTGCGGCAGCGCCCAGCCGATCCCGTCGCGCACAAAGGCAATCACGGCCTCCGGCGTGAAACCGATGTCCTGCAGCACCTGTTCGGCCGAAATGTCGAATGCGTTGAGCAGCGCCCCGACGGCCACCGCCCCGATGAAAAACTTTATCAGCACCGAAAAGGCGTTTTGAATCATGGAAGCGTCGCCCCAATCCCCGGCGAATCAGTCCCGGACAGTCTAGACGGCGGAGGCGCGAGGCACAAAACCGGCATGAATCAAGGCGAATCAGCCTCTCCGTTGGCGGTTGGCACAAGGGGAATGTAGAGCCTCGGCAGGTGGCGTCCCGGGATAGAGGCGGACGGCGCGGTGCCGGCGTCGACACCGCCCATCCGGCGGTAAAAATTGGCGGCACCCGGATCGGCGTCGATGATGAGGCGCGTTGCGCCTCGCAGGGCGGCGGCCATTGTGGCCCATTCAAGGAGCGTTCGGCCGACGCCGCCGCGCAGCAGGTCAGGCTCGACGAAGAGTTTGTCGAGCTCGGCGTCGGTGCCGTCGAACGAAATCTGGACCACGCCGACAATGCGATCGTCAGTCGCCGCAACGCGCAGATCGGTCTCCCGAAGCATTTCGGGCGTAACGGTCAACTCGGCGCGGCATCGCTCCATGAATTCCGTATCGTAGCCCCAGACGGCCTTAGACCTTACGCAGAGGTCGCTCAGCAAGGAACATTCTTCGGTTTGCGCCTCACGAATGACGATCATCCGGCTCCTCCGGTTGAATTTCATTCAAGCAAACATAGTGGTTTTATGCCAAGCACCAAGAAGCGGGCCGGCTGGTAAACCGGCCTGGTCCGAAAATTTCAGGAGAAAGCCCGTGAGATCCGAGAAGGAAATAGGCAAGGACAAGGCGACCTGTCGCCTGACCGCGGCGGAAATCGCCCGGCTACCGGAACGTGCCAATGTCCACCAGTTCAACGCCAATGCGATCCGCAACACGCGCTCGATCGGCGACCAGCTGGGCTTGTCGGATGTCGGTGTCCATCTGGTCCGGGTCGAGCCCGGCCGCGAAACGACCGAACACCACTTCCACGGTCAGGATGAGGAGTTCCTCTACATTCTCTCCGGCCGCGCCGAGGCGACGATCGGCGAGGAGACGTTCGAGGTCGGACCGGGCGACTTCATGGCCTTCCCGAAAAATTCACCGGCCCATTCAATGCGGGTGCCGGCCGGCGCTTCGGAAGACCTCGTCTATCTGATGGGCGGCACGCGCACGCCCATCGACATCTGCACCTATCCGCGTCTCGGCCGCCGTATGTACCGCGTCGACGGCGTCAAGGAATACGCCGCCCTCGACGATTTCAAAAAGGTCTGACCGGGCTTATCGCCCGAAAAGCTGTCTCAGCGCGTCCTCGGGCCGGGGTTTTGCCGCGGGTTCTGCCGGCGCCGCGTCGCCGCCTTCATCCTCGGCGGGCGCCTGCTGAGCCGGTGGCCTGCCCATCAGGCTGTCGATCAGGCCCTTGCCCTTGTCCTCCCTGATCGACTTGATGGTGCTTTCGATGTTCTCGCGGTTCTGGATCATCGAGGCGAGGTCCGGCGCGAAGCGCGGGTTGGACCACGGCCCCGTAACGATGATCGGCACCTCGATGCCTTTGACATCCGCCTGTCCGCCCTGTCCCTCAAGTGACGCCGCGAGCTTCGGCTCGACCCGGTAGTTGAGCGTCTTTGGCGGCATGTTCACGGTACCCGCGCCGGTCACGCGGATCAGCGGCGACAGCAACCTGAGATCGTCGTTCTTGAGCACGCCATTGGCGATCGTGAAGCTGCCACCCATCTCGGAGAAATCCGTGTCCTGCGTCCCGCCGGACTGCCAGCCCGACGTTGCCGCGCTGAAAACGGTGCGTGTCAGCTGGGCGAGATTGATGCCCTTGATCTTGCCGTCGGTGAACTTGACGCTGCCATTGCCGTTGAGCGCCGACACCATGTCGCGTTGCGAGCGTCCGGCCGCCGTGATGGCGATGTCGATGGCGGTCTTGCCCTGCAACCGCTTGAAGTCGGCGGCATCGGTTAGAAAAGGTTCGGCGGCGAGCCCGGCCAGCTTGAAATTGGCGGCAATCTGCGGCGTTGCCGAAGCGCCGTTGACCGTCAGCGTACCCGAGCCTGCGCCCTGATAGAGATTGAGCCGCGAGAGATTGGCGTTGAGCAACCCGTTCGCGAGTTTGAGCTTGAGCGCGCTCTCGCCGATCTTGATTTGCTGGAAGAGGATTTCCTGTGCCGAAAAGTCGAAATCGGCGTCGATCGCCTTGAGGCCGGAAAGGTCGATGGGCGCGTTGCTCCATTCGCTGTCGCCAGCGCTCCCGCCACCGGAACCGCCATCGCTCGCGCTGCCGCCGCCATCGGCCAGATAGGTGTTGACGTCGATCCGGTCGACCGCAAGGGCGCCCCGCACATTCGGCCGCGCGCCGCCGGTGTTGACGGTCAGATTGCCCGTCGCGTTCATGCCGTCGAAGCCGATCTTCGCATCGGTGAAGCGATAGGTGTCGCCGCCGCCGCTCGCCTTGCCGGAAAGCGCAAGTGGGCCGAACCCTTCACCGTCGGGCATCGGGCTGCCGGCCCATGCGGCGAGCGCGCGCACCGAATTGACATTGAGGTCGACATCGCCGGCGAACGCGACACCGTCCAGCGCCTTCAGCGTCCCGGCATAGGTGGCGCGGATTTTCGGCGCCGAAAGCCTCAGCGCGACAGGCGTCTCGCCGCCTTCGGTAAAAGCGCGCGGGCGGTCGGCCTTGAGATCGACATCGATCTTGTCGCCGTTCCAGACCAGCGAGCCGTCGGCGACAAAGGGTTGGTCGAGGCCGGGAAGGGCAAGGTTCACATTCACCTTTTCGGCGGCATAGTTGGCGCCGGTCTGCGCGTTGACATAGCTGGCGCGCCCGTTGCGGATCGAGATTTCGCCCAGGCTGACTTCGCTGACGCCTCTGCCGCCGCCATCGCTGCCGGTCGTGGCGGGAGCGGGCGCGGACGCCGCCCGCGCGGTTTCGAATTGCCAGTTGGGGGTGCCGTCGCGCCGCACTTCGAGATGAATGATCGGATCGACCAGCACAAAGCTGTCGATTTCGACCGCGCCGCGGAAGAGCGGCATCAGCTTCAGCGCCGCCCGCATTTCCTGCATTGAGGCCAACTCGCGCTCCTTGGCCCAGCTTGCGTTGGATAAGCCGACATCGCCGATCGAGACCGCGACATTAGGGAAAAGCGACAGTCCGATATCGCCGTCGATTCTCAGGTCGCGGCCTGTCTGCTCCTTCACGGCGGCGGCGATCTGCGCCTTGTAGGTCTCCATCGGAACCAGCATCGGCACGGCGATGGCGACGGCGATCAAGAGCAGGACAAGACCTGCAAAAATGGCGATAAGGCGGGACATGGGTGCTCCAGGCGGAGGAATTCGGCGGATCGGCCCTTGCGAGAATGCGGATCAAATATGGCGGCAACATGATGCTTCGCAAGCCCGTTCTGCGCTGCCACCCGGCGTTGCATCGCACAAAAGCGTGGACCTTTTGCCACACATCGCCCGATTTCGGCCGCAGCGGATTCGTCCTTGCACGTCGGATATTTTCATCCGGTGCAAACGGGTGTAGAAAGTTGGTGTTCAGGGGCGGCGTGAGTCGTTCGCCGCACCTGCCGATCCATTGGTCCAATGTCGAGCAAACAGGGAGTGCGGAATGCAAATCGTAGCAATGCCTTCATATCCGCATCTTTTCCCGGACCGCTGTTGATCTGATCGCTGCGCCCGGGTAGTCCGCCGGGTTCTTTTCCATCCGAAAGCATTTTGCCATGCGGCGCCGCGCGCGCCGCCTCCCGGCATCTTCCGATGGTCCCGGTTCCTCTTGCAACCGGATGCGGCGCTATGCGCTTTTTCCAGATTTTTTTAAGGGATACCGCCCCGGCATGTCCGGGCGGTCGAAAAAATGAGCGATCAGATCACCGCGCGGCGCACCGCCGCGTTCCTGTGGACCTATTGGCGCCGCTACCCCTTCACGGGCGCGGCCCTCATCGTCCTGATGCTTCTTTCCGTCGCCTTCGACGTCGCCTTCCCGATCGTCTCGGGACGGCTCGTCGACGCGGTCGCGCAAGCCGGCTTCCCGCCGGCGGCCGAAGACGTCGATCTCGCCGTCCTCGCGCTGCTGCTTTTTGTCGGTCAGGGCGTCGGCTTTCACCTTGCCCGCCGCGCCTCGATGCTCGTTTGGGCGGGCTTTGCCGTGCGCGTCATGCGCGACATCGTCACCGAGGCGTTCCACCGTGTGCAGCGTTACAGCGCCGAATGGCACTCCAACAGCTTCGCCGGCGCGACGGTGAGGCGCATCACGCGCGGCATGTGGGCCTACGACACGCTGGCCGACACGGTCTATATCGGCTTCCTGCCGACCGGCTGCGTGCTGATCGGCGTGGTCATCAGCCTGGCCTTCCACTGGCCGCTGGTCGGGCTCTATGTGCTGGCGGGCATCATTCTCTACTTCGCCCTCACCATCGTCCTGATCAAATACTATGTCGCGCCGAAAAACAGGCTCAACGTCGCGGCCGACAGCGTGGTCGGCGGCGCCATCGCCGATGCGGTCACCTGCAATCCGGTGGTCAAGTCCTTCGGCGGCGAGGAACGGGAAGATGCGCGCCTCGGTCGCCTGACGCAGGATTGGGCACACAAGGCGGCGCGCGCCTGGCGCGCCATGGACATCGCGATGCTGGTCCAGGTCGGCATCCTGATGGCGTTGCAGGCAGGCATGATCGGCCTTGTCATCCTGTTCTGGACACGGGGGGAAGCGACGCCGGGCGACATCGCCTATGCCATGACGAGCTATCTGCTCATCAATGGCTATCTGCGCGACATCGGCTTCCACATGCAGAACCTGCAGCGCGGCATCAACGAGATCGAGGACGTGATCCGCTATGCCGACACCGCGGCCGAGGATCGCGACGACGAGGGGCTGCCGGCGCTGCGCGTCGACGGCGGGTCGATCTGCTTCGACAAGGTCGATTTCCGTTACCCGAACGGCAACGGCGCTTTCTATCGCGGTCTGTCGCTCGACATTGAGCCGGGCGAGCGCGTCGCGCTGGTCGGCCGCTCGGGCAGCGGTAAGTCGACCTTCGTCAAGCTGCTGCAACGGCTCTACGACGTCGATGGCGGCCGCATCCTGATCGATGGTCAGGACATTGCCGGCATCACCCGCGAAAGTCTGCGCCGGGCCATTGCGCTGGTGCCGCAGGAGCCGGTGCTGTTCCACCGCTCGATCAGCGAGAATATCGGCTACGCAAAGCCCGGCGCGAGCCGGGCCGAGATCGAGGAGGCAGCGCGTCTGGCGCATGCCGATGCGTTCATCGAGCGCCTGCCGCTGGGCTACGACACGCTGGTCGGCGAACGCGGCGTCAAGCTCTCGGGCGGCGAACGTCAGCGCATCGCGATTGCGCGGGCCTTCCTCGCCGATGCGCCGATCCTGGTGCTCGACGAGGCAACGTCGAGCCTCGACTCTGAAACCGAGGCGCATATCCAGCAGGCGATCGAACGGCTGATGGAAGGCCGCACGACGCTCGTCATCGCGCACCGCTTCTCGACCATCCGCCGGATGGACCGGATCCTGGTGTTCGACGACGGACGGATTGTGGAGCAGGGCAGCCATGCCGAGCTGATGGCACGCAAGGACGGCGTCTTCCGCCGCATGCAGGCCGCCCAGATCGCGACGAACCGCGATGTGTTTGCGGAAAGCGCCTGATCCGGCGGCCTTGAGACGGCGCGGCGGGCGGTTGTTCAATCGGCGATGAGCAACCGTCCGCCAAGCCCGGCCTGCGGCACATGCCGGCCCTCGATCCAGGCGCGGATCATCGCGTTGACGGATTCCGGCGCTTCCTGCTGCACCCAATGCGACACCTGCGGCAGGTAGCGGATCGTGAAATCGCTGACGAGTTCATCCGTGCCGTAGGTCAGTTCCTTGCCGAGCGCCGAATCTTCCTCGCCCCAGATCATCAGCGCCGGCGTCTCGAGCATCGGAGGGTCGGTCCACTCGGCCGGCCGTTCGCCGCGGAAGCTGGCGCGATAGTAGTTGATCATCGCCGTCATCGCGCCGGGCAACTGCGCGTTCTTGCGATAGTGGTCGAGCACCTCTTCGGGAAACCGCGATTTGTCCACGGCCATGCCGCGGAAGGCCTCGCCGATGGCGCGTGCGTTGCGCGCCAGCAGCAGCTTTTCCGGCAACCACGGAATCTGGAAGAAGAAGATGTACCAGCTCTTTTTGAGCTGCGCCCATGTGCGGATGCGCTTTGCCATCAGCGCCGGATGCGGCAGGTTCATCACGATGAAGCGTTCGAGCGGGCGCATCTTTTTCAGCGCGAACGTCCATGCGATGACGCCGCCCCAGTCATGCGCGACCAGCGTCGTCGGACCGGATATGCCGCGCGCCCGCGCAGCGTCGATCAGTCCCGCGACATCGTCGAGGAGATGCGGCAGCGCATAAGCCTCGCGTCCCTTCGGCCGCGACGTGCCGCCATAGCCGCGCAGATTGGGCGCCCAGACCGTATAGCCGAGTTCGGCGAATACCGGCATCTGGTGCCGCCAGGAATATTTGCTCTCCGGAAAGCCATGCAGCAGCAGCGCGAGTTTTTCTCCTTCGCCGCAAATATCGACTTCGAAGGCCAATCCGTTGGCCTCGATATAGGCGGTGCGGATGGGATGGGCGTTCATGCGGGTCTCCCGGTCTGCCGGATGCACGTCGCGGGCGACTATAGGCGATTCCGTCGCCATCGCGAGCGTCAGGCGCTTGGCGCGGCGGGCCGGCCCGCGCTAGGCTTGGGCCCGCGTCGCTCGGGGCAGGGCCGGCGTCAGGAAATTGGGGGTTACCGGAAATGACGACACCGTTCGCGCCGCGGCAATGGTCTTCGCGCTTTGCCTTCCTAATGGCGGCCATTGGCAGCGCCGTGGGCCTCGGTAACATCTGGCGCTTTCCCTACGTCGCCGGCGAAAATGGCGGCGGCGCCTTCATCCTGATCTACGGCCTGACGATGCTGGCCATCGCGCTGCCGATTCTGGCTGCGGAGATTCTGCTTGGCCGCATGGGTCACAAGAGCCCCATCAACACGATGCGCCAGCTTGTGGCCGAAAACCGGGCCGCGCGGCTCTGGACGTTGATCGGCTGGGGCGGGACCATCGGCGCCTTCGTGGTGCTTTCCTATTATGCGGTGATCGGCGGCTGGGCGCTGAAATATATCGAGTTCGCCATCACCGGCGCGTTCGCCGGCGACGACAACGCCGCCACGCTTGCGCATTTCGAAGCCTTCGTCGCCGATCCCTGGGCGTTGATTTTCTGGCAGACGATCTTTCTCGGCTTCACGGTCTTCATCGTCTCCGTCGGCGTGACCTCCGGCATCGAACGCGCGGTCGTCTCGCTGATGCCCCTGCTATTCCTGCTGATTGCGGGCCTCGCGGTTTACGCCACCACCATGCCGGGTTTCGGCGAAGCGATGCGCTTCATGTTCGACATAAGACTTTCGGAAGTCACGCCCGCGACCGTGCTGGCGGCCATCGGGCAGGGCTTCTTCTCGGTCTCGATTGCGCTCGGCGCCATGATGACCTATGGCGCCTATCTCGACCGCAGCGTCTCGATCGGGCGCTCCGCCGTCATCATCGCACTTGCCGACACCGCCATCGCCGTCGTCGCCGGCATTGCGATCTTCCCGCTCGTTTTCACCTACGGGCTCGAACCCTCGGCGGGGCCGGGCCTCACCTTCATCACATTGCCGATCGCCTTCGGCACCATCGGCGGCGGCGTACTGATCGGTTCGGTCTTCTTCCTGCTGCTCTCGATTGCCGCCATCACCTCGGCGATCTCGCTGCTTGAGCCGGTCGTCGCCTGGGTCGAGGAAGCGGTCGATATGTCGCGCCGCAAGCTCGCTGTCATCGCCGGCATATTGGTCTGGATACTCGGCTTCGGCACCGTCCTCTCCTTCAATCACTGGTCGGATTTTCACCCGCTCGCCCCGCTCGGCATTCTCGCTGGGATGACGGTCTTCGATGTGCTCGACTATGTGGTCCTCAACATCGTGATGCCGACGGTCGGTCTGTTGATGTCGCTTTTTGTGGGCTGGGTGCTGACGCGTGAGAAGGTCGAGGAGGCGCTGGGTGTCAGCGGCGCGCGCTGGGTTGGTTTCTGGCGCTTTTCGCTGCGTTTCGTGGCGCCGCTGGGCGTGGTCTCGATCTTTGTCGCCAATGTGCTGATCTAGGCGACCCGCGGCCTTTCTCGGCCCTTGTCATCGGCGTGGCGGCGAATTAAGTTCCCGGCCAATCGCGGGCGCCCCGTGCGGGCGCCTCCGCTTGATTTGTGCAGCCGTAGCTCAGCTGGTTAGAGCGCTAGATTGTGGATCTAGAGGTCCCCCGTTCGATCCGGGGCGGCTGTACCATTCATTCCTGTAATCCAGCTCTTTCCGAACGCCGGCCCCGGTCGCGGCTTTTCGTTTAGCCGATCCCGCATATTATGACATTATAAATGCCATAACAGGGGAGGGTGAAGCCGATTCCGGACGATGATTTCGATGCCAGGCCCGCACCACGTCCGGGCGTCCGTCGAACGCCGGACGCCCGCTTCGAGGGCATCGACGATTTTCCCTGGCCGCCGCGCTACCACGAGGTCGAGCCGGGCCTTTGCGAAAATCATTTGCCGGCCGGCGCCGAGGTGACGAAGGCGCCGCCGAAGAGTTGTTCGATTTCGCTGCCGCCCGC
>JAHBYM010000087.1 GCA_019635975.1 Parvibaculum sp. | reverse complement strand
CCGTCGGCCACGCTCTTGATGCGGTACTGATAGTCGACGCCTTCGGACGGGAGCTGGCGCAGCACGACATATTGGCCGCGCGCGGTGGGCGGATAGGAACCGCCGGGGCTGAACTCGACCGTCTCGCCGATTTCGAATTTGTGCTTCTGCGTCGTCATTCCGCGGAACCTTCTTCGGGCGCGGCATCATTGCCTTCGCCGGTCGCCTTGCGTTGGGCGGCCTTTTCCTCGCGCGCCTTCAATTTCTGCTCGGCCTTCGCGGCCTTGGCGCGATTGCGCTCGGCGCGTTCGTGATTGTAGTTGGGCTTGAAAGCCATGCGTTTCTCCGTTCGGCCGGTGCCGCGGAATTATTTGCGGCCGGCGCGGTCGATCGACTTGACGCGGCCTCGCGGCCTGCCCGATTTCTCGGCGATCTCGCGGTCCTGCGCCTCGATGATGGCGCGTGCGGCGGCGAGGTCCTTGACGCCGTCGAGTTCGGCTGTCGGCACTTTCCGGTTCGAGCTCAGCGAGCCGTCTTCATAGACGACATTGAACATCAGAAAATCGCCGTCCATCGGCTTCTTGCGCGCCATAAGAGCCGCTCCGGATAAAAAAAGGGGCGCCGAAGCGCCCCTTTTCGGGCAATCAAGCCGAGCGCAGATTCGCGGCCGAAACCTTGCCGCTGCGCTGATCGGTCTCGAGATCGTAAGCGATCTTCTGGCCTTCGTTGAGCGTGCTCATGCCGGCGCGTTCAACCGCCGAAATGTGGACGAAAACGTCCTTGTCGCCGCCGTCCGGCTGGATGAAGCCGAAACCCTTTTGACCGTTGAACCACTTAACTGTTCCGTTCGCCATAGTTGGCATTCCTTCGTGTGTTTGGATCGTGCCGCCATCGCACGCGCGAGTGGCGGATCAAAATTTTTCGGGATCGGGGAAGACAGGTCCGGCGCTCGATCGCGAGCGTGGAGAGCAGCCGAACCAGGAAAATTCGATGGCCGGTATATAGGCGGTTTGCCGACGACTTACAAGGAATATAAGAAATCCGCCGTTTTCAGCGGTTTCCGTCAGCAATAAGCCGAAATGATCCCCCAGAAATCATCCGCTTTCAGGCTCGCGCCGCCAACCAGCGCGCCGTTGACATTGGCGACGCCCATCAATTCCGCTGCATTGGACGGCTTCACCGAGCCGCCATAGAGAATGCGCATCTTCGCGCCCTCGGCGCCGAAGCGCGCTTCGAGGCTCTTGCGGATTGCCGCATGGACCTTCGCCACGTCGTCCGCCGTCGGCGTGCGCCCCGTTCCGATCGCCCATACAGGCTCATAGGCAATCACGGTCGTCTTCGCGGTCGCGGCGTCGGGCAGAGAGCCTTTCAACTGGCCCTTGATGATCGTAAGCGTCTTGCCCGCGTCGCGCTCGGCCTCCGTCTCGCCGACACAGACGATGGCGACGAGGCCCGCGCGGTGCGCGGCTTCGGCCTTGGCCCTCACCACGGCGTCCGTCTCGCCGTGATCGGCGCGGCGCTCCGAATGGCCGGCAATGACATAAGTGGCGCCGACGTCCTTCAGCATCTCGGCCGCGATGTCGCCGGTATGGGCACCACTCGCCTTTGCATGGCAGTCCTGACCGCCAATGGCGATCTTCGATCCCCTGGCCGCTTCCTTCAGCGTCGCAATCAGCGTCGCCGGCGGGCAGACCAGCACGTCGCAGGCGGGTTTTTTCTTGCCGGCGAGCTTCCGCTTCAGCGCGGCGACTTCCTTCTTCGACGCGCCGACGCCGTTCATCTTCCAGTTGCCCGCCACCAACGGTTTGATCCGCGCCGCCATTTCTGTCTCTCCATCGCCTCGAAATTCGCTGCGCATCGTTTACCAGAGCGCCGCCGAAGCGCCAACCGGCGGCGCCTGCGTGAAAAAGAACACAGGTGCGACAAAATTCTCCATTGCGGCGATTATTTGTTTGGCAAGTAAACGACTCAGGCGTAGGTTGCGCGCCATGACAAAAGACCTCATGCAATGGGCCTTCGGGGCCACCGTACGAAACTACTCGCCTTCGGGGCCGGGTCGCTTGCGCGCGCGCTGATTTAAGCCTGCAAAATCGACACTTTAGAGCCCCATCCCACCAGATCGGGGCTCTTGTGTTTTCAGGGTTCCGGTCCGTGATCCATGTTCACGTTTCCGGAGTTCCGTCATGCCACATCAATACTTCACCGGGCTTCCCCGGCGTGTCAGCCGATCTTCCGTTCCCGGATCGATCCGGGTGCTGGAAATCCTTGGTCCGCCTCACCGTTAAGACTTCACCCGTCGAACGGTAGCGGGCGCGGCAACGCGCGCCGGGCCTCGCGAATACTTTCAATCGACTTGTCACTTTCTTCGTACCGCGAAGAGAGAAGGAGAAGACTTATGACCACGCTCACCGGCCGCACCGGTCTGCACCCCGTCCGATGGCTCGCCCGGAATCCCCGGACCTTCGGCGTCGGTGCGGCGCTTGCCGCCTTTCTCGTTGTCGCGTTTCGCGCCCGTCCGCCCGGCGACCTGCTGGCGGCCCTCATCGTCATCGTGCCGGCGCTGCAGGTGGCGTTTTTTGCCGCCATCGGCGCTCTCGCCGCAGAGGACCGCGATGTGCCTGCCGGTCCGGCGGCGTTGCGCGATCTCGCACTCTGGTTCGGGGCGACCTTCATCGCCGCCTGGCTCTTGGTGCTCTTCACGCAGGCCAGCATCGACGCCTTTGTGCGCTTCGGTGCGCCGCCGATGATCGGTCACACCATCTGAGGCGACGGGGCGAGAAGCGGGGGCCGTTTTCCCAAGAAAATCAAGCCGGAAGCCCCCGCGATCCGCTTGCGGGGGCAGGCCCCCGCACCTATCATGCCGCCCTCGCGAAGGGGTGGCTCGCCGCCGCCCCTTTGTCGAATTTGGGGTTCTCGAACGGAAAGACCGGACATGCTGGACGCAATGCGAAGAAACGCCTCGGGCTGGGTGGCCAAGGTGCTGATCGGCCTTCTCGTGGCCAGCTTCGCCGTGTGGGGCATCAATGACATTTTCACCGGCTTCGGCGGCGACACGGTTGCGACCGTCGGCGACGAGAAAGTCGATGCGATCGCCTTCCAGCGCGAGCTTCGCGCCGAGATGAATCAGGTCGGCCAGCGTCTTGGCCAGCCCATCACACTTGAGATGGCGCAGCGTTTCGGCATCGACCGCATGGCGCTGTCGCGGCTGATGAGCCTCGCCGCGCTTGACGGTGCCACCCGGCAAATGGGGCTCACGGTCGGCGACGACACGGTCGGCAACGACATTGTCACCGATCCGGCGCTCCAGAGCGCCTTCGGCACCTTCGATCGGGATCTCTTCCGTCAGGCGCTGCAGAACCAGGGCGTCACCGAGGAACGCTTCGTCGAACAGCGGCGCAAGTATCTGGCCCGCCGTCAGCTTATCGACGTCATCGACAGCGGCGTCGTTGTGCCCGATGCGATGATCACCGCGGTCGGCAACTACCAGGAACAGTCCCGCACCGTCGGCTACGTTATCCTGCCGCCGTCTCTGGTCGCCGAAGTCGGCGAGCCCGATGAGGAAACGGTGCAATCGGTCTATCAGGCGGGCGCTTCGGCTTTCACCCTGCCCGAGACGCGCGATTTCAGCATCATGGTGCTGGAGCCCGAGGACATCACCCACACCGTGACGATCGACGACGACGAGCTTGCCGTCGCCTTCGAGCAGCGGCGCGGCGACTACGACAAGCCCGAGCGGCGCGACGTCGTGCAAATCCCCTTCGGCACGGAAGCCGCGGCGCGCGAAGCCCATGAGAAGCTCGTTTCAGGAACGCCGGTGTCGGAAATCGTCGCCGGTCTCGGCCTCACCGCGGCCGACACTGAAACCGGCATGCTCGCGCGCGACCGGTTCCTGTCGGATGAAATTGCGGCGGCGGCGTTCTCGACCCCCATAGGCGCGTTCAGCGAACCCGTTCGGGGGCCCCTCGGCTGGGTCGTCGTCCAGGTCCGTGACATCGAACCCGAAACGCTCGTCGAATTCGAGACCGTGAAGGACGAGCTGCGCGCCGCGCTCGAACTCGAACTGGCGCGCGACCAGGTCTACGATATCCAGAACGCCATCGAGGACGCGCGCGCCGGCGGCGCCTCGCTCGAGGACGTCGCGCGGACCAACAACCTGACCGTCCGCCAGATCGCATCCGTCACCGCCGACGGCAAGACGCGGAACGGCGATGACGTCGAACTGCCCGACCTGCCGAACCTGCTGCGCACCGTTTACGAGACCGAGATCGGCGACGCACCGCCGCCGCAGCACACCGACGACGGTTACTACTGGGTTCAGGTCGACGAGATCGACCCGCCGCATCTGAAACCGCTTGAGGAAGTCCGCGACGAAGTCGTCGCCCTGTGGCGGCAACAGACGCGCGACGCGGCGCTGATCGAACTGGCCGAAACGCTGGCGGCGCGCGCCAACAAGGGTGAGAGCTTCGCGGCAATCGCCGCCGAACTCGGCCGCGCCGTCCTGACCGCGCCCGGCATGAAACGCAACCTGCAGAGCGACACCTTCTCGCGCCAGGCCGTGGCCAAGGCGTTCGCGACGGGCGAAGGCCGCGTCACCTGGGGCCCGGTCGGTCTCGGCGAGGGGCTCGTGCTGATGCATATTCGCGAAGTTCACAACCCCGAACTCGATCCGGCCTCGGACGCCTATGGCCGGGCCCGCGAGAACGTGCTCGATTCGATCCGGACCGACCTGATCCAGACCTTCGTTGCCGGCTATCAGGAAGAGCTCGGCTACGACGTCAACACGGCGCTTCTGCGGCAACTGACGGCGACGGACACCGGCCAATGATCTCGCCGTCCTTCGACGACTTCGAGCGTGCCCACGCGGCCGGCGCCGCGCAGGTCGTCTATCGCCGTCTCGTCGCCGACCTCGACACGCCGGTTTCGGCGATGCTGAAAATCGCCGACGGCAAGCCGAACAGCTTCCTGCTGGAATCGGTCGAAGGAGGCGATGCGCGCAACCGCTATTCGATCATCGGCCTCAACCCGGACGCGATCTGGCGCACCCGCGGCAACGCTTCGGAGATCAACCGCAAGGCGCGTTTCGAGTCCGAGGCGTTCGAACCCTGCAAAGGCGGCGCGCTTGCGTCCTTGCGCACCTTCATCGAGGAGAGCCGCATCGACCTGCCGGAAGACCTGCCGCCGATGGCGGCCGGCGTTTTCGGCTATATGGGCTACGACATGGTGCGGCTGATGGAGCGTCTGCCGGACGAGAATCCGGACGCGCTCGGTCTGCCGGACGGACTATTCGTCCGGCCGACGATCATCGCCGTCTTCGATTCGGTGAAGGACGAGGTGACGCTGGTGACGCCGGTGCGGCCGGAGCCGGGCGTCAACGCGAAGGCGGCCTATGCGCGCGCCGAGGAACGCCTCAACGACATCGTCGCCGATTTCGACCGCGCGCTGACCCATGCGCCGCAGCAACTCGATGTTGATGCCCTGGCCGAGCCGACATCGAACACGCCGAAGGAACGCTATTTCGGCATGGTCGAGCGGGCGAAGGAATATATCGCCGCCGGCGACATTTTCCAGGTCGTGTTGTCGCAACGTTTCGAGACGCCGTTCACGCTGCCGCCCTTCTCGCTCTACCGGGCGCTGCGCCGTATCAACCCCTCGCCCTTCCTCTATTTCCTCAACTTCGCGGACTTCGCGATTGTCGGCTCGAGCCCCGAGATTCTGGTGCGTGTGCGCGACAACCGCGTCACCATCCGGCCGATCGCCGGCACGCGTCATCGCGGGAAAAACCGCGCCGAGGACGAGGCCATCGGCGAGGAACTTCTGGCCGACCCGAAGGAGCGCGCCGAACATCTGATGCTGCTCGATCTCGGGCGCAACGATGTCGGCCGCGTCTCGAAAATCGGTTCGGTCGAAGTCACCGAGAAGTTCGCGCTGCAACTGACCTCGCATCTCATCCACATCGTCTCCAATGTCGAAGGCGATCTCGACCCGTCCTACGACGCGATCTCGGCGCTGGTCGCGGGCTTCCCGGCCGGCACGGTCTCGGGCGCGCCGAAGGTCCGCGCCATGGAAATCATCGACGAGCTGGAGCTTGAAAAGCGCGGGCCCTATGCCGGCTGCGTCGGCTATTTCTCGGCCGCCGGCGAAATGGACACCTGCATCGTCTTGCGCACCGCAATCGTGAAAGACGGCAAGATGTATGTGCAGGCCGGCGGCGGCGTCGTCGCCGACTCCAGCCCGCAAGGCGAATACGAGGAGAGCGTCAACAAGGCGAAGGCGCTTTTCCGCGCCGCCGATGAAGCTGTGCGCTACGCCTCGCAGGCGGGCAAGCGGCAGTAGCTACCCCTCCCTCACATGCTCCGGCCGCGCGCCGATGCCGACGGCATAGCCCGGTAGGCGGCGCAACCGCGGAAAGCGGTTCAGCAATCTCAGCGGCAGCGGCGGCGCGATGTCGCCTTTCGCGCGCAGCGTCGGCCCGATAAGGAAGCGTTGCGCGAGAACCTGCACCGCCTGCGTCACCCTTGTCGGAAACATCCGCCGCCTTTGCACGGCGCGCAAATCGTCAAGCGTCAGCCGCCCGTCGCGCAGCGGCCCGGCCAGCAGGTTCGCGGCCGCCACCGCGTCCTGAATCGCAAGGTTGATGCCGACGCCGCCCACCGGCGACATCGCATGCGCCGCATCGCCGATGCACAGGAGGCCCGGCCTTGCCCATTCGCGCAGCCGGTCGACCTTCACCGTCAGCAGCTTCACATCGTCCCAGCTTGCAAGCTCATCGAGGCGGCCGGCCGCAAAGGGCAGCACGCGCGCGATGTCGGCGCGGAAGGCGTCGAGCCCCTTCGCCTTCACCCGGCCGAATGCCCCCTTCTCGATCACGAAGGCGCATTGCCAATAGTCGCCGCGGTCGATGGTGATGACGAGATGGCCGGGGACGACCCGGAACAACGTATCGGACGGGTCGTCCGGCCGCCGCGACAACCGCATCCAGAGCACATCCATCGGCGCGCCGAAATCGCGCACCGCAAGCCCCGCCCGCTCGCGCACCACCGAGCCGCGCCCGTCGGCGCCAACCACAAGATCGGCGCGGATGTCGAGCGGCCCGTCCGGCGTCTCTGCGCGCAAACCCGCGACGCGGCCCTCCGTCTCGATCAGCCCGGTCACTTCCGTTTCCATGCGCAAATGAAACCCCGGATAGCGCCGCCCGGCTTCGGCCAGGAAATCGAGGAAATGCCATTGCGGCATGAAGGCGATGAATTTGCAGCGTGTCGGCAGGTGCGAGAAATCGGCGGCCTTCAGCATCGCACCGCCGATCTCGACGCCGGCCTCGTGCATCTTCTCGTGCGGCCGCGCCAGCAGCGCATCGAGCAGCCCGAGTTCGTGCATCACCTCCAGGGTCGAGGGATGGATCGTGTCGCCGCGAAAGTCGCGCAGGAAATCCGAATGCTTTTCGAGCACCGTCACGTCGATGCCGGCGCGGGCCAGCAGCAGGCCCAGCATCATCCCCGCCGGGCCGCCGCCCGCGATGGCGCAAGTGGTTGTGATCTCCATGAACCCTCCGCCGCCGAGCCTAGCGGCTGCGGCCAAGGCCGGGAAGCGGCAGTAAAAGCGCCAAACCTTTGCGGTTGCCGCCGCCCGCCCCCCTGTTAAAATTCCCCGGAATCCGGGTTTTGGCGGGACGCGACGCATGGACGGGCCGGCGGACAAGGTACTGGCGGAAATCGAGAAGCAGGAAGCGTTGACGCGCGCCTTCCTCGCCGACATCCGCGCCCTCGGCTATCACGCCTTCGATGCCTTCAGCATCGATCCCGAAACCATCAACAGTCCGATCCGTGACGGCAACTGGGCAGTCACGAGCTACGATCTCGGCTTTGTGCGCGACTATGTCGCCGAGGGCATGATCGCAATCTGCCCGGCGCTGATCGAGGCAGGCCGCAGCCTGACACCCTTCGACTATGTATCGCTGCTCGATAGTTGCCGCGCCAATCCTTCGGCGCGCTGGCAGAAGCGGGCGCTGAAGCTTTTCGGCATCCACCAAGCCTGGCTGGTGCCGCTCAGTTCGGTGCGTTGCCTCAAGGGCGTCACGGTCTATATGCGCGGGCGCGGCGCCGAAAAGGCACAGCGTTTCGCCGAGACGCGCCATGAGGTTCACCTGAAGGCCACCTATTTCTTCGAGGAGCTGCAGGCGCTGTCGCCGCGTATCCCGCCCGAGATGGCGCGCGTGTTGTCGCGCATGGGGCCGCTGACGAAGCGCGAGGCCGAATGCCTGCGCTGGGCGGCCAAAGGCAAGACCAACTGGGAAATCGCGACGATCCTCAACGTCTCGGAAAACACCGTACGCTTCCATTTCAAGAACCTGCTCCGGCGTCTCAACGCCACCTCGCGCGCGCAGGCCGTGGCGCTTTTCCGCGCCAACCCGGTGGCCGACGCCAGCGACGGCGAACCGCCCGCCGCCGCGCACTAGCGCTCACGATCCGCCCGACGCTCCCAAAACCTACCCCGGCGGGTAGGTTTCCCGTCCGCGCGCCGCCGCTAGCGTCCCTTGAGTGAGTCAGCCAGGGGGCGGTAGCGATGAAAACGGTGCGGTATCGGGCGTTGAAGCGCGTCCTGACGGGGGCGGCGTCGGCCGCCGTCATTCTCTGGGCCATCGGCGGCGAAGCGCAAGCTTCGGTCGGCTGCAACGCCCTCAGCGGCGCGAGCTTCAGCTACACAGGCACCGGGCCGACCATCAACAGTTTCAGCCAGCAACTTGATGGCGGCGCCAATTTCACCGTCGATCCCGGCGACACGCTGACGATCAATGTCGTGGTGCCGCCGAACTCCATTGTCACGGTCAATTTCCTCGGCCAGAACATCACTTTCGACAACCGGGGCAGCGGGACGACGCTGGCCGATAGCGCGAATTTCACCGTACCCGATACGGGCGGCCCCGCGACGGGGCCGGTCAATCTCGTCGGCGAGACCGAAGGCACCAACACCCTGACCGTCGATATCGACTGCACCAATGTCGGTAGTGGTGGCGGCGGCGGTGGCAGCGGCGGCGCGTCCGACGCTGCGCAATCCGCCGGTCAGGCCGATACGGTCGTGCAGAGCATCGTGCCCGGCGGCATCGACGGCAATCTCTTCGGCGATTTCGGCGTGCCACTCAATCCATTCGGGACCGGCCTGCTGTCGGAGCGCCCGATCCGCCAATCGGGGGATTGCGACGACGCATTGTCTGCGGCAAATCAAGCGGTCCAGGAGGCACAGGCCGATCGCAGCGAGAAATTCAACGCCATGCGTCAGGTAGCCGGTGAGGCATCAAAGGCCATACAGGCGCGTGTCGCCGCCGAAAACATTATGACTGCGATCCAAAGAGAGCATGGGAAAGACCGTGATACGCTTAGCAACAAAGGTCTTGGAAACGCCGAGGCACAAGCGATAATCCGGGCGCGGATCGCTCAAATAGACGCATTGTTTCGAAACTTCTCCGATGCGAAGGAGCAGGAACGGGCAGCAAAAGAACGATTTGCCGATGCCGAACAGGCGCTGGCCGAGGCTGATCGGGCGCTGGCGGATGCCACGGCCGAGCTTGAACGGGTGAAGGCGAAGTGCGCCGGTGTCGGCGGTTCGGCATCCCTCGCTCCGTCGCCCCTCCCCCTCCTCGCCTTCGCGCCGATCGTTCCCGACCCCGGCAAGCTCTTCGCCGGTTTCGATCTCGCCTCCGAACGCCGCGCCGTCGAGGCGGCGGAAGGCGCGGCCGGACACCCGGAGGGTCTCCTCGGCGACGAGCGTTTCAATCTCTGGGTCAATGGCGGCATCACCTTCCACCGCGACCGCACGACCTCGGGGCAGGAAGGCGAGACCATTACCTTCGGCACCGGCGCGAGCTGGCGCTTCACGCCGGACATCAATGCCGGCGCCGCCTTCCGCTACGCCCGCACCGACCGCGACGGCGCATCCGGCGAAACGAAAGCCGACACATGGTCCGTTGCCCTCTTCGCGCAGACGAAACTCGTCGAAGAGGTGATGCTCAACGCCATCGCGTCATACAGCCGCGTCGATCTCGACCTCGGCTTCAAGACCGGCGGCGTCGTCACCGCGACCGGTTCGACGAATGCCGACTCGCTTGCCGGTCAGCTTACCGTCACCCGCAGCTTCCGGCTCGGCGACTGGCAAGTGACGCCCAATCTCGGCGCCTCCATCGTCAATGTCTCGCGCGACGCTTTCACCCGCTCCGACGCCGTCGCCGTGCCCGCCTCGGACTCGACGCAGGTTTCGGTCAGCGGCGGGCCGACCGTCAGCACCACCCTCTCGTGGGTCAGCCCGCAGGGCCAGGAGATCACGGTGAGCCCCTCTTTCGGGCTTCAGGCCTACGCCAATGTCGGAAAATTCGATTCCGTCGCCGGCGCGGCCGGAGCGCGCACCGAGAACGACACCATCGGCCTCTCGGCCAATGCGGGCCTCGGGGCGGATCTCGGCGGCGGCGTCACGCTCGGCCTCGGCACCTCATGGGCCGGCATCGGCGCGGACCAGCAGAATATCTCGCTCTCCGCCCAGCTCACGATCCCGTTGAACTGACGCGCGCAAGGGGACAAGGCCCCAAGCCTTGCCCCGGCAGGCCCCGAAAGCCTATATAAAGCCCTGCGCGGCCCGCCTTCCGGGCCGCATCCCAAGGGTCGGGCCATGCTGCTGCTGATCGATAACTATGACAGCTTCACCTACAACCTCGTTCACTTTCTGGGTGAACTGGGGGCGGAAACCGCTGTTCATCGCAACGACAAGATCACCGTCAATGAGGTTCTGGCCGCCGCGCCGCAGGCCATCGTGCTCTCGCCCGGTCCTTGCGACCCGGACAAGGCCGGCATCTGCCTCGATCTGATTCAGGCCGCCGCCGCCCACCGGATTCCGCTATTCGGCGTCTGTCTCGGCCATCAGGCCATCGGCCAGGCTTTCGGCGGCAAGGTCGTCCGCGCGCCGACCCTGATGCACGGCAAGCTCAGCGCCATCCATCATGGCGGCAAGGGCGTCTTTCGGGGCCTGCCGAGCCCCATCGAGGCGACGCGCTACCA
>JAHBYM010000086.1 GCA_019635975.1 Parvibaculum sp. | reverse complement strand
TGTCGAGCGTTTCGGCGACGCAGGTCGGCAGGAAGCCGATGCCGACCCCGAGTTCGATCAGGCGCTTGGCCTCATGCAGGTTTTCGGCGATGCCGCCGACCTGACGGCCGAGCCCATAGCGGCGGCGAAAGCTTGCCAGTTCCTCGGGCTCGTCGGCGCCGGTCGCGACGAAGGCATGGTCGGCAAGGTCGGCGGGCCGGGGCGCCGTCTGCCCGTACAGCGCGTGGTTCCGGTCGCAATAGAGCTGCTGCACTTCCTTCATCAGCGGCTGGTAGCGAAGCGCGGGATCGGGGGCGCTGTCGCAGGCGATGCCGATTTCCGCCTCGCCCGATTTCAGCGCCGCGATCACCGCGCGCCAAGGACAGACGTCGATATGGATGCCGACGCCCGGATGATGGCGGTGAAGGTCGGCCAGCGCCGCATCGAAGGCCGCCGAGACAACGGACGAGATCATGCGGATGTTGATGACGCCCTCGACGCGGCCCGCCGCCTTCGCCACCTCATGCGGCGCGGCGCGCACGGCGCCGATCATCGTTTCGCATAATTCGAAAAGCGCGCGGCCGGCCGGCAGCAATTCGACCCCCTGCGCAGTCCGACGCAACAGCGGCGTGCCGAGATCGTCTTCGAGGCGCTTCAGGGCCGCGCTCAATGTCGGCTGCTGGCGGTTCAGCTTTCGCGCCGCCGCGCCGATGCCGCCGGCGCGCACGATCTCGTGGAAGATGCGAAACAGGTTCCAGTCGACATGGCGGGGAAAGCGCGAATGATCGGCGTTGCGTTCGGGCATGATTGGCCGTGGCGGCAAAAGGGCGGATAGATCATTGAAGCGGCTTTGCACGCATCCGTCCATGCGCCTGCCCGCGAATCTTCGCGAACTCGTTTTAATCGCAAGCGGCGAATCCGTTTTTTCGCGGCTTCGCCGGATGCGAGTCCAGGTATTCGGCAATCTTCACCGGCAGCGAGTCATTTGGACCGGCGGCGCTTGCGGGCATCGAGAACCGACAGAAGGCGGGCGATTTCGGCCGGGCTCATATCGCCGATCTCTTCGGCCAGACGGTTTGCCGCCTCCGTTGCCTCGGGGGCAAGACCCGAGGTGTCGATGACGACGCGCGGATGGGAAATGCGCGCCAGGCGCTCCAGTTCCTCCGCTTCGTCCCAGATGATGTTGAAGTAGCCGACGATCGCCTGCACCAGACGCCAGCTCGGACGGCCGCGCTTCCCGTGTTCGAGCGCCGAGAGATAGGCGGGCGTCACCCTCAGCGCGGCCGCCATCTCCTTCATCGTCGCGCCGCGCGCCTTGCGCAGCTCGCGCAGTTTGCGGCCGAAGGGCGTCATCTTTTCTTGCGCAGCCAGATGTAGAAGGCGCCGCCGCCGCCATGCTTGGGATGCGCCGGCTGGTAGCCCGTCAGATGGGCGCGGAACGCCGCCTCCTCCAGCCAGCGCGGCACGGCGCTGCGCAGCACGCCCTGGCGCTCCGGCACGTCGTAGAAATCGGTACCGTGCAGCGTGTGGCGCGCATAAGGCGAGGCGCCCTTGCCGGTAATCACCAGCACGCAGCGCAGGCCGCGCGCCCTTGCGCGGGTCAAAAACGAAAGCAGCGCGTCATGCGCCTCATGTTGATTGTGGCCGTGGAGATCGAGTGTCGCCTCGACTTCCATCTGGCCGCGGGCGAGGCGCTGGCTGACGCGCCGGTCGAGGCCGGTCAGCATCGGCGGCTCGGGGGCGCGCGCATTTGCAACTTTCGGCAGCACCGGCGCGGCCGGGGCGGCGGTTGTGCGCGGCGGCGGGGCGACGATGGAGGCGAGCTCGTCGGCTTCGGCCAGCGGAATTTCGACGGCGGATTTCCGGCGGCGGCGAACGAGCGGTGTTGCGTCCTTGACGACCGCGCGCCAGAGCTTGCGCTCCTCCTCGGTCAGCCTGCGGGAGCGGTGCGGCGATCCTTTCTTTCGGTCGTCGGTCCTGTCGCCACCGGCTGCCATTGCGCGATTTCCGGTCTATCGGGGAGCGATGGTTTTCGGCACAAGAGCCGTGAGCTCGCCTTCGGCTTTCATGCGCCCCGCGATCTCGCCCGGTTCGTCGCCCGAGCCGAAAAAGATGTCGCCGCGCTGCACGCCCTTGATCGCCGATCCCGTATCCTGCGCAACCATGAGATGCGCGAAGGGGATCTCGCTGCGGCCGTCGGGCGTCGGATGGCGCGTCGTCAGCCAGAACAGCGCACCCAGCGGATGATGCGCGCGATCGATGGCAAGGCTGCGGCGCGGCGTCAGGTTGACGCCTTCGGCGCCGGGAGGCCCGAGTTCCGGATCGATATCCCTCAGTATGCGGAAGAAAATATAGGACCGGTTTTGCCGCATCACGTCGCGGCCTTCGGCGGGGTTTGCCTCCATCCAGGCGCGGATCGTCTGCATCGAGACTTCCTCGCGCGGGATCGCGCCGCGGTCGATCAGCACCTTGCCGATGGAGGTATATTCATGGCCGCTCTTGGCCGCGAAGGCGAGGCGCACCGTTTCGCCGTTTTCGAGGCGCACGCGGCCCGAGCCCTGCACATGCAGGAAGAAGGCATCGACCGGGCTTTCGAGCCAGACCAGCGCCAGCGCATTGTGATCGAGCGCGCCGTCCTCGATTTCGGCGCGGGCCGGAAAACCGGCGCCGCCGGCGCGCATCACGAAACCCGGCGGCGGCGCCAGAACCGGCGTCTGGTATGGGCCGTGACGGGTCAGCGCGCCGCGCATTTCCGGTTCGTAATAGCCCGTAAGAAGGCCGCGCTCGGCGGCGAGACGCACGGGCTGGAACCAGTGTTCGAAGAAGCCGCGCGCCGAACCCGGCGCAACGGTCTGCAAGGCGGCGGCGCAGGCCGGCTGCCAGTCGCCGGCGCGGCCATAGATCGGGGAGGTTCCGGTCTTGCTGTCGAGCGGCGCCGATGCGTCGAGCCCGGCGATGCGTGTGCAGGAACGCGCGAATGTCGCCAGCGCCGCGGCGTGGTCGTCATCGGCCCAGCCGGGAAGATCGGCGAAAGAAATCGCACGGGCATCGGCGCGCGCATCCATCACAGTCGCCCCCGGCGCACAGGAAAGAACGGCGATCACGACAAATCCGGAGAGCAGAAGCCGCGCGGCCCGGCACATCGCCGCGTCCGTCAGGCCGAAGCGCCGGTCGCGACCAGCTTCCAGTTCGGATCGCGGCTCGTCACATCGCGCTCGAATGTCCAGACATCGTTGACTTCGCGGATCGTCACCGGATCGCCTTCGATGACGACGCCATCGGCGTTCTTGGTGCAGGATGTGAGCTGGCTGCGGAAATTGACCGTCAGGCGGGCGCGCGAACCGTCAAGCGTCGCTGTCGCGAGTTTTGCCTTGTCGATGCCGATGAAACTCTGCTCGACGTGTTGGCCGTTCTTTTCGCGCGCGGCGATGGCGGCCTCGAAGCTTCCGAAAACCTCGGCGCTCAGGAGCGGCCGCAAGGCGGCGCGGTCGCCTTCGGCAAAGGCGGTGACGATCATTTCATAGGCCGCGCGGGCGCCGCCGAGAAACGCCTCGGCATCGAAGCTGCGGTCGAGGCGCGCGATCGCGCTCAGCGTATCGGCAAGCGGCGTGTTGTCCTCGGCGATACCGCGCCAGCGATTGCGGATTTCGAAGGGTTCGGCAAAGGGATCGCCCGCCGCATCGACGGAGCGGCCGCGGCCGGCACTTTCGGCGGCCGCGCGCGGACGCTTCGTCGGCAGCGTCACAACCTTGTCGTTGCCCGCGGGGTTCGTCCCGCCCGGATTGCCGGTGTCGGAATAGGGATCGTAGGGCGGACGCTCATGGCCGGTGCGGCGACCGAGCACGCTTCTCAGCTTCAGAAAGACGCCGACTGCCACCGCGAGCAGGATGATGTTGAGAAGTGTCAAGCCGCCGTCCATTCGCTCGGTGAGCCTTGCCTGTGAACCGGAACGGACCCGTTGGCCGGGTCCTTGTTTTCGAAAGCGCCGAAGCGGCTTCGCGCCGCCGCATGGGTGACGGGCAGGCCGCTATTCGCTACTGTGCATATAACCTAGGGCAATCGGAGCGCTTTTGCTACCGGCGCGGTCGCGACGGATTGCCCCCGATCAGCCCCGCGCCGCGATTTGCGGGCCAACCATCCTGGAAGCACCTTGCCAGTCCTTGTATTCCTGATCCTTGCCGGCCTGCCGCTGGCGGAGATCGCCATCTTCATCCAGGCCGGCGCGTTTCTCGGCGTCTGGCCGGTGATCGGGCTCGTGGTCCTCAGTGTCTTTGGCGGCGTCTGGCTGATGCGGGCGCAAGGTCCCGAGACGCTCCGGCGCGCGCAAGCAACGATCGAGCGCGGCGAACCGCCGGTGGCCGAGATGCTCGATGGCGCAATCCTCTTCATCGCCGCCATTCTTATGGTTACTCCCGGTCTCCTGACTTCATCCATCGGGCTGCTGCTGCTGGTCGCGCCGCTTCGCCGCCTCGTGGCCCGCATTGCGGCGCGGCGGCTGGCGCGGCGGGCCGAAGTTCACATCCGGACCGCGCATATGAGACGCGGGCCCGGCGGCGGACCGATTATCGAGGCCGAGGAGTGGGAGGTGGAGGAGGAGCGATCCCCCAACGACAGCGGCCGGGGCGGGGACAAGCGGCTGCCGCCGAAATCCTGTCCGGATTGAGCGGGTCCCGGAGGCCGGATTTCTTGTCGCCGGGGAGGTTCCGTGATAGCCAGCAGCCTCGCGATTTTGCAGAGATATTTTGACGAAGACCGGGAGCGGCGAGGATGTCGGACCAGAATACCAACGATGCGGGCAATGCCGGCCAGCCGGCCGTGGCGCAGCTTCGCGTGCTGACCCAGTATGTGAAGGACGTGTCGTTCGAAAATCCCAACGCACCGCAGGCGCTCGGGCCGGTCGACGAGCAGCCCAATATCTCCGTCAGGGTCGATGTCGGAGTCAATCGCATGAGCGAAACCGACTATGAAGTGGCGCTGAAGCTCGGCGCCGAGGCCAAGACCAAGGACAAGACGATGTTCCTGATCGAGATCGACTATGCGGGACTATTCCGGCTGACCAACGTTCCGGAGGAAAATCTCGAGGCGGTGCTGGTGATCGAATGCCCGCGCCAGATTTTCCCCTTCGCGCGGCGGATCGTCGCCGACCTGACGCGTGACGGCGGCTATCCGCCGCTGATGATCGATCCGATCGATTTCGTCAGCCTCTACCAGCAGCGCCGCCAGCAGATGGCGCAGGCGCCGGCGGGCGACGGGCAACCCAACTGATTTTGGTAAACTCGCTTTAGCTCTTCACCGCGTTCCACAACGCCTCGCCGCGCAGACCGGCAACGAAGGCTTCATGCGCCGCGCGTTCGGCATCGGTCAGGCGCGGCGGCAGCGGCACGGGGCGGGCCTGCACCTCGACCTTCGCCGTTTCGGCGCCCGGCGAACGCGCCGCCTCGATGTCGGCCTGCAACACCAGGCCCGGCTGACGGCCCCCCATCAGCTCCAGATAGACTTCGGCCAGCAATTCCGAATCGAGCAGCGCGCCGTGTTTCTCGCGCGCCGAATTGTCGATGTTGAAGCGGCGGCAGAGCGCGTCGAGATTGTTCTGCGCGCCGGGAAATTTACGCCGCGCAATGTCGAGCGTGTCGATGGCGCGCGCCATCGGCAGGGCTTCGCGGCCGATGCGTTTCAGCTCGGCATTGATGAAGCCCATATCGAAGCTCGCATTGTGGATCACCAGCGGATCCTCGCCGATGAATTCCAGAAATGCGTCGGCCTTGTCGGCGAATTTCGGCTGGCCGCGCAGAAAGTCGGTGGTCAGCCCGTGAATTTTCAGCGCCCCTTCCGGCATGTCGCGTTCGGGATCGAGATAGGCGTGAAAGAATTTGCCGGTGGCGACATGGTTGAAAAGTTCGAGGCAGCCGATTTCGACCAGCCGATGGCCGTCCTGCGGCGAGAGGCCGGTGGTTTCGGTATCGAGAACGATTTCGCGCATCCGCTGTCTCTCAATTCTCGGGGAAGCGGAACGAGCCATCGGCGCCGATGACGCCTTGCGGGTTCCACGCCACTTCCCAGACATGGCCGTCGGGGTCGGAAAAATATCCGGTATAGCCACCCCAGAAGGCGTCCGATCCGCGTTTCAGGATCTTGCCGCCGGCCGCCTCGGCCTCGGCAAGTGTCGTATCGACCTCATCCTTCTCGCGCACATTATGCGCCAGCGCGAAGCCCGAGAAGCCTTCGCCATGCGGCGCGAGGCCGGCATCTTCCGCCAACGCCAGACGGCCGAACAATGCGAAGACGATGCCGCCGCACTGGAAAAAGGCCACGCTCTCATTGCTTTGCGGCAGCGCGCGCCAGCCCAGCGTTTCGTAGAATTCCCGGGCGCGGGCGACATCGGCGACGCCCAGCGTGATGAAGCTCACTCTCTGTTCCATGACCTCATTCTAGCCCGCTGCGTCAGTTCTTGCCGAGCCTTTCCTTCAGCACTTTTCCCTCGCGGCCCTTCAGCGCCTCGACGATTGCCTCAACTTGTGCGCGCGCATGATCGAGGCCCTTGTCGCTTTCGACGATGAAATCGGCGCGGGCCCGTTTTTCGGCGTCGGGCACCTGTTTGGCGTGAATGGCGGCGAATTTCGCCTCGTCCATGTCGGGCCGCGCCAGCACGCGCGTCTTCTGCAGATCGTAGGGCGCGGAGACCACCACCACGACGTCGACGCGGCTCTCGCCGCCCGTCTCGTAGAGCAGTGGAATATCGAGCACGGCCATCGTGTGGCCGGCGGCGAGGCTTTCGCGCAGAAACTCGATCTGCGCTTCGCCGACCAGCGGATGGACGATCGCCTCGAGCTTTTTCATTTCGGCCGGCAGGCCCAGCACCGCGCGCGACAGCGCCTTGCGGTCGACCGCATCGTCGACAATGGCGGAGGGAAAGGTAGCGCGGATCGGCTCGACCGCCTTGCCGCCTTTTTCATAAAGCTGATGCACCGCCGCGTCGGCGTCGTAGACCGGAACGCCCAGCGCGCGAAACATTTTCGCGGTTTCCGATTTTCCCATGCCGATGGAGCCGGTGAGGCCGATCAGGAGCATTGTGTCGTTTCCCTATTTCATGCCGAGATCGGCCAGTACGAGCTTGCGAAGCTTCTCGGTGACTTCGGGGCGGACGCCGAACCAGGCCTCGAAACCCGGCACCGCCTGATGCAGCAACATGCCGAGCCCGTCGACCGTCCGGTGGCCAGCCTCGCGGGCGCGGCGCAAGAGACCGGTTTCAAGCGGCGTATAAACAATGTCGGTGACGAGGGCGGATTTCGGCAAGGCGGCGAGATTGAGATCGACGTCGTTTTCACCCTTCATGCCGAGCGTCGTCGTGTTGACCAGCAGCGCGGCGCCATCGAGGGCGGAGGCTGCATCTGTCTCGACGAACATGCGTGCGGCTTTCAGGCCGAGATCACGGATCAGCGCCTCGGCGCGGGCAGCGGTGCGGTTGACGATGCGGATTTCGGGTGCGCCTTCATCCTCAAGCGCGGCGGCGATGGCGCGCGCCGCACCGCCTGCGCCGAGAAGAACGGCGGGGCCGCGGCTCGCGCTCCAACCGGCGGCGCGATCCTTCAGATTGGCGATGAAGCCGTAGCCGTCGGTATTGCGGCCTTCGAGCCCCTTTGCCGTGGTGACAATCGTGTTGACGGCCTTGAGCCGCCTTGCCATCGCATCGTGCCGGTCGAGGGCGGCGAAGGCCGTTTCCTTGTGCGGCACCGTCACATTGGCGCCGATGAAACCGAGCTTCGGCAGGTCGCGGATCGTCGCGGCGGCGTCTTCCGGCTTCACCGCCATCGGCTCGTAGCGCGCATCCGGGATCTTGTGTTCGGCTATCCAGTGATTGTGGATCAGCGGCGAGCGCGAATGGGCAATCGGCCAGCCGATGACACATACTTTCCTCATGCCATTGCCATCCCGTGCTTGCGCAACTCATCGAGCAAGGGCAGCAAAGGCAGGCCGAGAATGGTGAAGTAGTCGCCGACGATTTCCTCGAACAATTGCACGCCCGGTCCTTCGAGCTGGTAGCAGCCGACGCTTTTCAGCACGCGCTCGCCCGCTTGCGCCAGATATTCGTCGAGAAAATCATCCGTGAAGTCGCGCATCGTCAGAAGCGCCTGCGCCGCATGGCTCCAAATTGTGACGTTGTTTGCCACCAGCGCAACGCCGCTGTGCAGAATATGCGGCCGTCCCCGGAAGGCAAGAAGGTTGGCGCGCGCCTCGGCCATCGATTTCGGCTTGTCGTATCTTTTGCCGTCGCAGGACAATATCTGATCGGCGCCGATCACCAGCGCCTGCGGATTGCCGCGCGACACGGCGGCGGCTTTTTCCACCGCCAGTTTCAACGCCAGCGCGTCGGTATCGGCCGCATCGTCGCGGCCGGCGAATCCGCGCTTCACTTCTTCTTCGTCGAGCCGCGAATCCGCGACCTCGAAATCGAGGCCGGCGCCTTTTAGAAGGCTCGCGCGCACCGCGCTGGCGGAAGCAAGAATGAGAGGGGGTTTCGCCATCGCGCTCAGCCGGTCTTTTGCCGCTCATTATAGAGATTGAGCACGGCCGCCGCCGTTTCCTCGATCGAGCGCCGCGTCACGTCGATCACGGGCCATCCGTTGCGGGCAAAGAGCTTGCGCGCGAAGGCTACTTCCTCGGCAACAACTTCCGGTTCGACATAATCGGTGTCGGCTTTCTCGTGCAGCGAAAGCAGCCGGTTCTTGCGGATTTGCACCAGGCGATCCGGGCTCGTCGTCAGGCCGACGATCAGCGGGTGCTCCGCAGTTTCAAGATCGGCGGGCAGCACTGCGCCCGGCACGATCGGAATGTTGGCGGCCTTGATGCCACGGTTCGCCAGATAAATGCAGGTCGGCGTTTTCGAGGTCCGGCTGACGCCGAGCAGGATCACATCCGCCTCGTTCAAGTCGCCGGCCGACTGTCCGTCATCATGGGCCATCGTAAAATTGAGCGCGGTGATGCGGCCGAAATACTCGGCGTCCATGGTGTGCTGCGAGCCCGGCTTGTGCGAACTCTCCCTGCCCAGATATTGCCCGAGCGCCAGCATCGCCGGATCGAGAACTGAAATGCAGGGCGATTGCAACTCGGCGCAGCGCCGCTCCAGCCGCGCCCGGAGCTCGTCATTGACCATGGTGAACATCACGATGCCGGGCGCGGCCTCGATCTCGCCGAGCACACGTTCAAGCTGCTTGGGTCCGCGCACCAGCGCATAGACATGCTCGATCGGCCGCGCATCCTCATATTGGGCGCAAGCCGCGCGCGCCACTGTGTTCAGCGTTTCGCCGGTGGCGTCCGACACGAGATGGAGATGGAAGACGCGTTTGGCGCTCATCGAAAACCTGGTTGCGGATTCAAGATCGTGGCGGCCGGAGCGGCCGCGCGGGCAAAGGTATCGGGGGCATGTGGCGCGCGCCAATTCTTTTTCCGCAAGCCGCATAACAGCGATGCGCCATGTTGAGGGCTTGCCTGTGGAACAGTGTGATTAACGGGGGTAAGCGGGGGTTTCGGCCCGAGCCCTACCCGGTCATACCCGTGTTTCGTTTTCGCTCCCCCGTTCCATAGGCCGGTGCGGAAAAACGGCGCGGCGCTTTGCAAAACGGGTATGACCGGCCGGTCGGTGCCGGCGCAGGGAGTTGTCCCCGCTGTTAACGTCTTGCAAAGAAAATGGCTCCACAGCCTATGTCCTTGCACGCAAAGGCGCGGCTGTTTGGCAGGCTGTAATTTGTCACAAGCTATGGCATGAAGGGCGCGGATGACGATCCGCCGGCGGGATATACGCGTATCTGTGGACAAGATGGCGCGGATATTTGATCCCCGGCATTCACAGCTATCCTTCACTATCCACTATTTTTAAGATTCTTGAATCGTAGGAGAAAAAGCGGGTGACAAGCGCGAGCGCCGCGGAGAAACGGCTTCTGAAGGCGCTGAAGCGTCAACCTGTCGATCGTGTACCGGTGTGGCTGATGCGGCAGGCCGGGCGCTATCTGCCCGAGTACCGGAAGGTGCGGGCGGAGGCCGGCAGTTTCCTCGATCTCTGCTACACGCCCGACTTCGCCGAGGAAGTCACCCTGCAGCCGATCCGCCGCTACGGCTTCGATGCGTCGATCCTCTTTTCCGACATTCTGGTCGTGCCGGATGCGCTCGGTCAGCCCGTTGCCTTCAAGGAAGGCGAGGGGCCGGTGCTGGAGCCGATCACGCATGTCGACGGGATCGCAGCGCTGAAGCCCGTCGCGGCGATCCGCGAGAAGCTGCAGCCGGTCTATGAGACGGTGCGGCGCTTGCGGGTCAGCCTGCCGGCCGAGACGGCGCTGATCGGCTTTGCCGGTGCGCCCTGGACGGTTGCGACCTACATGGTGGGCGGGCGCGGTTCGCCGGACCAGGCCGCCGCCAAGGCCTGGGCCTATCGCGCGCCGGATGAATTCCAGAAGCTGATCGACCTTCTCGTCGCAGCGACGATCGAGCATCTCTCGGCGCAGGTCGAGGCGGGCGTTGAGGTTGCGCAGATTTTCGATACCTGGGCGGGATCGCTGCCCGAACTTTCCTTCGAGCGTTTCGCGCTGAAACCGATGCTCGAAATCCGTGTCGCCTTGAAGGCGCGCTTTCCCGACCTGCCGGTGATCGGCTTTCCGCGCGGTGCCGGACCGATGACCGCGAATTATTTCCGCGCGACGAAGCTCGATGCCTTGAGCCTCGACACCGCGATGTCGCCGGGCTGGGCACGCGACAACCTTCAAAGCCTCGGTTGCCTTCAGGGCAATCTCGATCCTTTGTTGCTGGTCGCGGGCGGGCCGGAGATGCGGCGGCAGGTGCTTGCCATTCTCGATACGCTGGGCAAGGGCCCGTTCATTTTCAATCTCGGGCACGGCATCGTGCCGCAAACGCCGCCCGAACATGTGGCGGAACTTGTCGAGATCGTGCGAAGCTGGCGGCCATGACGCGCAAGGTCGCCATCGTGCTTTTCAATCTCGGCGGTCCCGACGGCCCGCAAGCGGTCGAGCCCTTCCTGTTCAACCTGTTCAGCGATCCGGCGATCATTCGCGTGCCGCAACCCTTTCGCTGGCTGATCGCGAA
>JAHBYM010000085.1 GCA_019635975.1 Parvibaculum sp. | reverse complement strand
GTGGTGCTGCACATGTTGTCGGCCTCGATCTATGTGCTGCATATCGTCGGTCTCGCGCTCACCATCGGCCGCGTGCTGCATGCGATCGGCGTCTCGCGCAGCTCTGCCTCGACACCGCCGCGCCTGATCGGCACATTGCTCACCTGGATCGGCCAGCTCGTCGCGGGCGGCGCCTGTCTCTTCTACGCACTCGTCTGACACGGTAATTCGGGGCAAGCATGACCAAAGCGGCAAAGACTGCGGAGCGGATGTCGACGCTCGACATGGCGTCCTCGCTTGTCGGCCGCGCATTGAAGGCGGGCGCCGATGCGGCCGAGGCGGTGGCCATGGAAGGCACCTCGCTCGGCGTCTCGTGGCGTCTCGGCAAGCTTGAGGATGTCGAACGCTCCGAAGGCTGCGATGTCGGCCTTCGCGTGTTCGTCGGCAAGCGGCAGGCAAGCGTCTCGACGACAGATCTCTCGGAAGCCTCGCTCGCGCCGATGATCGAGCGCGTCGTGGCCATGGCCCGCGCCGCGCCCGAAGACCCGTATTGCGGCCTTGCCGATCCGGAAATGCTGGCGCGGGACTGGCCCGATCTCGACATCGAGGACAAGTCCGCGCCGCCCACGGCCGAGCAGCTTGCGGGCTTCGCCGCCGAGGCGGAGGAGGCGGCGCTGGCGGTCGCGGGCGTCACCAATTCGAGCGGCGCCGGCGCCGGCTGGGGCCGTTCCGGCGTTGCGCTGGTCACGCGCGCGGGCTCCGGCGGCGGCTTTGCCGGCAGCTATGCCGGAACCTCCTGTTCGATCTCCTGTTCGGTGCTGGCCGGCGAGGGCACCGCGATGGAGCGCGACTACGACTACATGACGGCCCGCCACGGACAGGACCTCGAAGGCGCATCCGCCATCGGCCGCCGCGCCGGCGAGAAGGCGGTGAAGCGGCTTCATCCGCGCAAGGTGCGCTCGCAATCGGTGCCCGTCGTCTACGACCCGCGGGTCTCCGGCGGCCTCGTCGGGCATTTCGCAGGTGCGATTTCCGGCTCCTCGATCGCGCGCGGCACCAGCTTCCTGAAAAACGATATGGGCCGTGCGGTCTTTGCAAAAGAGATTTCGATTGTCGACGATCCGCACATGAAGCGTGGCCTGCGCTCGAAGCCTTTCGACGGCGAAGGCGTCCGGAACGGCCGCATGTTGCTGGTCGAGGACGGGCGGCTGACGACATGGCTGCTCGACAGCGCAACGGCGCGCCAGCTCGGCCTCGCGACGACCGGTCATGCGGCACGCGGCACGGGCGGCCCGCCCGCGCCGGCGCCGAGCAATCTCTACATGGAAGCCGGCTGTCTGAAGGTGAAGGAGCTGATCGCCGACATCAAACAGGGGCTCTACGTGACCGAGCTGATCGGCATGGGCGTCAATGGCGTCACCGGCGACTATAGCCGCGGCGCCTCCGGCTTCTGGATCGAGAACGGCGAAATCGTCTATCCGGTCAGCGAAATCACCATCGCCGGAAACCTGAAGGATATGTTCCTCAACATGACGCCGGCGGACGACCTCGAGTTCCGTCATACCACCAATGCGCCGACGATCCGCGTCGAAGGGATGACCGTTGCCGGTACCTGACGGCGATTTCGCGCTGCTGAAAGAAACGGTCAGGGAGGCGGGCGCGCTCGCCATGCGCTATTTCGGCACCGACCTCCGCAAATGGTCGAAAGACGCGGACGACACCCCTGTCACCGAGGCCGACATCGCAGTCAACGACCTCCTGCGTACGCGTCTTGTGGGCGCGCGGCCGGACTATGGCTGGCTCTCGGAAGAAACCGAAGACGATCCCGCGCGGCTCGCGCGGCCGCTGACCTGGGTGGTCGATCCGATCGACGGCACGCGCGCTTTCGCCAGAGGCAAAACCGACTTCGCCATTTCCGTCGCGCTGGTCGTGGAGGGGCGGCCGGCGCTTGCCGTGCTGTTCAATCCCGCGACCGGCGAATTCTTCGAGGCGGCGGCGGGCGGCGGCGCGTATCTCAACGGCACGCCGATCCGCGTCAGCGATTGCGCGGCGATCGAAGGATGCCGGATCGCTGCCTTCGCGCCGATGTTCAAACATCCCGGTTGGGCGCGCGCCGGCATCGAGCCCTGGCCCGAGATGGAGATTCTCGAACGCAACTCCGTGGCATACCGGATCGCGCTGGTCGCCTGCGGCGCGGCCGACGCAGCGCTGGCGCTCAACGGCAAGAGCGACTGGGATCTGGCGGCCGCCGATCTCATCGTCCACGAGGCGCAAGGGCGCATGACCACGCATGACGGCAAGCCCTTTATCTACAATCGTGAAAGCACGCGCCACCGGAGCCTGCTCGTCGCCGGGCCCGCGCTCTATGATGCCTTGTTTGCCAAAGTGGGCGCGGTTCGGCTGCCGGAATAGCCGCCGCGCCTTCGCTCGACATCGCTGGCGTGATAGGATTCGACTCGAAATCGATCCTCCTTCCGGGGCCGCCATGTCAAAGCAACTTCTCCACCTCGTTTTCGGCGGCGAACTGACGCATCTCGAAGGCAAGGAATTCAAGGACACGGACGCGCTCGACATTGTCGGCATCTTCCCCGGCTATGACGAGGCGCATCGAGCCTGGAAGGCGGCGGCGCAGCGAACCGTCGACAACGCTCATATGCGCTATTTCATCGTGCATCTGCATCGGCTTCTCGATCCCGACGAGGCGAACGACCATGACCACTGAAAGCCCGTCACCCTACAGCGCGGGAAAAGCACCGGCCGGACCGAGCGCGCTGACATCGCTGGCATGTCTTTTCGGGTTCCTGATTGTCGTCTTCATTGTCGGCTGGGCTGGCGGCGCCGTGACGGCGACGAGCGTTGGCGACTGGTACGAGACGCTGGCGAAGCCGCCGCTCAATCCGGACCGATGGGTCTTCCCCATCGCCTGGAACTTCCTCTATTTCCTGATGGCGATTTCGGCCTGGCTTGTCTGGCGGACGGCGGGGAGCTTCGACAAGGCGGGCGGGCCGCTCGCCCTGTTCGGCATGCAACTCGCTTTGAACCTGTCCTGGAGCATTGTTTTCTTCGGGCTGAAAAACCCCGTGCTCGCCGTCGTGACGGTGCTGGTTCTCGATATCGCCATCGCGATCACGATCATGGCGTTCCTCAAGGTCGATCGGCTGGCCGGCTGGCTGCTGGTGCCCTATCTCGGCTGGACCTTGTTTGCCACTTACCTGACCATCGGCATTGCGCTGCTCAATTGACGAACGATCTGAAAATCGGGCAAAAAGCCAATTGAATGAAGCGTTTACCATTTGCCGGCTTTATGGCGGCCGCTAACGCGCCGTGATATGGTCCGGGCGACCCCGGACCATATAGACGGGCCCGAACGAGACAGGCCAGATGCCAAGCCAGAAATCCGCTGCCGACACAGGCCAGGGGGGACCGGGCACCCACCCGGATTCGCCCGGGCCCGCAAGTCCCGCCGCCCCCTTGGAGCTCACCACCGGCCAGGTCGTCGGCCGGATGGCGCGCGAGTATTTGCGGCCGCATTGGCGGCTGGCCGCGACGGCGCTGCTTGCCAGCGTGGTTGTCGCCGCGGCGACGGGCGTTCTGCCGATCCTCATCAAGCACGCGCTCGACAACATTGTCGGCTCGGACGCTTGGACATTGCTGCTGGTTGCCGTCGGCGCTATCGCCGCCACATCGGTACAGGCGGTCGCCGCCTATTTCGCCAAGGTCAACATGAGCACGATCGGGCAGTACATCGTCGCCACGATTCAACGGCGCATGTTCGACCGTATCATGCATGCCGACCTCGCCTGGGTCAGCAGTACGCATTCCGGCCGCTTTATTTCGGGCTTTCTTTTCGACGCAAGCAAGGTACGCGACTCGATCACCACAACCGTCATCGACCTCGGTCAGAACCTGTTGACCGTTATCGCCCTGATCGGCGCAATGTTCTATCTCAACTGGAAACTGGCGCTGATGGGAACTGCCGTTATTCCCTTCGTCGCCATTCTGGTGCGCCAGCTCGGCCGCCGCTCGCGCAAGGCCGCCCGCCAGACGATGCAGGGATCGGGCGATTTGTCGGCGGTGATTTCCGAGGCGCTGGGCGGCATCCGCGTCGTCAAGGCGTACGACCAGGAAGCGACCGAGATCGAACGCGCCTCCCGCTCGATCGACGAGGTGCTGCGCCATTCGCTGCGCGCCTTGAAGAGCCGCGCGGCGGCAAGCCCCGTCACGGGCATCCTCTCCGGTTTCGGCATCGCCGCCGTCATCTATTTCGGCGGCCGCAGCGTGCAGACGGGTCTTCTCACCGTCGGCGATCTCGGCGGTTTTCTTTCGGCGATGATGCTTGCCTACGAACCGCTGAAGAAACTCGCCAGCACGCAGACCCTGATGCAGGAAGGTGTCGCGGCCGCGATCCGTGTTTTCCCCATTCTCGACATCGAACCCGGCATTCGAGCGCCGGCCGGCGCCGGCTCGTTGAAGGTCAGCGATGGTGCCATTCGTTTCGAGGACGTGCATTTCCAGTATGGCGACGGCACGCCGGCGCTCAACGGCGTTTCGATCGACGTTCCCAAGGGGCACACCGTGGCGCTTGTCGGCCCCTCCGGCGCCGGAAAAAGTACGATCCTCAATCTCGTGCCGCGTTTCTACGATCCGGCTTCCGGCCGCGTCCTGATCGACGGACAGGACGTGTCGCAGGTCACGCTCGCCTCGTTGCGGGCCGCGAGTTCACTGGTCACGCAGGAACCGTTCCTGTTCGACGACACGATCCGCGCCAACATCGCCTATGGGTCTCCGGACGCGACCGACGCCGAAATCGAGGAAGCGGCGCGCAATGCCGCCGCACATGAATTTATCGCTTCGTTGCCCGCCGGCTACGAAACGAAGGTCGGCGAGGCGGGATTCAAGTTGTCGGGCGGCCAGCGCCAGCGCATCGCCATCGCCCGCGCCATGCTGAAAAACGCGGCCATTCTGCTGCTCGACGAAGCGACCTCGGCGCTCGACACCGCCTCCGAGATGCAGGTGCAGAGCGCGCTGGCGCGGTTGATGGAAGGGCGCACAACGCTCGTCATCGCGCACCGCCTCTCCACCATCAAGCACGCCCACAACATCTACGTCATCGACGGCGGACGCGTCGTCGAGCGGGGCACACATGCCGAGCTCGTCGCGCAGGGCGGCCTTTATGCGGAGCTTTCGCGCTCGCAATTCATCGAAGACGAGACGCACAGTGCCGCGCCGGAAAAGGACGGCGCGCCGCAGGCGGCGCTGGCGGGAGAGTAGGCGTCCGATGTCGCTTGGCAAAAAGATATTCAAGAGTTCGGCCTTCACCGAAACCATCGCCTTCCTGATCGCGCTCTATATCCGCATCGTGCGGCGCACATGCCGCTTCGAAATCAGGCGGGGCGACATCGCCGCCAGTTTCTGGAATGTCGACAAGCCGTTTGTCGCCGCGACATGGCACGGGCAGAACCTCATCCTGCCGCCCTTCTGGCACAACTGGCGCGAGTGGTGCATCCTCGTTTCCAAACATGGCGATGGCGAAATCGTCGACGGCGTGATGCGCCATCTCGGCGTCAGCACGATCCGCGGCGCCGGTGTGCCGAAGGGCGAGGAACGCAGCTACAAGCACAAGGGCAAGGGCGGCGCCGGCGCGTTGCGCGCGATGGTCCGCGCGCTCGGCGAAAATATCTCGATCGGGCTCACCGCCGATCTCCCGCCGGGTCCGGCGCGGCGCGCGGGCGAGGGGATCGTGATGCTGGCGCGGTTGTCGGGCCGCCCGATCGTGCCGGTTGCCGCGACCACGCGCGCGCGCATCAAGCTCAACAACTGGGACAACTTCACCATCAACCTGCCATTTTCGAAGGGCGCGCTGGTTTGGGGCGAGCCGATCTATGTCGAACGCGACGCGACGCCTGAGGAAATCGAAGCGGCGCGGCAGAGCGTGGAAGACGGTCTCAACGCGGTGGCGGCGGAAGCCGAGCGGCTTGTCGGTCGCGCGCCGCCGTTGCAGGACGCAGAGGCGGTGGCGCGTTGAGCCGCGCGTTTCGACAATGACGCGGCGCCCCTCATCGCGCGGCTTCGTTTTCTATCGTTTGCTGACGCGCGCCTTGGCGCCCGCCGTGCCGGTGCTGCTGCGCCGCCGGGTGGCGCGCGGCAAGGAGGATCCGGCGCGCCTCGGCGAGCGTCTCGGATGTGCGTCGCAGGCCCGGCCGCCGGGGCGGCTCGTCTGGTTTCATGCGGCAAGCATCGGTGAATCCTTGTCGGTCATGCCGCTCGTCGAGCGCTTTCTCGCCGCTGCTCCCGATATGTCGGTGCTGGTGACGACCGGCACCGTCACTTCTGCAAAGCTGATGACCGAGAGGCTGCCGCCGCGCGCCGTCCATCAGTTTGTCCCGCTCGATCATCCGGACTACTGCGCGCGTTTTCTCGATCACTGGCGGCCCGATCTGGCGATATGGGTCGAGTCCGAGTTCTGGCCCAACCTGATCGCCGCCACCCATATGCGCGGCGCGAAGCTGGCGCTGGTCAACGCGCGTATCACCGAGAGCTCATTCGGCAAATGGCGCCGTGCTCCACGCTTTGCCGGGGAGTTGCTGAGCCGCTTCTCGGTCGCGATGGCGCAGGATGCCGCCAGCGCCGAACGCTTGCGCAGCCTCGGATCGCGTTCGGTGCTGCGGCTCGGCAATCTCAAACACGATGCGCCGCCGCTCGCCCACGACATGGCCGAACTGGCGCGCCTGCGCGGCGAGATCGGCGCGCGCCCGGTCTGGATCGCCAGCAACACGCATGAAGGCGAGGAACGTGCTGCCGCGGAAGCGCATCTCCGCCTCGCGCAAACGCATCCGAACCTGTTGACGATCGTAGTGCCGCGTCACCCGGTGCGTGGCGCTTCCGTCGCCGCCGAATGCCGGGAGCTCGGGCTCCAGGTCGCGCAGCGCAGCACCGGCGAGAGGATCGCGCCGGCGACGAATATCTATCTCGGCGACACGCTGGGCGAAATGGGCCTCTACTACATGCTGGCCGGCATCGCCTTCATCGGCGGCACGCTCAATTCGGCGGGCGGCCACAATCCCTTCGAGGCGGCGCGGCTCGACAGCGCGCTGATCGCCGGTCCCTCCGACTTCAATTTTGTCGAAGCCTATGCCGCCTTCGAGAAGGCGAATGCAATGACGCGCATCGCGGCCGCACCGGCGCTTGCCGGCGCCGTCGGGCGCCTCCTCGCCGACGACGCGTTGCGCCGCCGCATGGCAGCGTCGGCTCGCGCCGTCGCGAGCGCCGACAGCGGCGCGACATCGCGAGCCTTCGAGGCGCTTTTGCCGCTGCTGCCCGCCGGAGGGAGTGGCGCCGATGCGTGAACCGCGCTTCTGGTATCCGCCGCGCCGCGGCGCCGCGCCGCTTCTGCCCTCGCGATTGCTGGCGCCTGCCGGTTGGCTATTCGGCATGGCGGGACGCATCCGCCGCCGCCGCGCGGTGTCCGAGCGCGCCGCCGTGCCGGTCATCTGCATCGGCAACCTGACGGCGGGCGGCGCCGGGAAGACGCCCGTGGCACTGACCATCGCCGAACGTCTGATAGCGGCCGGCGAGGCCGTTCACTTTCTGACCCGTGGCCATGGCGGGCGCGAGCGGGGCCCGATACGGGTCGATCCTGCGCATCACGGTGCCGCCGATGTCGGCGACGAGCCGCTGTTGCTCGCCGCCGCTGCTCCGACCTGGGTTTCGGCGCGGCGTCCCGAAGGTGCTGCGGCGGCGGTGCGCGGCGGCGCGCGGCTCATCGTCATGGATGACGGATTTCAGAACCCTTATCTTGAGAAGGATTTTTCGATCCTCGTCGTCGATGCCGCATCGGGCGTCGGCAACGGGCGGCTGATGCCGGCCGGGCCCTTGCGCGAGCGCATCGACGATGCGCTTGAACGCGCCCACGCGATCGTCCTCAACGGTCGCGGACATGCTGCTGACGGCATCGCGGCAAGGGCGCGCGCGCGCGGTCTTCCTGTTTTCAACGCCATCACGCGACCGGTTTCCCCGCCGGATTTCGCCGGTGCACCGCTTCTCGCTTTTGCGGGCATCGGGCGTCCCGAAAAATTCTACCGGACGCTCGCCGATCTGGGCGCCGACATCGTGGAGACCGTCGATTTCGCCGACCATCACATGTATTCAGAGCGCGATGCGCTGCAACTTCTGGTCAGGGCGCGCGAACGTGGCGCGCGGCTCGTCACGACGGAAAAAGATGCGGCGCGCCTGACCCATGCGCCGGTCGGAAGTGCGCGCGCGCGGCTTCGCGAGGCCGCGATGCAACTACCGGTCCGGGCCCTGATCGCCGACATCGACACGCTGATGGCGCTGGTCGCCGACGCCGCACGGCGCGCCCGCCGCCGAAGCTGATAAGGTTCGCCGCACATGGCAAGCAAGCACACAGCTATACATCTGCTGGAATATGCGGGGCTGAAGATCGTACTGGCGATTTTCGGCGTGATGGGGCTCGACCGCGCTTCGGCTGCGGGGGGCGGGCTGGCGCGGTTCGTCGGTCCGAAGCTCGGTATTTCCAACCGGGCCCGCGCCAACATTCGCCGCGCCATGCCGGATCTGTCGCCCGAGGAGATTGAGCGTATCGTCGCCGGCATGTGGGAGAACCTCGGTCGCACGATCGGCGAATACGCACATCTGGAAAAGTTCATGCGTCCCGAAGAGCGGCACCGTATCGAAATCGTCAATGCGGGCGCGCTGCGCGCAATGGCCGAAGCCGGATGCGGCGGCGTCTTTGTCTCCGGCCATTTCGCCAATTGGGAACTGTTACCGGTCGTGATGCATTTCGAGGGTGTCGAAGGCGGCGAGGTCTATCGCCACGCCAACAACCCCTTCGTCAACGAATGGATGGTGTCGCTTCGTGCGCGGCTGACGCGCGCGACACAAATTCCGAAAAGCGGTCCCGGCGCGCGGGTCATCGTTCGCCTGATGCGCGAAGACAAGTTCGTCGCCATGCTGACCGACCAGAAGTTGAACGATGGTATCGAAGCAAAGATGTTCGGCATCCGCGCCATGACGACCGGTGCGCCCGCAGGCCTCGCGGTGCGCTACAACATTCCGGTGGTTCCCGCCTGCATCGAACGTCTCGGAGGCGCGCATTTCCGCGTCACGGTCTACAACCCGATCACCGCCCGTCCGGGCGCCGAGCCCTTCGAGGAGGTGATGCGCATCACCCAGGAGATCAACGATTTCCTCGAAGCGCGCATCCGCGCCCGTCCGCATGAATGGTTCTGGCTGCACGACCGCTGGTCGGTCAGGCCCTGGCATATGCACCGGATCGCCGCTGCACAGGTAGACTCGCCCGAATAGAGGGGATGCGGCGCACTGTCCGGAAAGGCGAGGAGGCTAGTTGCCGCCTGCGGCGAGAGATGCCGCATCGGGCATCGGCCCGACCAGGGTTGCAGGATCGATCTGCGCACCGCGCCAGAACATGCCCCAGTGAAGATGCGGACCGGTCGAACGCCCGGTCGAACCCACCGCGCCGATCGTCTCGCCCTGTTCGACCCGCTGACCTGTTTCCACATCGACACGGCTCATATGCATCATCACGCTGGTCACGCCATGACCGTGATCGAGAAACACGAGCCCACCCTCGAAATACATGTCGGCTTCGGCCAGCGTCACGACGCCGGCCTGCGGCGCGACGATGGGCGTACCGGTCGGCGCGGCGACATCGACGCCGTAATGCGGGCGGCGCGGCTCGCCATTGTAGATGCGCTGCGAACCGAACACACCGCTGATCGGCCCTGTCGCCGGCCAGATAAAGGGCTCGGCGAACCATGTATCGTCGACGCGCGCGGTGCGCGCCGCCGTCTTCAGTTCGCGTTCTCTTGCGATCCGCGCCAGCGTTTCGGGCGGCGGCGTCACATATTTCTGCGGCAGCCCGTCAATACGCTGGATCGCCCATTCGCGCGGCGCGATGTCGAGCCGGCGTTCGATGCGCGTGCCGTCCGGATAGGTGATCGCGAGGCGGGCGGCCGGCCCATGGTCGCGGTCGAAACCGAAAGCGAAGAGCCCGTTTTCGGCGACGGGCAGCTCCGCGCCGTCGAGCGTCGCCCGCGCGCCGGGCACCACCATGCCGATGACCAGCGACCCTTGTTCCATCGGGCCTTGCAGTTCCAGATTGGGAATGTGCTCGGGCGCGGCAAAAGCCGGCGCGGCAAACAACAGGGCGCTCAGAACGACCGCAAGCCGCTTCATGGCGCGTTCTGCAACTCGAGATAGCGCTTCAGCGAGATTTCGGCGCTTGCATAGGCTTCCTGCCGGTCGACGTTCCAGTAGCGCAATTCGTCGAGCGAAATGCGCGCGCCGGTCACCGCGCAAATGACATGGCTGCCCGGGCGCACGACATGAAATTCGCCGTCGCCATAGACGAGCTCCGCCTCGCCGCCGCCCATTTTTTCCATCCTGTTCATGGTGCCACCATAACCCAGGCGGCCGCGGCGATCAAAGCAGGCTCCCCTGCGGACTGTCGGGCTTGCTCTTCGGCGCCGGCCGCGGCTTTTCCGGCGTCCCCGCGACGACCGCGCCAAGCCGGTCCTCGGCGAATTCGATGTCGAGCGGTGCGCCGGCCTTCTGGCCCGCGCCGCTTCGGATCGGCTTGCCCGCCCCGTCGCGCACCACCGCATAGCCGCGCTTCAATACGCCCTGATAGGAGTAGCTCTCGAGCAGCTTCGCCGCGCCGTCGAGCCGCCGCGCATTGTCGGCGACAACGCGTTTCTCGGCCGCGAGCGCGCGGATGCCCAATTCGCCGGTCCGCCGCCGCGCCTCGGCGATGCGCCGCTCGATCGGCGTCACCGACAGCCGCCCTTCGACACGATGCAACGTCGCGCGTTTGACTTCTGCCGCGCGCGCCAGCGCCCGGCCGAGCCGTTCCGATGCCGCATCGAAGCGTTGTCGCGGCAGCGCCACGATGTCGGTCAGCCGCGGCAACCCGCGTGCGAGCCCGCGCAACTCGTTGCGCGCCGTCTCGATCGTCCGTGCTTCCGCCCGCATCAGCCGCCGCGCACGGTCCTGCACCTCGGCAATGAGATCGGCGCGCACCGGCACCGCCATTTCGGCCGCCGCCGTCGGCGTCGGCGCGCGGCGGTCGGCCGCGAAGTCGATCAGCGTCGTGTCGGTCTCGTGGCCGACGGCCGAGATCAGCGG
>JAHBYM010000084.1 GCA_019635975.1 Parvibaculum sp. | reverse complement strand
CATTCCGATACGGGGACAATGGTGTGGCTGGCCCTGGCGTGATAGCCGAGCGTCAGCGTTTTTCGGCTTCGCGTCGCGGCAAAACCGGCGCGGCGGCGGCTTCGGGGGAGTGCCGGCCGAACGGCGTCGATGTCGGCAACGATACCGCGCGGGCGAAGCGTTGCCTCGACCTGCGCATGTTTCCATGTGGCATAAGCGTGCGGCGCCATGTGCTGGAGCGCGCAGCCGCCGCAGGTTGTGAAATGCGGGCATGGCGGCTTCACACGGTCGGGCGACGCTTCGAGAACCGAAACAAGCGTTGCCCTTCCCTCGCCGTCCGGCCGTATACGCACGCGCTCGCCCGGCAGCACATAGGGTACGAAAAGTGGGCCCGCCAGCGTTTCGGCAATACCGTCGCCTTGCGCGCCAAGCGCGGCGATTTCGACCTCGATTTCAGCGGTCATGGCAGGCCGCCAGCAGGAATTCCCGGTTGCCGTCGCCGCCCTCGATCGGGCTCGGCACGATGCCAAGCAAGCGCCAGTTCATCTCCTCTTCGAGCCAGCGCGAAATGCCGTCGCAGACTTTTTCGTGCAGCGCGGCGTCGCGGACGATACCGCCCTTGCCGACATTCTCAGGCCCGACCTCGAATTGCGGCTTGATGAGGGCGACGAGCGGCGCGCCAGGCTCGGCCAGTGCCAGCGCGGCGGGCAGCGCCTTCGCAAGACCGATGAAGCTCAGATCGGCAACGATGAACTCGATGCGTTCGAGCAGGATCGCGCGTGTCAGGTCCTTCACATTCATTCCTTCAATCGCCCGGACGCGGGCGTCGTTCGCAATTTCCGGCGCCAATTGTCCGTGACCGACATCGACCGCAACGACGGATGCGGCGCCTTGTTGCAACAGGACTTGCGTGAATCCACCAGTCGATGCGCCGAGATCGAGACAGGTCCGGCCGGCGGGGTCGAGGCCGAAACGGTCGAGCGCATGGCGCAGCTTGAGCGCGCCGCGCGACACATAGGGGTGCTCGGGCGCCGTCAGTTCGATTTCGTCGGCCGCGTCCACAAGATCGGCGGGCTTTGCCGCCGGCTTGCCGCCGACACGCACATGGCCGGCGCGGATCGCACCTTGCGCGCGGGCGCGCGTCGGGGCCAGGCCGCGCTCGACCAGCACTAGATCGAGGCGGCGTTTCTCGCTGTTCATCGAATTTCTCAGACGAGTTTCGGCAAGGGCTTCGGCGCGACTTCCGCGATTTGCCGCTCAAGCCCCAACGCCATCAGCGCCGTTTCGACGATCTGCGGCGCATTGAGGTGCGCCGTGTCGTACATCTTTTCGGGCTTGTCGTGATCGATGAAAATGTCGGGCAGCGCCATCGGGCGCACCTTCAAGCCGCGGTCGAGCGCGCCGGAACGCGCCAGAAAATCGAGCACATGGCTGCCGAAGCCTCCGGCCGCGCCTTCCTCGAGCGTGATCAGCACTTCGTGTTCGCGGGCAAGACGCGCGACCAGTTCCTCGTCCAGCGGCTTGGCGAAACGCGCATCGGCGACCGTCGCGGTCAGGCCCATCGCGCCAAGCTGATCGGCGGCTTTCAGCGCCTCCTGAAGCCGCGTGCCGAAGGAGAGGATCGCAATCTTCGTGCCTTCGCGCAGGATGCGGCCTTTGCCGATTTCGAGCGGTGTGCCGATTTCCGGCAATTCGAGCCCGATGCCCTCGCCGCGCGGATAGCGGAAAGCCGACGGCCGGTCGTCGATTTCCGCCGCGGTCGCCACCATGTGCATCAGTTCGAGTTCGTCGGCTGCCGCCATGACGACGAAGCCCGGCAGGCAGGAAAGATAGGCAACGTCGAAAGCACCGGCATGGGTCGGTCCGTCGGCGCCGACAAGCCCGGCGCGATCGATGGCAAAGCGCACCGGCAGGCGCTGGATCGCCACATCGTGCACCACCTGGTCGTAGGCGCGCTGCAGGAATGTCGAATAGATGGCCGCAAAGGGCTTGAAACCTTCGGTCGCAAGACCCGCCGCGAAAGTCACCGCATGCTGCTCGGCGATGCCGACATCGAAGGTTCGCGCCGGGAACCGCTGGCCGAAGAGATCGAGGCCCGTGCCCGAGGGCATCGCGGCCGTGATGGCGACGATCTTGTCGTCGCGCTCGGCATGGGCGATCAGGCTTTGCGCGAAAACCTTGGTGTAGCTCGGTGCATTGGCGGCCGACTTCGCCTGCGCGCCTGTGATGACGTCGAATTTCGTGACGCCATGATACTTGTCGTCCGCGGCCTCGGCGGGGCCATAACCCTTGCCTTTTTGCGTCACGACATGAACGAGGATCGGGCCTTCGCCCGCGTCGCGCACGTTTTTCAGCACCGGCAGCAGGTGGTCGAAATTGTGGCCGTCGATGGGCCCGACATAGTAGCAGCCGAGCTCCTCGAACAATGTGCCGCCCATCGCCATGCCGCGCGCATATTCCTCGGCGCGGCGGGCGCTTTCCTCAAGCCGCTTCGGCAGGAGTTTCGCCAGTTGCTTGGCGAGATGCCGCATCGAGCGATAGGCGCCGCCAGACAACAACCGCGCCAGATAAGCGCTCATCGCGCCGACCGGCGGGGCAATCGACATGTCGTTGTCGTTGAGAATGATGATCAGGCGGCTGTCCATCGAACCGGCATTGTTCATCGCCTCGTAAGCCATGCCGGCCGACATCGCGCCATCGCCGATAACCGCGACGACATTGTTGGTGGCGCCCTTGAGATCGCGCGCGACCGCCATGCCAAGGCCGGCCGAAATCGAAGTCGAGGAATGCGCGGCGCCGAAGGGGTCGTATTCGCTCTCGTCGCGCTTGGTGAAGCCCGACAAGCCGCCGCCCTGACGCAATGTGCGAATGCGGTCGCGACGGCCCGTCAAAATCTTGTGCGGATAGGCTTGATGGCCGACGTCCCAGACGATGCGGTCTTCGGGCGTGTTGAACACGTGATGCAGCGCGACGGTGAGTTCGACGACGCCGAGGCCCGCGCCCAGATGGCCGCCTGTCACCGACACGGCGTCGATCATTTCGGCGCGCAATTCGTCGGCGATCTGGCGCAGATCGCTTTCGGGGAAGGCGCGCAGATCGGCCGGGCTGTTCACCCGGTCAAGCAATGGGGTCGCGGGTTTGCTGGTCAACGCTCACCTCGGCCGGCAAGGGCCTGATACGAATGTCCGGAGCCGGCGATGCGGGGCGGCTCTCAGTTGCGGCGCGTTATAACGAAATGCGCCGCCTGACGCAAAAGGTCGGCTCTTTCGTCAAATAAATCAAGATGTTGAACCGCCTGATCGGCGAGCATGCGGGCTTGGGCGCGGGCCCTGTCGGCCCCCAGAATCGAGACAAAGGTCGCCTTGCCGGCGGCGGCGTCCTTGCCCGTGCTCTTGCCCATCAGCGCGGGATCGCCCTCGGCATCCAGCAGGTCGTCGGCGATCTGATAGGCGAGGCCCATGTCATGGGCATAGGCGTGGAGCGCTTTCCCGACGTCGGCCGATGCGCGCCCCAGCACGGCGCCCGCCTCGCAGCAGAACGCAATCAGCGCGCCGGTCTTCAGATGCTGTAGCCTCGTGATGGCACCGATGTCGAGCGGCTGACCCTCACTCGCCAGGTCGATCATCTGGCCGCCGACCATGCCGCGAGCGCCCGCCGCCGCGGCGAGACGCCGCACCAGTTCGATGCGGACGCGGGCGCGTTCATGGGTCGCGGGGTCGGCGACGATCTCGAAGGCGAGCGTCAGCAGCGCATCGCCGGCCAGCATCGCGGTCGCTTCGTCGAAGGCCTTGTGAACCGCCGGCCGGCCGTGACGCATCTCATCGTCGTCCATGCAGGGCATATCGTCATGGACCAACGAATAAATGTGGACGCATTCGGCAGCCGCCGCGGCGCGCAACGCGGAATCGGAATTCACACTGAAAAGCCGGGCGCTCTGCGTCACCAGAAAAGGGCGGAAACGCTTGCCGCCGCCGAGCGCCGCATAGCGCATGGCTTCGGCAAGGCGGCCTTCCGGACCCTCGACGCGCGGCAACAGCCGGTCGAGCATCGTCTCGACATCGCTTGCATGTTCGGCCAGTGCGCTTTCGAAGGGGGAAGCGGCCATCGGCTGCGCGCTCAGTCGATGTCGAGCGGGGCGGTGCCCGACGGCTCGCCATTGGCCGATAGCGTGATTTTCTCGACTTTCGCTTCCGCCGCTTTCAGCCGCGCCTCGCAATGGGCTTTCAGCGCCGTGCCGCGCTCATAAAGCTCGATCGATTTTTCGAGCGGCGCTTCGCCGGATTCAAGCTGGCCGACGATCTTTTCGAGTTGGGCCAGCGCTTCCTCGAAGCTCAGCTTCTCGATGTCCTTGTGGGCGTCGGCCTTGGCAGCGGACATGGGCGTCTTCCTCCGGGAATTATCAGGCGGCCAGCATCAGGGCCCGAACATGCGCGCGGGTGCTCGCGGCGAGCGCCCCCAAGTCATAGCCGCCCTCAAGCGCCGAGACAACGCGGCCGCCGCAGAGCTTGCCGGCGAGTTTGACCAGTTCGCCGGTCGCCCAGCCGAAATCTTCCTCGGTCAGCCGCAGATTGGCGAGCGGATCGGCCATATGCGCATCGAAACCCGCCGAAATGAAGATGAAATCGGGGCGGAATTGTTCAAGCGACGGCAGGACGGCGCCGGTCATGGCGGCGCGAAATTCATCCGATCCGGCGCCGGGCGGCAGGGTGCGGTTCAGGATGTTGCCGAGGCCGTGTTCGCCGGCGCGACCGGTGCCGGGATAGAGCGGCCATTGATGGGTCGAAGCGTAGAAGAGCGACGGGTCGGTTTCGAAAGCGGCTTGCGTGCCATTGCCGTGATGGACGTCGAAATCGACCACGGCGACGCGGGCGCAGCCATGCGCGGCGCGGGCATGCTGCGCGCCGATGGCAATGTTGTTGAAGAGGCAGAAGCCCATTGCGGTTTCAGGCTCGGCATGGTGTCCGGGCGGACGCACGGCGCAGAAGGCGTTGCGGACGCGGCCCGCCATCACCTCGTCAACCGCGTGAACCACCGCACCGGCTGCACGGAAGGCCGCCTCGGCGGAACCTGGCGACATGGCGGTGTCGGCGTCGATGCGGCGGAAACCCTCGGCCGGCGCGCCTTTCTCGATGCGTTCGATATGCGCGGCCGGGTGAACGCGGACAATTTGTTCATGGGCGGCGCGGGGCGCCTCGTCACGCGCCAGCAGCGCGAATTCCTCTGCTTCCAGCGCGCCCAGCACCGCGCGCAGGCGCTCGACGCATTCGGGATGGCCGGGAGGCGTCTCATGTTCGAGACAGGCGGAGTGGGTAACGAGAAGCGTGGTCATCAACAACAATTACAGCATGTCGGCATGTCAGGCACGGCTGTACCAGTTCACGCCCTTCTCGTCGCGGCTGACCGTTGCGAGGCCGCGGCCGAGCAGGCAATTCAGATGGGCGAGGCTTTCGCCGGTCGCCATGAAGAAGACTTCCGGGCCGATCTTGCGCTTGAAGAGGGCCGAAAACACGTCGATGGCGCGTTTCGGCTCGTCCAGCATGTCGAGAAGCTTCGCCAGCCCTTCTTCATGGCCGTCGATCAGCTGCGTCAGGCGTGTGTGCAGCCCGTAAAAGGGCTCGTTATGCGCCGGCAGCACCAGCAGGTCGGCCGGCAGGTTGCGGCGCAGGCGCTTGCAGCTTTCGATCCAGTCTTCGAGCGGGTTCTCGTAAGCCTCGGTCGGATGGACGCTGACATTCGATGAAATGCGCGGCAGCACCTGGTCGCCCGAAATCAGGATCTTCGCTTCCTCGCAATAAAGACAGACATGCTCGGGCGCGTGGCCCGAACCGATAACGACGCGCCAGACGCGGCCGCCGATCGTCAGTTCGTCGCCTTCGCGCAGGCGGCGGAAAATATCGGGCATGCGCGAGACATTTTTTCCGAATCCGCCGAAACGCGCCGCATAGCTGTCGATGCCGCGCTGACTGAAGCCCGCCGCGCGGTAGAAATCCAGCGCCTCCTTCGGCGCTTCGCGGCCGGTGTCGAGGACCAGTGTCTTGCACATCAGGAAATCGGTACGCGACATCTGGAGCTCGACGCCCCATTTGCGCGTGAACCAGCCGGCAAGGCCGACATGATCGGGGTGGAGATGGGTGACGACGAGACCCGTCACCGGCTTGCCCTTGAGGCCTGACTGAAAGACCTGACGCCACAAGCCTTTGACCTCGTCGGTCGAGACGCCGGTGTCAACAACTGTCCAGCCGTCGTCGCCCTCGATCAGCCAGAGATTGATGTGGTCGAGCTGGAAGGGCAACGGCATGCGGACCCATGAAATGCCCGGCGCGACCTCGATGATTTCGGCCGGACCCGGCACCCGCCGCTCGAAGGGATAGCGGAGACCGGCACTTTCGATGGTCGCTTGCGAAATATCGGACATTCGGGACTCTCATACGATGCCGCCGCCGAGAGGCCGGGGCGGCCCTTCCCGTGATAGGCGCAGGGGCGCGTGAGGTCAAACCGTCTCTCCGCATCGTGGCGAGCGCTACGTCATGCCACAGGCAGCAAACGCAGCGACGCAGCCTGGCAAGGCTTCCACACGGGCCCGTTGTTGACAGGCTTGCCAATTTTCTCTATCAAACGTTTGTTTGGTTATTGGAGGCGATATGGCGCGACCGACGAAACTTGGCAAACCTGCGGCGAACCGCGAGGCCGACATCCTCGAAGCCAGCCTCAAACTCTTTGCCGAAAAGGGCTCCAAGTCGGCAACCATGCGCGACATCGCACGCGCATCGGGGCTCACCGAGGGGACGCTCTATCACTACTTCTCGGGCAAGGACGAGATTCTCTCCCGGATTCTCGAGCGCTACACCTTCGGCGGGCGCGCCGTCGCTTCCGCCTTCGCGGACACGCCAGGCTCACTCAGGGAGAAGCTCCGCGCAGTAGCGACGGACTTCTTCGACGTCCTCGCCCGAAATCCGCATGCGACGGCGTTCATCCTCTCGGAGAGCGTCCGCTATCCGCCCATATCGTCGAGCAAATCTCTCGCCGAGACTTTCCTTGCACTGATACGCGATCGCGTTGCCGTTCTAAGCCACCTGCTGACGGAAGAAGTCCAGGCCGGCAGCGCCAAACCCTGCGACACCGCGCGCATCGCAGCGCATTTCCTCAATGCATTGGTGGGCTACTGGATGGGCGAAGTATTTCTCGCCGGCCGCATGCCCGGACCGAAAGCACGCGCGGCGCAGACAGAAGATCTCGTCGATCTCGTTATGGCGCGACTTCAACCCGGAACCGCCCGCACAAATACAAAGCCCTGAAGGGGAGGATAAAGATGAAGATATCCCGCAACACCGCCTTGCTGGCGACCGCAGCCTCGATTGCCGTTCTCACCTTTCTCTTCTGGCCCGCCATGGATCAAGGTCAATCGCGTTTCTTCGCCGACCAGACCTATCACTTCCAGACCCTTCGCGCACTGAATGTCATACCGTCAGGCGGCGCCGACACTCAGGAGGTGCTTGAAACGATCAAGCACATTCGCGCAGGTGACCCGCAGAGCTGGTTCGAGGCATGGGAGGCGACCGGCGACCGCGTCTATGCCCTTGCAAACAACACAAATGATCGCCTCAGCCGCGGCAGAGCCTATTTCCGCGCACATAGTTACTACCGCACCGGGGAATTTCTGCTGCTGCCCGACGACCCTCAGCGTCCCGCCGCGTGGGAGAAAAATGTGACGGCCTTCTACAAGGGGCTCGACACGCTCGGCATCACCTACAAAAGGATCGAAGTGCCGTATGGCGAGCATCATCTGAACGCCGTTTATTATCCCGGTCCGGCAGGCGCGGAGACAAAGCCGCTCATCGTTTTCGTAGGCGGCTTCGATTCGACGCTTGAGGAACTTTACTTCGCTCTCGGCGCTGCCGCGCTTGAGCGTGGATATTCCGTTCTCACCTATGAAGGCCCAGGTCAAGGTTCGGTCCTCCGTGAACAAGACCTGCCTTTCACACATGAATGGGAGAAGCCCAACGGGGCGGTACTCGACACGTTTCTGCAAAGCCACGTCAAGCCGACAAAGATCGTGCTCGTCGGCATGAGCATGGGCGGCTATCTCGCTCCGCGCGCGGCGGCTTTCGACGAGCGCATTGACGGTGTCGTCGCTTTCGATGTGTTCTACGATCTCAACGGCGCACCCCAGGTACCGAATACTGCCCTCTGGCTGCGCGATCACGGTTTCGGTTTTCTCGTGAATGCCATCATCGGCATCAGGAAATACCTCTCGCCCGGATTTGCCTGGGTGGTCGACAATGCGATGTGGACGACGGGAACGAAAGCACCGCTCGATGCGTTCGACACCTTCAAGCCCTACACGCTGGAAAATGTCGCGTCGCAGATCCGAAGCGATGTCCTGATCCTCGCCGGGCAGGACGATCATTTCGTGCCGATCGAGCAGGTGGAGCAGTTCGAGAAAGCCCTCACCCATGCGCGCAGCACGACGTCTGTAATCTACGACCGGGAATCGGGCGGCGCGGAGCATTGTCAGCTCGGCGCGTCGACGCTCTGGCACGCGACTTTCTTCGACTGGATGATCGAGAAATTTCCTGCAGCGTCCTGATCGGGGATTCGGCGAGACGGCCGCCGGAAGCGCATCATCGCGCTTCCCGTGATAGGCGCAGGGGTGCATGAGGTCAAACAGGGCCCTCTCCCAGCTCGGCCGACGCTGCGGCATCCTTGAGGGCGAGGCGGTATCCGACGCGAATCCAGATGGCGAGCAACAGACTCGTCAATATCAGCACCGGCCAGGGGCCGAAGGCGAAAATCAGCGGCATGGCCGCCGCCGTGAACAGGCCGCCGCCGACGATGGGCGCAAAAAAGAGCTGCTTGTAGCCGAAATTCTCGAGCCCGCCCGAACGGTTTTCCGGGTCGGCAATTCGGAAGAGCATCAAGCCGCTCACCGTCATGCCCATCGCCTGACCGAAATGCGGAATGCCTTGCGCGAACCAGTCCGGCCCCAGCATGCGCGGCGCGAGCACCAGAAGCGCGAAAACATTCCAGGCAATGCCGCCCAGCGCCAGCCAGACGAAGGGACCGAGATTTTCGTGGATCGCCGACAGCGACAGCGTCGCCAGCGCCGCGACGATCAGGATGTCGAGCGCGGCGCCCGAAATGCGGTTGACCAGCGCGCGGTCGACGAGGCCCATGCCGATATAGCGGCTGACGACGATCTGCACCGCGACACCGCCGAGCATCGCCAGCGGAAAGAGCGGCAGATAGGCCAGCACCGTTGTGCCGCCCTCGCCGCCCCATGTGCTTTCTTCCAGCAAGATCAACAGTCTGTGCAGACCCCAGCCGATGGCAATAGCGAGCGCGAAGAGCCCCAGATGCAGCGACATCGGATCAATGGGCTGGGCTGCGTCGGTGGTCGCGGGCCGGTTCGCCAGTTGTTCGGTCGTGTCGGCCGGCGGATCGGGATGAAGCTCCGGCGTCGGCGCGCGGATGCCGGAGGGATCGACGAGGCCGCGCCGCGCCGCCCAGTTGATCAGCACGAGGCCGATCAGCACGGAACCGACAAGCCCGATGGTCGCAAGTCCGAGCGCAAGATCGGTGCCGGCGGCGAAATCGACATGCTCGAAAGTGGGGCCGAGGCCGGCCGCCGTGCCGTGACCGCCCTCGAAGGAAATCTCGATCAGCGCGCCGGCAACGGGTGGCGTCGCGTAGAAGGGCGTCAGCAACAATACGACGAGGCCAATGCCGACAACATATTGCCCCCAGGCGATGGCCTGGCCATAGGCGATGACGGGGCCGGCACGGCGCCAGATCTGGCCGGGGCCCGGAATGATCTTCCCGAGAAAAAGTCCCGCAAAAACAACGTTTATCAGCAGCGCCGGAAGTTCGCGCCAGATGCCGTAGACGCCTTCGGGAACAAGCGAGCCGAAGCGCGTTTCGCCGTCGAAAATTGCGCCGGCGACCTCGGGACCCGCAAACATCAGAATAAAACCGGCGATCACCGAGCCGGGAATGAAAAGCCGCGCGAGAACGGCAAGGCGCCAGCGCAGATATTTCGAAACGATCAGCATCACCCAGACGATGGCGAGTGCGGCCGAGATCGTGCCGAAGTCGGTCAACATCACATAAGCTCGTCGGACGTTAGCACGAAAAGGCATTCGGCACCGGCAGTTGCGGGGCCGAGAAGACCGTGGGCGCCGGGCAGGATGTTGGCGGCGTAGAAGCCTGCCAGCGCGAGACGCGCGCTGTCCGCTGTCTTCAGTGCGGCCTGCGCGAGATAGTGACCACCGGCGACCGTGCCGAAGAGGCGCAAATACGGCGAGGCGCCGGCGAGGCTGTCGTTGGGCGACGACTTCACGCGGTCGAGCATCCAGGCCGTCGCCTTGTCGAGCGTGTCGAGGGCGTCGTCGAGGGCGGCGCCGACCGCGCCCAGCGTCTTCACGTTCGAACGGCACGCCGCTTCCGCCGTCTCGCGCATTTCGGCGATAAAGCCTTGTGCCACCGAGCCATTTCCGAGTGGCAGTTTGCGCGAAACGAGGTCGATCGCCTGAATGCCGTTGGTACCTTCGTAGATCGGCAGGATGCGCGCATCGCGCAGATATTGCGCGGCGCCGGTTTCCTCGATGAAGCCCATGCCGCCATGGATCTGCACACCGAGCGAGGCGACCTCGCAGCCGATGTCGGTGGAAAAGGATTTCGCAATCGGCGTCAGCAGATCGGCGCGGGCTTGCGCAGCGGCGCGGATTTCCGCCGTTTCACCGGCATGGGCGGTGTCGATGGCAACGCCGGTCGCATAACAGATGGCGCGGGCGGCGGCGGTCGAGGATTTCATCGTCAGCAACATGCGGCGAATGTCGGGATGCTCGACAATGGGCGCCATGTCGCCCGGCACCAGCGTCGAGCCTAGAGGCCTGCCCTGCTTGCGTTCTTTCGCGTAGGCGAGCGCGTGCTGATAGGCCGCTTCGGCAATCGATACGCCTTGCGTGCCGACCAGCAGGCGGGCGTTGTTCATCATCGTGAACATGCAGGCGAGGCCGCGATTTTCCTCGCCGATCAGCGTGCCGATGGCGCCGCCCGCTTCGCCGAAGGACATGACGCAGGTGGGACTGCCATGAATGCCGAGTTTTTCTTCCAGCCCAATGCAATGGGCATCGTTGCGCTCCCCCAGCGAACCGTCTGCATTCACAAGGAATTTCGGCACAAGGAAGAGAGATATCCCCTTCGTGCCGGCC
>JAHBYM010000083.1 GCA_019635975.1 Parvibaculum sp. | reverse complement strand
GAACAGCGCCTATGCTCGACGCGCCCGAATCCGGAGAGCAGAGATGGCCAAGGCGGCAATCGCATCCCCCTGGAAAAACAACGCCGAACGCAGGAACGAGCGCGCACTGAAGCGCGAGGCCGTGCTGGCGGCGGCGGCACATGTTTTCGCGGAAAGCGGCTATCACCGTGCCTCGCTGGACGAGGTGGCGCGGGTGCTGAACGTCACGAAGCCAACGCTCTATTATTATTTCAAGAACAAGGAGGCGATGCTCTTCGCCTGCGTCCAGCACGGGCTCGATATGCTGGAAGCAGCGGGCGGTGCGGCGGAAGGTGACGGAATGGCGCGGCTCGTTGCCTATCTCGAGGGTTATGCTGCGGTGATCGAGACGGATTTCGGCCGATGCGCCGTGCGTATCAGCGACAGCGAGTTGTCCGAGACAAGCCGGAAGAAGGTCCGGCGGATCAAGGGCGAGATCGACCGCAAAATCAGACAGATCGTCGCGGACGGGATTGCGGACGGTTCGATCGCCTCATCGGACCCCAAGATTACCGCCTTCGCGCTCGCGGGCGCGCTCAATTCCATCGGCCAATGGCACCCACAGGAGGGACGCCCGGCAGGCAAGCAGCTCGTGGACGAATATATCAACCTTCTTGTAGACGGCCTTGCACCGCGTCGTTCTTAACGTGGCGACGCTTCAACGGAGAATCCGCCGAACTTTTACGTCGGCTCGCTGCATCCCAACTGTCGAGCACAGGATATTGTAGCGGGCAAGTCGCCGGAGATTCGCCATCATTGGCGGAACTACCCCTTCAGGGTAGATCCTCAAGTGTGCAGGAGAGTGCACATGCTGTCTTCCAAGACCTTGACGACATGCAGAACGTCCTAATCGACCATGGGGCGACGGAGATTGTTTTTGCTTTGTACGCCAACATCTTGTTCAATTCAGGCACGGGAGGTTGGCAAAATGGCGGGATTCCCGTGATTTCACTGCCGGGCCGTACCATATCGGGGACTGCGGCCCCCTCGCATATCGCGATGGACCGGCTTGGTCGAGGCTTACAGCGACGGCCCGGTGCCGTTCGGTACAAACTGCGGTGCAATAGTACGCAATGGCTCAGGTTCGTTCGGCAGATTTAAGTATCCGGGCAAATAAATCATCGGACCATTCAGATAGGTAGCCTTCAAACAGGCAATTCCATTATAGTCCGAGCTGTTCAACTCAATCCCGTTCTGGAGGGCCGTCATGCCGGGGTGGCAGGTCCGACACCCGGACCGGGCTTTGGGGTGGGGCGCTTTGGGGGCGCGTGTAGATGAGAGTTGGTGACATGAAAAAGACCGACATGGCCATTATCGGCATGGCCTGTCGGTTCCCCGGCGGCTGCAATACGCCCGAAGCGTATTGGGAGGTGCTTGCCGGGGGACGCAATGTCGTCACCGAGGTTCCCGCCGACCGCTGGGACCAATCCCTCTTCAAACACCCCAACCGGAAGGCGCCGGGCCGGAGCTACACTTTCGCTGCCGGAACGCTGGGCGACATTCGCGGGTTCGACGCTGCCTTTTTCGGCATTTCGGCGCGCGAAGCCGACATGATGGACCCGCAGCAGCGGATGCTGCTCGAGATGGCCTGGGAAGCGCTGGAATCCGGCGGGCAGATCCCCGGCCACCACGCGGGACGCAACTGCGCGGTCTATATCGGCATTTCCTCCACCGAATACGGGTCTAGCCAGCAAGGCAACGGCGACGGCATCAACGCTTATACGATGCTCGGTTCGACGCTTTCGATTGCCGCCAACAGGCTTTCCTACCAATTCGACCTGCGCGGTCCGAGCATGGCGGTGGACACGGCCTGTTCGTCGTCGCTTGTTGCGCTCAACGAAGCGCTCAACGCGCTTCGCGACGGGCGCTGCGATATGGCGCTGGTGGGCGGCATCAGCCTGCTTCTCAGCCCCCTGCCCTTTGTCGGCTTTTCAAAAGCGACGATGCTGTCCACCTATGGATTGTGCCGGGCCTTCGGCGAGAATCCGGGCGGATATGTTCGCGGTGAAGGAGGTGGCGTCGTCGCCATCAAGCCTTTGGCGGATGCGCTTCGCGACGGCGATCCGATCCACGCGGTCATCGAAGGGTCCGGTGTCAATACGGACGGACATACCAACGGCATCGCGCTTCCCTCGCATGAGATGCAGCGCCTGCTCATCGAACAAACGATGGCCAAGTTCGACGTCGATCCGGCCGGGATCGACTTCTTCGAGGCGCATGGCACCGGCACGATCGTCGGCGATCCGGCGGAGAGCCGCGCGCTCGGCGAAGCAATCGGGCAGAAGCGCAGACCCGCCGACGGGCCGCTGCCCATCGGTTCGGCGAAAACAAATGTCGGCCATTTGGAGCCGGCATCGGGCATGGCCGGGCTCATCAAGACGATCCTGGCGATCCGGCATCGCGCCGTGCCAAGGTCGCTGCATTCAGAGATGCTGAACCCCGACATCGATTTCGACACTCTTCGTATCGCACCGGTACAGAAGCTGACGCCGATCGAAGTAACCGGGCGCCCGATCCGCGCCGGTGTTAACTCATTTGGATTTGGCGGCGCGAATGCGACAGTGCTTTTGCGCGAACATGTCGTTCAGCCGCCGGCGGCACGCGATATTTCGCTGGCGCTGCCGCCACTCGTGCTGTCCGCCAAATCGCCGGCGGCGCTGCAGGCAATGGCGCGCAACTGGGCGACATTCCTGGAATCGAGAGACAAGGACGACTATTACGACGCCGCGTTTACGGCGGCCTTCCGGCGCGTGCGTCATCCGAACCGCGCCATCGTTCACGGCGAGACGGTCGGCTATATCGTCGCGCAACTTGCCGCGTTTGCCGACGAGGCCGATTGTGCCGTCGTCTCGAACGAAGCCGCCATTTCTCAAGCAAAAGTCGGTTTCGTCTTCAACGGAAATGGCGCGCAATGGCCGGGCATGGGACGCCGGCTCTATGCCGAGAGCGAGACTTTCCGCCGCGAGGTCGATGCCATCGACGCATTGATCGTCGAAATCGCCGGGTGGTCGCTTGTCGAAGCATTGCATGCCGAGGATGCCGAACAACGCCTTGGACGAACCGAGGTGGCGCAGCCCGCCTTGCTGGCGATGCAGATCGGACTATGGCGCTGCCTGCAGGAAGCGGGTCTGACGCCCGACGCCGTCGCCGGGCATAGCGTCGGCGAAGTCGCCGCCGCATATGTTTCCGGCGCACTCGATCTCCGTCAGACCGTGCTGCTGGTCGTTGCCCGGTCCGAAGCGCAAGGCCGCACACGCGGCCAGGGCCGGATGGCGGCTGCCGGAATTTCGCCGGAACGGGCGCTTAAAATCGAGAAGGAATCCGGCGGCAAAATCGAGCTCGCCGCTGTCAACACATCGACCTCGGTCACACTTGCAGGCGACGAGCAGGCGCTGATCGAACTCGGGGAAGATCTGACGGCCGAGAAGATATTCTTCCGCCTTCTCGATCTCGACTACGCCTTCCACAGCCGCGTTCTCGACCCCGTGCAAAGCCACTTCCGGAAAAAGATCGGTCCGGTTGCGCCGGCCGCTACGCGCGTTCCCTATTATTCGACGGTGCTTGGCGCCGAAACGGCTGGCGAAGCGCTCGACACCGATTACTGGTGGAACAATATGCGTATGCCGGTGCGCTTTCACGACGCAATCGGCGCCATGATCTCGGACGGCGTCGATGTGCTGGTCGAAATCGGGCCGCATAACGTTCTTCAGCCTTATCTGCGGCAGATTCTGCGCGAAAAGGGCAAGACCGGCACACCCATCGCCAGCATGACGCGTAGCGCGCATGATGCGTCGATGCTCCGCCTTGTCGCCGATACGGCGTTCTGCGCCGGCGTCGAACTCGACTTCGGTCGGTCATTCCCCGTCCCGGGCCGTTGCGTCGAACTTCCGAGATACCCGTGGCAACACGAGAGCCACTGGACGCCGGTGACACCCGACGCCGATGGACGCATGTATGCAAGTGTCGACGGGCCGTTTCTCGGTGTCCGGCCGCAACGGGGCCACGCGCTCTGGGAAACCCAGATCGACGCCGATCTGTTTCCGTTTCTCGCCGACCATAATGTCGGCGGTTCGGTCGTTTTCCCCGCGACCGGCTATGTCGAATGCGTCCTTGAGGCATCGGCCGCGCTTTTCGGTGGCGACCGCCACGATATCGAGACGCTGGAAATTCGGCGTCCGATCATTCTGGCGCGCGGGCACATGCTCAATTTCCGTTTCATATACGACGAAGACGACAAGGCCTTCCGCATCGAAACGCGCAAACGAATGAGCGACGACCCGTGGACGCTGAATGCCGTGGGCCGCCTCACCGAAGCGCTCGCCGGAACCGACGACACGAAGGTCGCAGCGCGGACCGGCGCTGCGTCGGGCAACATCTCGCACGATACGCACTACCGCGTTGCCACCGCTTTGGGGCTGAACTACGGGCCCGCCTTCCAGACAATCGAGCGCGTGCAGGTGTTCGGCAACGAGGCGGTCGCGGAATTGCGTGCACCGGACGCGGTTGTCGCGACGCTCGGCAAGTTCGTCCTGCACCCGGCGCTGCTCGACGGCTGCCTGCAAACGCTGCTTTCGACATTGTTCGCGAACGGCGTCAAGGAGGACAACGCCTATCTGCCCTATCAGTTCAACGGTGTGAAGGTCTTCCGGCCGCATACGCTGGCGGTTCGCTGCCATACGCAACTGCGTTCGCGGAGCGACAAGTCGCTGGTCGCCGATTTTTCCCTGTTCGACGCCGACGATACGTGCATTGCCAAGGTGACCGGGTTGCGCTTTCTGCGGGCCGAACTTCAGAACGCCAGTGCCGGCACACGGCGTTTCCGGTTCGAGACGCTGCCGCTCGACTATGTCTCCCCATCGTGCCGGACCCCGGATGCGGCGGCGCTTGCCGAAGCGTTGGCCTTTGCCGAGCGAAACGCCGCCATTCCCGGCGATGGACCCGATCTCGACGCTATCGCGCGCGGATTACTGGCGCACGCACCGGCAACGCTTTCCAACGTCAACGGCAAGGCCCACGCGATACCGCATATCGACGTCGCGCCGGACGATGGCGCGCGCCGCATGTGGCAGGATGCGCTGGCGCGCTATCCGGCATATCTGGCCGAACTCGGCGCCCTGATGCATTGCGGCGATACGACCGCGCAAGATACAGCGCAGCGGACGAGCCCAACCAGCCGAGATCACCTGCTGGAAAGCTCGCCAAGCTTCGCACCGGCTCGCGACCTTCTGATGGACACTCTGAAAAAGGTCGCGGCACTCTGGCCCGCCAACCGCAGGCTGCGGATACTTGAAGTCGGCACGGCCAACGGTCTGGTACGCGGTGCCGCGTCGATCTGCTCAACGGGCGCCGTCGAATTCACGGTCGTTTCGGACGACGAAACGAAACTCTCCAATCTCGAGATGGATGTTGACGCTCCGAATGTGCGGTTCCTGCATGCGGATCCGGCCGGGCTTCTGTCCGAAAGCGATCTGACGAAGCTTGGCGAATTCGATGTCGTCGTATGTCCGCTGCCGTCGGCCGCCAGCGGCCTGACGCCTGCGCTGCGCGGAAACATCAACGATTTGTTGGCACCGGGCGGGCTTTTGCTGTTGTCCGAACCCCTGCCAGCCTTCTGGATCGACACCGTTCTGGCGGCGGCCCGTCCGGTGGCGCAGCACGAACGTATGGATTCCGAGGCGCTTGCCCGCTTTTTTTCGGTTGAGGGATTCTGCAATATTCAGACTGCAACCGCCGGACGCGCGACGGTGTTGGTTGCCGACGCGCCGCGACCTGGCGACTACCGTACAGCGCCCGCGCGCGCCAGCTTCGACCCCATGGGAACGGGCTGGCTCGTTGTCTACGACCCCTCCAAAGCAGAGGCCAATAGCGCACGCGCGCTGTGCGCCGAACTGGAACGCGCCGGAGCCGTCGCAATCCAGGCGCATGCCGGGCGCAATCCCGGCGATGACGACGATGCATTGCCGCTCGATCCCGATGTCGAGATGCAATGGCTCGAAACCTACCAGGCGATGGCCGGAACCGGAATCGACCTTCGCGGCGTCGTGCTGTTCGGCGACATGTCAGCCGATGCACGTCCCGGCTGGAGCGCGCTGCTGGCCGCGCGGGCGATGTCGCATGCTGAATTCAAGACGATGCCGCGCCTGCATATCGTCACACGCAACGCATCAAGTTTCCGCGCGACCGGCCAGATGAACCTCACGCAAGCGCCGCTTTGGGGCATCGGCCGGGTGATTGCCAACGAAGTGCCGAAGACGCGCCTGCGCATGATCGACCTTCAGGGCGACGACCCAGCGCAAACGGAACTCATCGCAGCCCTTTGCCGATCGCTGCTCGACGCCGATCCGGAATCCGAACTCGTTCTCAGTTCCGAGGGTTCCTTTGCGCCACGGCTGCGCGTGGTGCCGGACGAAAGCGCCACCGAGGCGGAGCTGGGCGCGCGGAAGCTCACCTTCTCGACCGGCCGTCTCGGCTCTCTTGCCTGGCAGCCAGCGGCGATGCCAATACCGAAGGCACATGAAATCGTCGTCGCTCCGCGCGCCGCCGGACTCAATTTCCGCGACGTGATGTATGCGCTCGGCGTGTTGCCCGAGGAAGCGCTGGAGGCCGGATTTGCCGGACCAAGCGTCGGCATGGAAGCGGCCGGCATAGTGACCGATGTCGGCGCAGAGGTTACCAACATCCGACCCGGCGATGAGGTGTTGTGCTTCGCACCGCATTGCTTCGACAGCCATGTCGTGACGCCGGCAAGCGCGGCCGCAATCAAACCGGCCCGATTGAGCTTCGAGGAAGCCGCCACGATTCCGACAGCATTCTTCACGGTGCAATACGCGCTCGACTATCTGGCGCGATTGCGGAAGGGCGAGCGCGTCGTGATCCATGGCGCAGCCGGCGGTGTCGGCCTTGCCGCAATCCAGGTGGCCCGCCACATCGGCGCCGAAATCTTCGTGACGGTCGGCACACCCGAGAAGCGTCAGATGATGCGGATGCTCGATATTCCGGAGAACCGCATATTCGACTCACGCTCGCTGTTGTTTGCCGAGGAGATCATGAAGGCGACCGGTGGCGAAGGTGTCGACGTCGTTCTCAACTCGCTGGCCGGCGAGGCGATACACCGGAATTTGGGTCTGCTGCGCCCGTTCGGACGCTTCATCGAACTCGGAAAACGCGACTTCTACGAAAACAATCGCATCGGCCTGAAGTTCTTCCGGAACAATCTAAGCTATTTCGGCATCGATGCGGACCAGTTGATGGTGGAGCGGCCGGAGCTGGCACGGGAAATATTCGACGATCTGATCGAGAGGTTCGAGACCGGCATCTATACGCCGCTGCCCTATCGTGCTTTCGACGCGGACCGTGCGCCGGACGCATTCCGGCTGATGCAGAGATCCGGTCATACCGGAAAGATAATCCTGCGGCCACCCCATGTGCCCGCCGCCGTGGCAATGCGCGAGAGCGCGGCCTTTCCGGTGCGGCCGGACGCGGCCTGTCTCGTGACCGGCGGGCTTTCCGGCTTCGGGCTCGCGACCGCGAGATGGCTTGCCGAGAAGGGTGCCGGCGGGCTGGTGTTGATCGGGCGGTCCGGCGCGACAAGCGAGGAAGCGCTTGCCGCCATCAAGGAATTCGAGGCACGCGGCGTGCACGTCATTGCGCGCGCCTGCGACGTAACGGATGCTGTCGCTGTCGGCACGCTTTTCGACGAAGCGGAAGCCGCCGGCTTTCCGATCCGAGGTATTGTTCACGCTGCGGCCGTCTTCGACGACGCTACAATGGAGACGCTCGACCAGCGCCAGTATCAGCGGGTCATCGAACCGAAGATTCGCGGCGCTATCGTGCTGCATGATGTCAGCCTGGGGCGCGATATCGATTTCTTCGTTCTCTATTCCTCAATCACAACGGCATTCGGAAATCCGGGCCAGGCCAATTATGTCGCCGCGAATGCCTTCCTCGAGGCGCTTGCGCAAAAGCGCCGCGCCGCTGGCCTGCCGGCGCAGGCGATCGGCTGGGGCGCTATCGGTGACGCAGGCTATCTTGCCCGTAATGCCGAGATGCGCGACCAACTCGCGTCGAAGCTCGGCGCCGACCCGCTCAGCACGAGCGACGCGATGACATTGCTGGAGGGACTCGTTGCACGCGACGAATCCAACTTCTACGCAGCCGGCATCAACTGGCAACGTCTGCGCGCAGGACTGCCGGTCCTGCAAGCCCGCGTCTTCGGCGAATTGGCACCGAGAACGGCGCGGGAAGGCGAGAACAACGGAGAGGACATACTATCGAAGCTCTCGGAAATCTCGCTGGAAGATGCCATTGGCTTCGTGTCCGGCATTCTGGCGGAGGAGATCGGCCAGGTGCTGCGCCTGACCGCCGACAAGATCGACCTCGGGAAGTCGGTATTCGATCTCGGTATGGACTCGCTGATGGCACTCGAACTGAAGCTCGGCATCGAAGACCGCTTCGGCATCGAAATACCCGTCATGGCCCTTTCCGAGGGCGGGAATGTAACGTCGCTTTCGGCGCAGATCGTCGGCCAGATTCGCGGCGAAGATACAAGCGATCAATTCGCCGGCGACGTGCAATCCATAATCTCTCGTCATATCAATGACGACGACGTTGAAAATATACGAAAAACAGACGACACTCGCGACCCTTCAACAAGCGAAAATCAATTCGGCACGTGACAGATTCAGATCCCAACGAACCGCGAAAGCTCTCCAAGGAATCCAAGGAGGAAGCGCTGCGGCGTATCCTCAAGAAGCGCAGCGACATCGCCGGCGAGATGAACGGGGTTGCCAAACGCGATGCGTTCAGCATTCCGGAGTCGCACTATAAAATCGAGAAGTTTTCCGATTATCAGACATTGACGCTTCAGCAGAGCCTCGCAAAAAAGGTCAATCTGGAAAGTCCGTATTTCCAGGAACACGATGTCCTGGCGCGCAACACGACCGTTATCGGCGGACGCGAGTTCATCAATTTCGGAACCTATAACTATCTCGACCTGAACGGGGATCCGCGGGTCAACGACGCGGCATACAAGGCGATGGTCGAATACGGCACATCTGCTTCCGCGAGCCGTCTCGTCTCCGGCGAACGGCGACCGCATCGGGAGCTCGAATCCAAGATTGCCAAAATCCACGGCACCCCGGCGGCGCTCACTTTCGTCTCGGGCCACGCAACGAACGTAACGACGATCGGCACGCTGCTTGGAAAACGCGATCTCATTCTGCATGACAGGCTGATTCATAATTCGGTGTTGCAAGGGGCCCTTCTCTCCGGTGCGCAACGGCAGCCGTTCGATCACAACGACTGGCGCGGACTCGACGACCTTCTGATTCGGTCTCGGCGCAAATTCGAGAAGGTGCTGATTTGTGTCGAAGGCATCTATTCGATGGACGGCGATGTGCCGCCGATGCCTGAGATCATTGAGGTTGCGCGCAAACACAAAGCCTTGACGATGGTCGACGAGGCACATTCCTTCGGCGCGCTTGGCGCCCGGGGATACGGCATCGGCGAGCATTTCGGCCTGAAGCCGGACGATGTCGACATCTGGATGGGAACGCTATCCAAGACGCTGGCGGGTTGCGGAGGATATGTGGCCGGTTCGGAAGCGCTGATCACACTGCTCAAACATACAGCCCCCGGATTTCTCTATTCGGTCGGTATGCCCCCGCCGATGGCGGCCGCGTCGCTTGAAGCACTGCGGATCATGGAAGAAGAGCCTGAGCGCGTTCAACAGCTTCAGGCCAATGGAAAATTGATGCTTGATCTTGCCCGGGAGGCGGGGCTCGACACCGGCTATGCGATCGGCTCAACGGTTCTTCCGGTCATTACCGGAAGCTCGCTGCTCGCGGTGCGCCTGTCGCGCGCCTTGTTCGAGCTTGGCATCAACGCCCCGCCAATCATCTATCCTGCCGTCGAGGAGCGGATCGCGCGGTTACGTTTCTTCCTGTCCAGCGCGCATACGGAAGAGCAGATACGCTTTACGATCGCGCAGGTGGTCGACCAGAAGAAGAAGCTCGAGAATACGCCGCTGTGAGCCCTAGAGGCCGATAACCGTCTTCCAGGATTGCTCGACCAGGCAGACCGCGCTGACCTGCGACCGCCCATTTCCGTCGGCCAGAATTACACGGCGGCAGCGATCACCGGTCGCGGAAATATAGTCAGGGCCTACATGCACCAGCGTGCTGTTTCCGGACGACGCGACAACCGGCCCGGCGGTCCCCGGTGTGGCCGCTACGGCATAGAGCGCAATTGGATCGCTCGCGGGGCTGGTGGCAAGGACCTCGCTTACCGAGGCGTACTCGCCCGACGTCGAAGTGGTCTCACAAGCTGCAAGCCCCAACGATAGCGTCAATGCGACCAGAAAGCCCCGCATACCCCAACCCTTTCGCAATGCGCCGAGACGCGCCTGCCTATTGTATCCAATAATCTTAACATAGAAAAACCGCTTGTCATGCCTAACGCTACATCTTCTTGCCATATGCAAGGCGCTGTAGCGTCGGCGGTGTTTTTACCCCGGAAGGCCAGTCGATTGCGCCGGTCAGCCGTTCACGCAATGCGCGGTCCCTAACGAGCGCAATCAGCGCATCGGACCAAGCCTCCTTGTCGTGTGCCGGACGGACAACGCCGTTGCGATCATCCGTGACGACTCTTTCATAGGGCTCGCCCGCGGCATACACCCCCACCGCACCGAAGCGTGCGATGTCGAGATATTTTATCCACGATCTTGCCGAGTTGAACGGCGTGGGCACCAATGGCGCCAAACCTATGTCGAGGCGCGTCTTCTGGCTTCGCTGCCAATATTCAGGCCAGGGCAATGGCGGCCGCACGATCACCCTCGGCAGTCCGCCGTAACACCGGCGCGCTTCCGGCCCACCGACGATCTCAAATTCAGAGTCCGGACACTCGTCCAGTACCGCGCGCATCACATCGCGCAGCCACTTGCGGTCCGCGCGGTGTGTTTTCTGGCCGTGGTAAAAAATACTGACATTGCCACTTTCGTTCGACGGTCGTTCCGATGGCAGCGCAAAGCGGACCGGTTCCGGGTCGATACGATGAACGTCACCCGCCGCAGCGTAGCGGCGCGCGAGGACATCGGACGAGAGCCACAACTCGCTTGCAAGAGCGCCTATGCGCCGGGCGTAGCGCAGCCAGAAATGCGTCATATAGAGGCGATAATGCAACGGTAACGAACGATCGCCGATCGCGGCGGACAGGTCGTCGTCGAGAAGATAAGCGAGGCCGGAAAGGCTTTTCCCTGCCCGCTCAAGCGCCGTCAACGATGCCGAATCGACATAGCGCACGACGATCACGAAGGCGCCGTTCAGCGAAACGGGGG
>JAHBYM010000082.1 GCA_019635975.1 Parvibaculum sp. | reverse complement strand
AATCGACCTGATGGCGAAACTCGCCGGGCTCGAACGCGAGCGCCGCTGGGGCGGCTGGGACCGCGATCCCTTCACAGCGAAGAGCGACATGCATGTGTCGGTTTACAGGAAGGTAGGCGGTTGAGAGTGTCTGCCGCGGGAGCTGGCGAGAAAGCAAGACATCAGCCAAACATCCGGTGTCACCCCGGCACTCGTTGCCGGGGCCCATTGGTTCCCTCAGCAAAAGCTTTGACGTGCGGCGTTGCCCGCGATTGACGGCGCAATGAAAATCGGCGTGGATTGGGTCCCGGCAACGAGTGCCGGGATGACACTTTTGTTTTTGATTTCCGCCTTGGACGATTTCAACACCATGCAAATCCGCCGCGCGACCGAGGACGACTGGCCGGAGGTGGCGCGCGTGTTTATCGCGGCGCGGGCCGGCATGACTTACCTGCCGAAGCTTCACAGCGATGCCGACACACGACTTTTCATCCGCCGCGTGGTGAAGCGCAATGCGGTCTGGCTGGCGGACCGCGAAGGCGCGCTGCTCGGCTTCGCGGCGCTGGAGCCCGCCCCGCCTCAAGCATGGCTGCATCATCTTTATGTCGCGCCGCCTGCGCAGAACGCAGGGGCAGGCTCGGCTCTTCTCGACAAGGCCAAGGCCGAGCTGCCGGGGGGCTTTTCCCTGTGGACGTTTCAGGCCAATCTCGGCGCCCGCCGCTTCTACGAACGGCACGGACTGACCGAGACGCGCCGCACCAACGGCGCCGACAACGAAGAAAACCTTCCCGACATTCTTTATGAGTGGAACGGGAATGCCGGGGGCGCGACGTGAGCCAGAGAAAAGAACTCGAAACCGAAAATCGCGGGCCGCTGAAAGGCGTGCGCATTGTCGATCTCACCGCCGTTGTGTTCGGCGCCTATGCGACGCAGATCCTCGGCGACATGGGCGCCGACGTGATCAAGGTGGAAGCCCCTTCGCCGACCGGCGGCGGCGGACAGGGCGGCGACATCATGCGCTGGCCGGGACACCTGCCGGAAGGCGCGAGCGCCGATCTCGGTCCGATCTTCATGACCATCAACCGCAACAAGCGTTCGGTGCTGCTCGATCTCGCCAGCGCCGAGGGCCGCGCGGCGCTGCTGAAGATCGTCGCCGGCGCCGATGTGATTGCGTCGAACATCCGCTATGCGGCAATGAAGAAGCTCGGGCTGTCATATGAAGACATCAAGGCGGTGAAGCCCGACATTATATTCGTGCATGCGGCGGGCTATGGCTCGGACGGGCCTTACGCGGGACTGCCTGCCTATGACGACCTGATCCAGGCGGGCTCGGGCGCGGCCGATCTCCTCGGCCGCATGGATGGCGACCCGAAGCCCCGCTACATCCCCACCATCATGGCCGACAAGGTGTCGGGATTGTTCATGGTGCAGGCCGTCACCGCCGCGCTCTTTCACAAGGAACGCACCGGCGAGGGACAATTCGTCGAAGTGCCGATGCTGGAAGCGGTGACCTCCTTCGTGCTCGCCGAACATTTCTACGACCAGGTCTACGATCCGCCGACGGGCGGCTGGACCTACGGACGCATCACCAACCCGGACCGCCGGCCCTACAAGACGCTCGACGGCCATATCGGCCTGCTGCCTTATTCCGACAAGCAGTGGCAGCAGTTCTTCGAAGTGGCGGGCAAGCCCGGCGTCTATACCGACGATCCGCGCTTCAACACCTATCGCGCCCGCACGCAGAACATCCGCGAGCTTTACGCGATGATCGAGGAACTGACCGAGACGAAGACGACCGATGAATGGCTGGCGCTGTTGAAGCCCTTGAGTATCCCGGTGGTGAAAATGAACCGGCTCGACGACCTGAAAGACGATCCGCATTTGCAGGCCGTCGGTTTTTTCGGCCGCTACGAACACCCCGACGCCGGCGGCTATTTCGCGCTGAAGCCGCCGGTGCGGTTTTCAGGGTCGCCGTCGAGCATCCGCCGCCATCCGCCGCGCCTCGGCGAGCAGACGGAAGAGGTGCTGCGTGAGGCGGGGATGAGCGAAGCGGAAATCGCGAAGCTGGGGGGAGACGCGGCGAAGGGGTGAGGGTGTGGCAACCTCAACCCCCAACGTCGTCACCCCCGGACTTGATCCGGGGGTCCAGAAGCCGCGAAGTGGCGTCTCGCTTCGAAAAGACTCCTTGAGCGCCGCATTTCGGGTTTTCGTGAAGATTTCTTGCGAAGCGAGACGGCGCGCGTTGCGCGCCTTCTGGATTGCCGGGTCAAGCCCGGCAAAGACAAGTATGGAGGGTGGACCTCGAACAAAGGCCCGAGAGATACCCCCGCCTTGTCCCGTCACCTCACGCCCGACATAATGCCGCCAACGAGAAACGCGCCTGCAAGGGAGGCCCCGATGTCCGATGAAATTTTCCCCGTGCCCGCCGAGTGGAAAAAGCGCGCCATCGTGGGTGCGGAGGAATACCGCAACATGTACGAGGCGAGCGTCAACGATCCGGAAAATTTCTGGCGCCGCGAGGGCCTGCGCATCGACTGGATGAAGCCCTACACGAAAATCAAGAACACGAGCTTCGACACGCACAACGTCTCGATCAAATGGTTCGAGGACGGGACGCTCAACGCCAGCGTCAACTGCATCGACCGGCATCTGGAAAAGCGCGGGCAGCAGACGGCGATCATCTGGGAAGGCGACGACCCGAAGGACCACAAGGAAATCAGCTACCGCGAATTGCACGAGGCCGTCTGCCGCTTCGCCAATGTGCTGAAAGCGCAGGGCGTGAAGCGCGGCGACCGCGTGACGATCTATATGCCGATGATCCCGGAAGCGGCCTATGCGATGCTCGCCTGCGCGCGCATCGGCGCGGTGCATTCGGTGGTCTTTGGCGGCTTCTCGCCCGACGCGCTGGCCGGCCGCATTGTCGACTGCGCCTCGACCTGCATCGTGACGGCGGATGAGGGCGTGCGCGGCGGGCGGAAAATTCCGCTGAAAGCCAATACCGACGAAGCGCTGAAGAAATGCCCCGACGTGAAATCGGTGATCGTGGTGAAGCGCACCGGCGGCAATGTCGAGATGAAACCGGGCCGCGACATCTGGTACGACGAGGCAGCGGCGAAAGCGAGCGCCGACTGCGCGCCCGAGGAAATGGGCGCCGAGGACCCGCTCTTTATTCTTTATACGAGCGGCTCGACCGGAAAGCCGAAAGGCGTGCTGCACACGACCGGCGGCTACATGGTCTATGCCTCGATGACGCATCAATATGTGTTCGACTATCACGACGGCGACATCTACTGGTGCACGGCCGATGTCGGCTGGGTGACGGGCCACAGCTACATTCTCTACGGGCCGCTGGCCAACGGCGCGACGACGCTGATGTTCGAAGGCGTGCCGAACTATCCCGACGCCTCGCGCTGCTGGCAGGTGATCGACAAGCACAATGTCAACATCTTCTACACCGCACCGACGGCGCTGCGCGCGCTGATGCGCGAAGGCGAGGGCCCGGTGAAGAAGACCAGCCGCAAGTCGCTGAGGCTGCTCGGCTCGGTCGGCGAACCGATCAATCCCGAAGCCTGGCTCTGGTATCACCGTGTCGTCGGCGACGGCCGCTGCCCGATCGTCGATACATGGTGGCAGACCGAAACCGGCGGCATATTGATCTCGCCGCTGCCCGGCGCGACGGACCTCAAACCCGGCTCGGCGACGCGGCCCTTCTTCGGCGTGCAACCCGTCATCGTCGATGCCGAAGGCAACGTGCAGGAAGGCGCGACCAGCGGCAATCTCTGTATCGACGATTCATGGCCGGGCCAGATGCGCACCGTCTACGGCGACCACCCGCGCTTCGTCGAAACCTATTTCATTCAATATCCCGGCCGCTATTTCACCGGCGACGGCTGCCGCCGCGACGCGGACGGCTATTACTGGATCACCGGCCGCGTCGACGACGTGCTGAACGTCTCGGGGCACCGCATGGGAACGGCGGAAGTCGAAAGCGCGCTGGTCGCGCATCCGAAAGTCGCCGAGGCCGCCGTGGTCGGCTATCCGCACGACATCAAGGGCCAGGGCATCTATGCCTATGTGACGCTGAACGCCGGCGAGCCTGCGTCGGAAGAACTGCGCAAGGAGCTGGTGGCGTGGGTCAGGAAAGAGATCGGCCCGATCGCCTCGCCGGACCTCATCCAGTTCGCGCCCGGCCTGCCGAAGACGCGCTCGGGCAAGATCATGCGGCGTATCCTCAGGAAGATCGCCGAGGACGATTTTTCCAATCTGGGCGACACCTCGACGCTGGCCGATCCGGGCGTCGTCACCGACCTCGTCGATAACCGGCAGAACCGGGCGGGATAGCCTCTGCATCCGGGAACAGCGGCGAAGTCGAAGATCAGAAATCGCTGAGAATGCCTTTGCTTTCCCAGTCGCCATAGCGCGTCGGCTCGGGGCCGGGGCGGCCGCCGATTTCGCGGGGGGTATCGGCTTCCGCCGCCGCCTTGCGCCGCGCTTCGGCCTCGGCAAGCGCGCGCTTCGCCGCCGGTGTCAGCTCTTTCGGCGGCGTTTCGGCGGGCTTCTCGGGCGTTTCGATCATCGGCGGCAATTCCGGTTTTCCTTGAAGCGGCGGCACACAAACTACATATAGGTCGTGAACAATCCGCGCGCTACCCGCGCGGACGGAAAACGGAACGGGACGGAACAGACAGACAATGAACACGGTCAGGACCTTCATGCTGCTCGCCGCGCTGACGGCGCTTTTCATGGGGATCGGCTATCTGATCGGCGGTGCCGGCGGCGCGGCGATCGCGCTCGTCGTCGCGGCCGGCATGAACATGTTTGCCTACTGGAATTCCGACAAGATCGTGCTGCGCATGTATAAAGCGCGGCGCGTCGACGAAACGACGGCGCCCAACTACTACCGCATCGTCGCGCGGCTGGCGCAGAACGCCGGCATTCCGATGCCCGCCGTCTATATCGTGGACTCGCCCCAGCCCAACGCTTTCGCGACCGGCCGCAACCCCGAAAACGCGGCGGTGGCGGCGACGAGCGGGCTGATCGAAATGCTGACGCCGGAAGAACTCGCCGGCGTGATGGCGCATGAACTGGCGCATATCAAGAACCGCGACACGCTGACCATGACGGTGACGGCGACGATTGCCGGCGCGATTTCGATGCTGGCGAACTTCGCGCTTTTCTTCGGCGGCAACCGCAACGCGCCGGGCGGTTTTATCGGCGTGCTGGCGCTGGCGATCCTGGCGCCGATGGCGGCGGCGCTGGTGCAGATGGCGATCAGCCGCACGCGCGAATATTCGGCCGACCGGGGCGGCGCCGAAATTTCCGGCAATCCGCTCTGGCTCGCCTCGGCGCTGGAGCGCATCGACGCCACGGCGCGGCGCACCCGCAACGCGCAGGCCGAGGGCAACCCGGCAACCGCGCATATGTTCATCATAAATCCGCTGAACGGCGAAGGCCGCGACAATCTCTTCTCGACCCATCCGGCAACCGGCAACCGCGTCGCCGAATTGCGCAAGCTGGCGCAGGGCATGGCCGCCGGCCGGACGCGGGGCTGAGCGCCGACCTTCCGCTTTGTATTGAAGCGAGGCCTGTGCTCTAACCTCGCCCCATGAACGACCTTGCCCCTGAAAACACCGTCGCGCCGGGCCTTGCCGCGCGGCGTGGCGCCGCCGAACTGCTGGGCGCGGTGCTGACGCGCCGCCGTCCGCTCGACGAAGCCATCGCCGCGGAAATGGCGACCGGACATCTCGCGGCGGCAAGCTCGCGCGACCGCGCCTTTGCACGCCTGATCGCGGCAACGACGCTGCGCCGCCTCGGCACCATCGATCATGTGCTGACACAGATGCTCGACAGGGAATTGCCGAAACGCGCCGGTCCGACGCAAAACATCCTGCGCGCCGGCGCCGCCGAAATTCTTTTTCTCAGTGTCGCCGCCCATGCCGCCGTCGACAGCGGCGTCGAGGCGGCGGCCCATGACAGCGCCGCGCGGCATTTCAAATCGCTGGTCAATGCGGTGCTGCGCCGCCTCGCGCGCGAGGGCAAGGAAATCCTCGATACTCTCGATGCGGAACGTCTCGATACGCCGGACTGGCTCTGGGAAAACTGGGTGAGGACTTACGGCGAAACGACGGCGCGGGCGATCATACGCGCACATTACGCAGATCCGCCGCTCGACATCTCGGTGAAGCGCGCAGACGAACACGAACGTTGGGCCGCGGAACTCAACGCCGAAATTCTGGCCGCCGGCACGTTGCGCCTCAAGGGCGCCGGCCGCATCGAAGCGCTGCCGGGCTTCGCCGAAGGCGCCTGGTGGGTGCAGGATGCCGCCGCCGCGCTGCCGGCAAAGCTGCTCGGCGACGTGACCGGCCGCGAGGTGCTCGACCTCTGCGCCGCACCGGGCGGCAAGACGGCGGCGCTTGCGGCCGCCGGCGCGCGCGTGACGGCGCTCGACCGCTCAGGCCCGCGCCTCGAACGGCTGAAGGACAATCTGACGCGGCTCGGCCTCGAAGCCGAAACGATCGTCGCCGATGCGGGCGCCTTCGCACCCGGCCGCACATGGGAGCGCGTGTTGCTCGACGCGCCCTGCACCGCGACCGGCACGGCGCGCCGCCACCCCGACGTGCTGCATCTGAAATCGCCCGCCGACCGCGACAAGCTGGCGCGATTGCAGACGAAGCTTCTCGCCCATGCCGCGACGCTGGTGGCGCCGGGGGGCATGCTTGTCTATTGCACCTGCTCGCTGGAGCCGGAAGAAGGCGTCGCTCGCATCGAGGAATTTCTGGATACGCATACCGGCTTTCGCCGCGAGCCCGCGCGCGCGGTGGAACTCGGCAATATCGACGGCATCGTCACCGCCGCAGGCGACCTGCGCAGCCTTCCCTGCCATCTCGGCGATCAAGGCGGCATGGACGGATTTTATGCGGCGCGGCTCGTCCGCCCGGGCTGAACCCGGGCTTTCCATTTGACGGCGGCAGCGGCGATATGCAGTCTGGCCACGCCGAAAACGGGGGAGCTTTCGCATCGTGCCCAATACCGCGACACAGACCGGAATGCCCACGCGCTGCATGATCTGCGGCGGTACCGAGTTTACACCGCTCGGCGCGCACAAGGGTCATGCATTATTCGGCTGCCGCGAATGCGGCTTTTCCTTCGTTCACCCGATGCCCGGCGCGGCCGAAATCACGGCGATCTACGACCAGTACGGATCGAACCAGAGCTATGCCGGCAAAGCCAAACGCAAGGTGCAACGCGCCCGCCGCCGCATCCGCCGCTATATGAAGCGCGCACCGGGAAAACGCTTTCTCGATGTCGGCTGCAATGTCGGAACCGCGGTCGAGGCCGCACGCGAACTCGGCCTCGAAGCCTACGGCATCGACATCGACAAAGAGAGCGTCGGCATTGCACGCAACCTGTTTCCGGGCGGAGACTATCATGCCGGGCCGATCGAAAGCCTGCCGCCTGAATGGGGGAACTTCGATTTCATCTATTCAGCCGAGGTGATCGAACATATCTCCGATCCGCACGCATATTTCGCCGCGCTCACTCCACGGGTCAATTCGGGAGCGGTGCTCTATCTGACGACGCCCGACGCCGGACACTGGCGCGTGCCGAAGAAGTTCACCGACTGGGACGAAGTGTTTCCGCCGGATCATCTGATCTATTTTACGCGCGACGCAATGCGCCGTTTTCTGGATCGTCACGGCTTCGACGTCGTCAAGTTCGAGTTCTATCTGAAACCCGGCCTGCGCGTGATAGCGCGCAAGCGCTGACCTTCAGGACAGCGGCACGAGCGCGGCCTTTTCGGCCGGCACAAAGATATAGTCGGCCGAATATACAAATCCGTCGACCGGCTCGATGCCGGGTCCGTGCTGGCTGGTCAGCCTGAAAACGCGGTAGCCAAGCGGCGCCAGCGCGTCGAAAATCTCCGCATGTGTCGAGCCCGCCCGCGCCAGCATCTCGTCCTGGATTTCGAACTGCATGACCGGCCTGAAACGCTCAACCGTCTTCATTGCGCCGCGCAGGAAATGTGCTTCCCAGCCCTCGATATCGACCTTGATGAAATCGAGCCGCGCAAGTCCCGCCTCCTCGGCAAAGTGATCGAGGGTGGTCAGGCGGATCTCCTCTTCAACCGTTGCCCGGCCGCTTGTATCAGCGCCGAGATGCGAGAGGCCGAACCCGACCGTGCCCCGGCGTTTGATCGGCACATGCAGAACCTCGGCGCCGGGACGGTCGGACAGTCCCGCGGGAACAATGGTCACATTGGAAAGACGGAGGACAGCTGCGACGAGCCTCAAGAGCGAATGCGCATAAGCACCGGGCTCGAAAGCATAGACGCGGCCCCGCGGCACGAGGCGCGCAAGCACCTTGGAATAATGGCCGGCATGCGCGCCGACATCGACCGCGACCCCGTCCTCGGGCAGAAGCGGCCGCAGCACACGCTCCATCGGGCGCAGATACTGGCGGACCACCGCCTTGAAGAAATGGGCAATCCAGGTGAGCCGCTGACGGAAACTCAATACCGGGCCGTGCTGCGGCTGTGCTGACGTCACTGGTTCTCCTCGCAGCCCGGCCAGCCGGCCGGCGCCGCTCATTCTTGCGCCGCAGGAATCTAGCTGTTAATCACTGAAATCAGAAGCCCGAACTGTCCAAGCCGGCAATTCGGACACCCCCGACCGAGAGAGCTTCGGCCATGAGCGGCATCAAGATCGCCCCGTCGATACTGGCCTCCGACTTCGCCCGGCTGGGCGAGGAAGTGCGCGCCATAACGGACGCCGGTGCCGACTACATCCATGTCGATGTGATGGACGGGCATTTCGTGCCGAACATCACCATCGGCCCCGATGTCGTTAAGGCGCTGAGGCCCCATTCCGACAAGGTCTTCGACGTGCATCTGATGATCGCGCCGGTCGATCCTTACATCGAGGCCTTCGCGGGCGCGGGCGCCGACATCATTACGTTTCACCCGGAAGCCGGCGCCCATCCGCACCGCACGATCCAGGCGATCCGGGCGGCGGGCTGCAAACCGGGACTGTCGCTCAATCCCGGCACGCCGCTCGAAGCCTTGTGGCCGCTTCTCGGCGACATCGACCTCGTACTCGTGATGTCGGTCAATCCGGGCTTCGGCGGCCAGAGCTTCATCGAGAGCCAGTTGCCGCGCATCGAAACCATCCGCAAGCGGATCGATGCGTCGGGACGCGCCGTCGACCTCGAAGTCGATGGCGGCATCAATTTCGAAACGGCGCCGCGCGCGATTGCCGCCGGCGCCGATGTGCTGGTTGCCGGCACCGCGACATTCAAGGGCGGACCTTCCGCCTATGCGAAAAACATCGCGACGTTGCGCGGCGCCCGGTAGCGCGCGCGGCGAACCCTTTCCGGAGGCGACCGTCGGTCCATGACCATTGAAGGCGCGAGAACCGACCGGGAGAGCAAGGCACAGGCGCTGGCCCGCGCCGGCGCGGCGTCGGGAAATCGCGCCGCGGACCTCGCCGCCGCCGCGATCATTCGCATTCGCGATGCAGGCCTTGCCCGCGCCTTCGGAAGCTGGCTCTACGGCCAGACGCTGCGCGGGCCGATGCCCGATCACATGGTGCTCTATCCGGCCGAACTCCGGCCCGGCCGCGCTTCCAAGGCCGACGCGCTCTTTCAAGGATTGTGGTTCCTGCCCGGCGGGCAATTGCGCGCACCGGGCGGTTCCTCGCCCTTCGCCGCCGATCCGCCGAGCGAAACCTGGGCGGAGGAACTGCACGGCTTCTCCTGGCTGCGTCATTTCACGACCGCCCATGCGGCGGGCACGGGCGATGCGGCCCGCGCCTATGCGCAGAAGCTCGTCGCCGACTGGATCTCCACCGAAGGCAACTGGCACGCCGTTGCCTGGCGCCCGCAGGTGATCGGTCGCCGCCTGACCTCCTGGGTCGCGAACGGCGCTCTGATCATCGACGGCACGGAACTCGTCTATCGCTCGACATTGCTGCGCAACATGGCCCGCCAGGCGCGCCACCTTTCGCGCGTCGCCGCGATGGCACCGGCCGGCGAACCGCGCATCGTCGCGGCCATCGGCCTCGCCTTTTCGGGTCTCTGTCTTTCGGAGGGCCACAGGCGGTTGAAGAAAGGCATCGCGCTTCTCTGCCGCGAGTTGAACCGGCAGATCCTTCCCGATGGCGGCCATGTCAGCCGCAACCCGTCGGCCCAATTGTCGATCCTGCTCGATCTCCTTTCGTTGCGCGAAGCCCTGACCACGCGGCGCATCGAAGTGCCGAAGCCGATCCGCGACGCGATCGATCGAATGATGCCGATGCTGCGCTTCTTCCGCCATGGCGATGGACGGCTGGCGCTTTTCAACGGTTCGACCGAGGGGCCGGAAGGCGCGATCGACGCGGTGCTCGAACGCGACGACACCAAGGGGCGTCCCTTCGGCTACGCGCCCCATTCGGGCTATCAGCGGCTCGCCGCCGGGCCGGCCGGCCTCGTCGTCGATGCCGGCAAGCCGCCGCCCGGCCCCTTCAGCCACGAGGCGCATGCGGGCTGCCTCTCCTTCGAAATGAGCGTCGGTCGCGCCCGCATGATCGTCAATTGCGGCGCGACGAAGGTGCTGGGCCCCGACTGGGAAGCCGCCAGCCGCGCCACCGCCGCGCATTCGACGCTGGTGCTTGCCGACACATCCTCGGCGCGCATGCTGCGCGGAAAAATATCGCGCGCGCTGCTGGGCGCCCGCATCATGGAAGGGCCGACCCGCGTCGAAAGCCGCCGCAACGAAAACGAAGCCGGCGTCTGGCTCGACATGGCGCATGACGGCTATGCAGGGAACTTCGGATTTCTGCATCGCCGGCGTCTTTTTCTTTCGGCGACCGGCGAAGATTTGCGCGGCGAGGACATGCTGGAGGAAGCGCCGCCCGCCCGCGCCCTGCCCTGGCAGCGGCGCTTCTGGGCGAAGCCGCCCGCCGATCCGGGCTTCACCATCCGCTTCCATCTGCACCCCGATGCGAAAGCCTCGCTGGCGCACGACCGCTCGAACGTGCTGGTGATGCTTTCGAACGGCGACGGCTGGCAGTTCCGCGCCCGCGCAGGCGGCGGCGAATGCGAAATCGCGATCGAGGAAAGCGTTTATCTCGGCTCCGGCGACACGACGCGGCGCGCCGAACAGGTGGTGGTGACAGGCCGGGTCTTCCGCGGCGAGGCACGCGTCAACTGGGCCTGGCGGCGGCTTTCGACCCGCAATGCCGGCCGCGCGGCCCGCGAGGAAGAGGTGCCCGAACTGCCCGAACTCGGCATGCCCGAAGAGCGCTAATCCTGCTTCTTCGGTTCCAGCACCATCTGGCTCTGCGTGACGACGGCGCAGAGGCGTCCGTCGCCGCGGGTGATTTTCGTCTGCCAGACCATCAGCCGCCCGCCCTTGTGAAAGGGCTCGCA
>JAHBYM010000081.1 GCA_019635975.1 Parvibaculum sp. | reverse complement strand
CGCAACAGCGGTTTCTTTCATCGCGCCGTGATGCTGGATCGCGACGGCGCGAAGTTAGAGAACTGGAACAACACACTCGTAAACGGCTTGCGCGCCGGCATTCTCGTCAATTATTCGGACTCGGCCTATCTGCGCGACATGGTGCGGAATGAACGCGCGAGCCCCGGCCTCGACTACATGGACTCGGACGGACACGGTTATTCGCTCGTGACCCTGACCGACGCGGCGGTGAAGGTCGAGCAGGTCAATGTCGGCGACGTGACCCGCGACGCGGGCCCCGAAGGCGCGGATGTGTTGCGACGCGCGCGCTTCACCGTGAAATCATGGACAGCCGGTGAAGAACCGGCGCTGGAAGGTCCGGAATTCGAGGGGCCACCGCCCTACCCCTGGACCCTCGTCTGATCTGCCGCCGGTTTGACGCGCGGGCCCCAACCGCTAAGCTTCCGTCCCAAGAAAAGACCGGGAGGGAGAGGGCATGGGTTTTTCCGAGTATGCATCTTATGACGGTTTGGGGCTCGCCGATCTGGTGCGCCGGAAAGAAGTCAGTGCGACCGATCTGGCCGAAGAGGCCATCTCCCGCATCGAAAAGCACAATCCGGCGCTGAATGCGGTTGTCACCAAAATCTACGACCGCGGTCGCGAAGCGGCGAAGAAGCCGGCCAGCGGTCCGTTCGAGGGCGTACCCTTCCTGCTGAAGGATATTCTGGGCGACCTCGAAGGTGTGTCGACGCAGAACGGTTCGCGATTCCTGAGTGGCATTCCGGCACCGCATGACGGGACACTGACAGCGCGTTTCAAGCAATCCGGCGTCGTCATCCTCGGTAAAACCAATGTGCCCGAATGCGGACTGCTGCCGACGACGGAATCGGCGCTCTACGGCCCGGCGCGCAACCCCTGGAACACGGATTACTCGACCGGCGGTTCTTCCGGCGGTTCGGCGGCGGCGGTGGCGGCCGGCATCGTGCCGATTGCCCATGCCAATGACGGCGGCGGCTCGATCCGCATTCCGGCGGCCTGTTGTGGTCTTGTCGGGCTGAAACCGACGCGGGCGCGCAATCCGCTGGGCCCGGACATGGGCGACATCATGGGCGGGCTGATCCACGAGCACATTGTTTCGCGCAGTGTGCGCGACACGGCGACCATGCTCGATTGCACCTCGGGACCGGAACTCGGCGATCCTTATTTCGCACCGCCGAACGAACGCCCCTTCGCCGAGGAAGTCGGCCGCAAGACGGGCAAGCTCCGCATCGCCTATTCGGTGACCGACACGGCCGGAAAGAAAGTGCATCCCGAATGCGTCAAGGGCATCGAGGAAACGGCGAAGCTGCTGCGCGATCTCGGCCATGAGGTCGAGGAAGCGGCGCCGCCGCTGACCAATGAACTCCTCTCGCAATCCTTCATGGCGCTGTGGGCCGCCGGGCTCGCGCTGCAGATCGACGGCTTTGCGATGTTGACCGGCAAGCAGCCCAACGACAACGAGATCGAGGGATTGACCTGGGGGCTCTATCAGGCCGGCAAACAGGTCACGGCCGTCCAGTACCAGATGGCGATTGCGCAGTTGCAGGGCATGTCGCGCGCCATCGCGCATTTCATGGAATCCTACGATGCGTGGATGACGCCGACGCTCGGTGCGCCGCCGCTGAAGATCGGCAGCATCGACATTCACGAACGCGACCCGGTGAAGGCCTTCGCGCCGATCATCGACTACGTTCCCTTTACCGCCATCGAAAATGCGACAGGCCAGCCGGCGATCTCGCTGCCGCTGCACTGGACGGAAGACGGTTTGCCGGTCGGCATCATGTTCGCCGGACGTTTCGGCGACGAGGCCGGCCTGATCCGCCTCGCCGCGCAACTGGAAGAAGCGCGGCCCTGGAAGGACAAGCATCCGAAAATCTGGAACTGAATTGCGGCAAGGGAGAGACACAATGGGATTTGCCGAATATGCGGATTATGACGGGCTGGGTCTTGCGGAGCTTGTGACCAAAGGCAAGGTGACGCCGCTCGAACTGATCGACGCCGCCATCGAGCGCGCCGAGCGCCACAACCCGACCCTCAACGCCATCGTCTTCGAGGCCTATGACGAGGCCCGCGATGTCGCCAAGGGAAAGCTGCCCGACGGACCGTTCAAGGGCGTGCCCTTCCTGATCAAGGATCTCGGATCGCCGGTGAAGGGCTGGCGGCGTTCGAGCGGCAGCCGCTTCGTCGCCGATGTTGTCGATGATCACGACAGCACGCTGGTGACGCGCTTCCGCGCCGCCGGTACCGTGCTGTTCGGCAAGACCAATACGCCCGAATACGGCATCACCGGCACCACGGAATCGCGCCTGCTCGGCCCCTGCCGCAACCCCTGGGACCCGAACCGCATTTCGGGCGGCTCGTCGGGCGGTGCCGCGTCGGCTGTTGGCGCCGGCATCCTGCCGCTCGCGCATGCTTCGGACGGGCTCGGCTCGATCCGCATTCCGGCCGCCTGTTGCGGCCTTGTCGGCATGAAGATAACGCGCGACCGCAACCCGCAAGGCCCGGAAGACTATGACCGCGCCATTGGTTTCAGTGTCGATCATGTGGTGAGCCGGACCGTGCGCGACAGCGCCGCAATGCTTGACGCGACGGGCTATCCCGAACCCGCCTCGCCCTACGCGCCGCCGCCGAAGGCGCGCCCCTATATGGAAGAAATCACCAAAAGCCCCGGCAAGCTGAAAATCGCCTGGTCGGGCGAGACGCCGAACGGCAAGCCGATCCACCCGGAAATCCAGGCGGCGCTGGAGCGCACGGCCGACGCGCTGGCGAAGCTCGGCCATGACGTCCGCCCGCGCGGGCTGGGCATCGACTATCGCCAGCTTTATCGCGCGCAAGGCGCCGTATCCGGATCGAACTTCGCCGCCGGCATGCTGCGCCGGATCGAAAAAATGGGCCGCGAACCGGAAGAGCATGAGCTTGAGCCGCTGACCTGGGCGGGTTTCCGCAACGGGCAGAAACTCTCCGGCGCGCAGGCCATGTGGGGCTGGCAGCAGCTTCGCCTGATGAACCGGCAGATCCTCGGCGTTTTCGAGGACGTCGACGTCTATCTCTGTCCGGTGCTCGGTCAGTTGCAGCCCGAAATCGGCCATCTCGGGCCCGATCAGGAGGCACGGGAACTGAACAAGCGGCAGGGCCAGGTCTTCCCCTTCACCCCGCCCTTCAACTTCACCGGCCAGCCCTCGCTGTCGCTGCCGCTCTGGGAATCCGAAAATGGCCTGCCCATCGGCATGATGTTCACCGGCCGCTATGCCGACGAGGCGACCCTCTTCCGTCTCGCCGCACAACTGGAGAAGGAATTGCCCTGGGCGGGCCGCAAGCCGAAGATGTGGAACTGACGCGGCCTGAGTGCTATTTCCTGCCCCATGAGCGACAGCATCAAACCCGTCCACGTAATCGGCGCCGGCATGGCCGGTTCCGAGGCCACATGGCAGCTCGTCTCGGCGGGCGTTCCCGTGGTCCTGCACGAAATGCGGCCGGTGGTGAAGACCGACGCCCATCATACGGACGGCTTTGCGGAGTTGGTCTGCTCCAACTCGTTCCGTTCCGACGACCATGAGTTGAACGCGGTCGGCCTGCTGCATGAGGAGATGCGGCGCGCCGGATCGCTGCTGATGGAAGCTGCTGTCGTGGCGCGCGTGCCGGCCGGCGGCGCGCTGGCCGTCGACCGCGACATTTTCTCCGGCTATGTGACCGACAAACTGGCGGCGCATCCGCTGGTGACGGTCGAGCGCGGCGAGATCGCCGGTCTGCCGCCGGCCGACTGGGACAATGTGGTCGTCGCCACAGGGCCGCTGACGTCCGACGCGCTCGGCAAGGCCATTGCCGAGCTGACCGGCGCGGAAGAACTCGCTTTCTTCGACGCCATCGCGCCCATCATCCATCGCGACTCGGTCGACATGTCGGTCTGCTGGTATCAGTCGCGCTACGACAAGGAAAGCGCCGGCGTGACCGGCGAAGGCGGCGCGGGCAAGGACTACATCAATTGCCCGCTGACGCGTGAGCAATACACCGCCTTCATCGAAGCGCTGCTGGCGGGCGGCAAGACCGAATTCAAGGAATGGGAAAAGACGACGCCCTATTTCGACGGGTGCCTGCCGATCGAGGTGATGGCGGAGCGCGGGCCCGAGACGCTGCGCTTCGGGCCGATGAAGCCGGTCGGCCTCACCAATCCGCACAAGCCGGACAAAAAGCCCTATGCCGTCATCCAGCTCCGTCAGGACAACAAGCTCGGCACGCTCTACAACATGGTCGGCTTTCAGACCAAGCTGAAGCATGGCGAGCAGACACGCATCTTCCGCACGATACCCGGACTTGAAGGCGCCGAATTCGCCCGGCTGGGCGGTCTGCACCGCAACACCTTCCTCAACAGCCCGAAGCTGCTAGACGCCACGATGCGGCTGGCGAAGGAGCCGCGTCTGCGCTTTGCCGGGCAGATCACGGGCGTTGAGGGCTATGTCGAAAGCGGTGCGATGGGACTGCTTGCCGGCCGCTTTGCCGCCGCCGAACGTCTCGGCGGCGCGGTCTGTCCACCACCGCGCACGACCGCACTCGGCGCATTGCTGGCGCATATCACCGGCGACGCCGACGCGACGACCTTTCAGCCGATGAACGTCAATTTCGGCCTCTTCCCGCCGCCCGAAGTGCCGCTCGACGAATACGGCAAGCGCCCGCGCGGCAAGGCCAAGGCCCCTGCCCGCAAACGCGCCTATACCTCGCGGGCGCTGCACGACCTCGAGCGCTGGCTCCATCCGAAGGCACAAGCGGCCGAATAGTCAGATGCGTCCGATAATTTTCGCGCGCAGTAGCCGCAACTGACGCCGGAACGCGGGTACGTCGCTCGACCGATGAAACGGGTCGAAGCCCGGTGCCGTTACCAATTCGAGATACCGCTCGCACAGAACTGCAGGGAGAAGCGCCGGCAATGCGGCGCGCGGCAGCGGTTCGCGCCGGGCTTCGGAAAGTAGCGTCCGCGCCCGGTCCGCGACATCGCACATGACGCCGCGCAAGCCCTCCGTCATCCGTCCTGTCAGAATCGTATGCGGATCGATATCGTGAAGACGCAACAGGTCGGCCGGCATATAAAGCCGTCCTTGCGAGGCGTGAAGCGGTAAGGCTCGGAGCAGGCCTGTGAGCGCGTAGGCGATGCCGGCATTGCAAACGGCGCTCTCGGGCGCTGCCGTGCCCAGAGCCACGCAGGCAAGACGCACAACCTCCGCCGAAGTTGCGGCCGCATAGGTTTCGAGCGCAACAAGATCGGCAAAGGGTTCTTCCGACAGATCGCGTTCGCGCGCATCGATCAGCGCCAACAGGCCCTCGCGCGGCAAGTCGGTTGTGGCCAGAGCTTCGGCAACCGCATGGCCGCGCGTCTCGCCCCGGTCGAGGCCTTCAACGGTTTCGCGCCACCATTGCAGCCTTATCTGCCCCATCATCGGTTCGCTGACCGCTTCGGGGATGCGCGCGATCTCGATGTTGAACGCATATAGCGCGAGCAGCGCATCGCGCGCTGGCTCAGGCGCCAGCAGCACCGTCAGAAACCGGTCATGGTCGTGCCGCCGGACTTCTTTGAAACAGGCTGCGAACGCCGTTGCTGTCTGCGTCATGCCGCTTCCTCAACGAAAACGGGGCCGCCTTCGTGGCAGCCCCGCCCTTGTTTGTCTGTGCCTGCTCGATCAGTAGATGTTCTGCGCCGAAACCATCGCGAAGAGCATCGGGATCGAGAGCAGGGTGTTGGTGCGCGAGAAGAGCATCGCGGTGCGCGCTGCCGCCGGCTTCGCCTCGGCCGGTCCGTCGACGATGCCGAGCGCGATTTTCTGGTTCGGCCATATCACGAACCAGACGTTGAACCACATGATCGTACCCAGCCACATGCCGATGCCGATGGCAATGTTCTTCGGCACCATGAAACCGGACATCGCGCCGAGCGTGTAGGCGTCGAGCAGATAGCCGTTCATGTGAGCAACGATGATGCCGGTGACGATGGTCGCCATCGCGCCCCAGCGGAACCAGAACAGGGCTTCGGGCGCGATCACCTTGCCGATTGCCGGCTTCTGGTCGTCCGGAATCTTCGGCATGGACGGGATTTGCACGAAATTGAAATACCAGAGCAGACCGATCCACATCACACCGCTGATTACATGCAGCCAGCGGAAGAAAAATGCCCAGAAGGCGTAATCGCCAAGCGACCCGCCACCGTTGAGATAGAGCAGCACCAGGACCGCCGCCAGCACGAAGCCGGCGATCACCGTGTTGCGGAGCGATGTGAGAATGGCAGCCATGTTGGTCCTCCCCGTCTGATTGCCCGGCGCCGCCTCCGGCCTCGGCCTCGTGGAGGGCGTCCGGATCGGATGCCGAAACCGGCGCGACTCAATGTCGCGATACTGGCATGAAAACTAGGAGTTTCCGCCGTAAAAGCCAAGCCCACGAGAACCCACAATCAGAATACGGCAATCAGCGCAGCGGCAACGCGGCGATTTTCAGCAAGCATCATGTTGTAGGTCCGGCAGGCCGCCGCGGTCGCCATCATATCCGGGAAAAGCCCCTGCGATTCGAGATGCTTTTGTACCTGCGCCGGAAACCGCGCAAAGGTTTCGCCGGAACCGACAAGCAGAAAGTCGAAAGTGCCGGCCGCATCGGTCAGAGCGGCAAGAGAAGCCACCGCGACATCGCCGATCACGGCAACGGACCAGGGATGCAGGCCTTGCGGTGTGACGATGATCGAACCTTCGAAACGCTGTCCTTCGAGGCGAAAGCCGCCATCGCCATAGGCGTCCACCGGCGGTTGTCCGGAAAAGCGTGGCTTCATGCCCGATGGGCCATCGCTCACGCCTTTGCCCCGGACTTACCCTCCGCCGTCTTGCCTGTCGTGTTGCCTGACCAGTCGCGCGACACGCCGACCGCCAGAATGACCGGAGCGGCGATGAAGATCGACGAGTAGGTGCCGACCAGAATGCCGAAAATCATCGCGAAGGTGAAGCCGCGCAATACTTCGCCGCCGAAGACGAAGAGCGCTAGCAGCGCAAGCAACGTCGTGCCCGAGGTGATGACGGTGCGCGACAAGGTCTGATTGATGGACAGATCGACCAGCTCGGCAAGGTCCATCTTCTTGTATTTGCGCAAGTTCTCCCGGACACGATCATAAACGATGACAGTGTCGTTCATCGAATAGCCGACAATGGTCAGAATGGCGGCAATCATCTGCAGATTGAATTCGATCTGCAGGATGCAAAGAATTCCAATGGTCGCAAAAACGTCGTGAACCAGCGAGACGATCGCGCCGAGACTGAACTGCCACTCGAAGCGGAACCAGATATAGACAAGCATCAGCGCCATCGCGAGTACGACGGCGATGACGCCGCTGCGGACAAGCTCGCCGCTGACCTGCGGACCCACCACTTCGACGCGCCGGTATTCGACCACCACATCGTCGAGCGCAGCACGCACGGTATTGACGACTTCCTGCGACGCGGCCTCGCCGCCTTCGGCTGGCGATGGAATGCGGATCAAGACGTCGTCGGCCTGACCGAACTCCTGAATCTGAACCTCACCAAGTCCGAGGCCGCCCATCGTCGCGCGCAATTGCGTGAGATCCGCCGGTCCGTCTGTGGCGATCTCAATCATGATACCGCCCTTGAAGTCGATGCCGAAATTGAGCCCCCGCGCGAAGAAAAGCGCCACCGACGCCGCAATGACCAAAAGTGAAAACGCCACCGCGATCCGACGAAATTTGACGAACGGAATATGCGTATCGTCCGAAATCAGCTTGAGATGTCGCATGTGTCTGGCTCCGTCCCGGCGGTCACAGATAAATCGTCTTCGGCCGCCGGTGGCGTATCCAGACCGAAAGCATCAAGCGGTTGACGGTGTAGGCGGTAAAGACGGAAGTGATGATGCCGATACCGAGCGTAACCGCAAAGCCGCGCACAGGTCCCGATCCCATCTGAAACAGGATAGCGGCTGAAATCAGCGTCGTGATGTTGGCATCGAGAATGGACGACAATGCCCTGTTGTAGCCGGTTTCGATCGCGGGCACGGGACTCTTTCCAGCCGCGATTTCCTCGCGTATACGCTCGTAAATCAGCACATTGGCATCGACCGCCATGCCGATGGTCAACACGATGCCGGCAATGCCCGGCAAAGTGAGCGTCGCCTGCAGCACGGACAGCACGGCAAAGATCATCGCCATGTTGAGGGTCAGGGCCACCACGGCCAAAACGCCAAAAAATCCGTAGCTCGCGATCATGAAGGCGACGACCGCTACACTGCCGATCACCGCAGCGATCTCGCCGGCCGCGATCGAGTCCGCGCCGAGCCCCGGACCGACCGTCCGCTCCTCAAGCACATTGAGCGGCGCCGGCAGTGCGCCGGCGCGCAGCAGGATCGCGAGATCGTTGGCCGCCTGCACTGTGAAATTGCCGCTGATCTGGCCCGAGCCGCCCATGATCGGTTCGCGGATCACCGGCGCGCTGATCACCTTGCCGTCGAGAACGATGGCAAATGGACGACCCACGCTCGTGCGCGTCACTTCGCCAAATTGCCGCGCACCTGTCGAGTCGAAGCGGAAGTTGACGACCGGCGCGCCCGTTTGCTGGTCGAAGGCCGGTTGCGCATCGACCAGCCGGTCGCCACCGACCATGATCCGCCGCTCGACCAGAACCGGCACATCTGGTGATTCAGCCATGAAAAGGATTTCAGTACCCGTCGGAACGGTGCGTGTCGCGAGCGCCTGCTCGCCGGACATGGCGTTACTGACCAGCCGGAAATTCATTTTCGCCGTCTGGCCGAGAAGTTCCTTCAGTCGCTGCGGATCGTCGAGGCCGGGCACTTGCACCAGAATGCGGCTCGTGCCCTGCTGCTGAATAACCGGCTCCGTGGTGCCGAGCTCATCAATGCGGCGACGGACGATTTCGATGGATTGTTGAACGGCCGACTGCGTGCGCGCGACAATCGCGGGCTCCGTCAGTACCACCGTGATGTTCTGGCCGTTGACGCTGACCGCGATGTCGCGCTCCGGTACGGCCGAAAACACATTGCCGGCAACCGTCGTGCCGACGCCGTCAATCGCCTCACGTGCCTTCTGAACGTCGTCCGGCTGAGTGATGCGAACCGTCACCTCGGAATTGCGGATGCCGAGGCCGGTATAGAGAATGCGTTCGCTGCGAAGCGCTGCGCGAACATCGTTGACCAGCGATTGCAGCCGATCCTGGATCAGCGAGCTCGTATCGACCTCAAGCAGCATATAGGAGCCGCCCCGAAGATCGAGACCGAGATTGATCTGCTGGTTCGGCAGCCAGCCCGGAACGCCTTCAAGCGAATCCCGCGGCACGAAATTAGGCGCTGAATAGGCTAGCCCCGCCGCACACAGCAAAACGATGAGCGTTATTTTCCAGCTTTCGAAATGCAGCATATCGGCATGTCCCCCCTTGTCGGGCGGCTCCCGCTAAGGGTGTCAGGAAGGAGTATTGGCGTTGGCAGGCACGGGTTCCGACTTCGAGCGCACATCCGTCAGCGTGGTCTTGACCACGCGCACCCGTACGCCATCGGCGATTTCGACCTGAGCCTCGGTGTCCTCGACCTTGACGACCTTGCCGATGAGCCCCCCCGCCGTCACCACGACATCGCCGCGGCGGACATTGGCGACCATCTCGCGATGCAGCCTCATGCGCTTCTGCTGGGGGCGCAGGATGAGGAAATACATGATCGCGAACAGCGCGATAAACGGGAAGAGCGAGATCAAGAATTCCGAAGTACCGCCGCCACCCATCGATTTCTCCTGTTTCGACTGTCTGTCCTGCGGCGGGCCGGGCCGGCCTGCGCTGGATTGCGGCGGACTATAGCCGCCGTCAGGGCATTTGCAAACCGTCGCCAGGCGGGCCCCGCGCTTCGGCTAAGCTCCGGCAAGGACAGGGATTTTCGCGCAAGGTCCGAGGTGCTAGGGTCCGCATCCCCTGCTCCCATTGGACCGTTCTCCGGCAAGCCCATATGACCGACAAATCCAGCACAGAAACCCTGCTCGGCCGCATCGCCGATGCGCTCGAACGGATTGCGCCGCCGCGGGCCGACGAGGCGGATTTCACCGTTGCCGACGCCTATGTCTGGAATGCCGAGGCCGAAATGCCCGAGCCGGTCGCCGAGGTCGCACGGGTCGACCTGCCGCTGCTGAAAGGCATCGACAGGGTGCGCGACATACTGCTCGACAATACACGCCGTTTCGCGCGCGGCCTGCCCGCCAACAATGCACTGCTCTGGGGCGCACGCGGCATGGGCAAGAGTTCGCTCGTCAAGGCGGCGCATGCGGCCATCAACGAGGAAACGCCGCACAGCCTGATCCTGATCGAAATTCATCGCGAGGACATTGAAAGCCTGCCGCGCCTGATGTCGCTTCTGCGCGGACAAACCCGTCCGGCCATCGTCTTTTGCGACGACCTCTCCTTCGATCACGACGACACCAGCTACAAGTCGCTGAAGGCGGTGCTTGAGGGTGGCATCGAGGGCCGGCCGCGCAACGTGATCTTCTACGCGACATCGAACCGCCGCCACTTGATGCCCCGCGACATGGTGGAAAACGAGCGTTCGACGGCGATCAATCCATCGGAAGCGGTCGAAGAAAAAGTCTCGCTCTCTGACCGGTTCGGCCTCTGGCTCGGCTTTCACAATTGCAGCCAGGCCGAATTCCTTGGCATGGTCGAAGCCTATGCCGCGCATTATGATTTGAAAGTCGAACACGAGCGCCTGCATGCCGAAGCGATCGAATGGGCGGCGACGCGCGGTGCGCGTTCGGGCCGCGTTGCCTGGCAGTTCATTCAGGATCTCGCCGGCCGCCTCGGCCAGCAGCTCGGCTAGCGCCCGATCACGGTCATCGGATCGAGCGCCTTGGCGCCCCGGCGAACCTCGAAATGGACTTGCGGCGTCACGACGCTGCCGGAATTGCCGGCCTGTGCGATGGTCTGGCCGCGCAGGATCGTGTCGCCGCGTTGCACCAGCAATTTGCTGTTATGCGCATAGGCGGTGATCAGATCGCCCTCATGGCGGATCAGCAGCAGATTGCCGTAGCCCTTCAACTCATTACCCGCATAGGCAACGACACCGTTTTGCGCGGCCTTGACGGGCGCGCCCATCTCGGCGGCAATGTTGATGCCGTCATTGTGCAGCCCGTTGGCCTTGGGACCGTATGACGAGAGTATCTTCCCCTCGACCGGCCAGATGAAGCCGCCGGTTGCAGCCGGCGTTGCTGGCAGCGGCGTTTTCGGCACACTCGGCGTGGTGCTCGCCGGCCGCGCTGCAGCTGTCGCAACCCCCGTGACCGGCCGCGCCACTGGCACCGGGCCGCCCGCCACATCGCGCGTCACGGCGGCGGGTTGTGGTGCTGTCCCGCGACCGGGAAGCTGCAA
>JAHBYM010000080.1 GCA_019635975.1 Parvibaculum sp. | reverse complement strand
CCGCTCCCTCTCAGGCGTTCAGGACTCTTTCGCGACACCCTCGACCAGCGGCACAAAGCGGACCGGCAGAAGCTCCTCGCGCTTCACACCTTCGCCCGTCCGCTCGATCCGTACAAGTTTCTGCTCGCCCCGGCCGCCGGAAGCCGCGACAGGCACAATCATCAGCCCGCCTTCCTTAAGCTGCTCGACCAGCTTTTGCGGCACGGCGGGCGCCGCGGCGGTCACGATGATTCGGTCGAACGGCGCCTGCTCGGGCCAGCCCTGTGCGCCATCGCCGACCTTGGCCGTGATGTTGTTTATGTTGAGTTCCTCGAAACGCTTCAGCGCGTCTTTCAGCAGCGTGCGATAGCGCTCGATCGTGTAGACGCGGCGACAGAGCCGCGCCAGCACGGCGGCCTGATAGCCCGACCCCGTGCCGATTTCGAGCACCTTCATCCGCTCGCCGACCTGAAGCTGCTCGGTCATGTAGGCGACGATGTAGGGCTGGCTGATCGTCTGCCCGCATTCGATGGGCAGTGCGTGATTTTCGTAAGCCTGCTTTCGAAACGTGCCGCTGATGAACTTTTCGCGCGGCACACGCTCAAGCGCCGACAGCACACGCTTGTCGCGGATGCCCTGGCGGCGCAGGCCCATGATCAACTCGATCTTGCCCTGCTCGATCTCGTCCATGGGCGTCTCGTCGCTCACCGGAACCTCACGCTTTCCGTCGCGGACGCTTCACCGGCATCGTCCCCAGCGCGGCATTGAGCGCATTGGTCGTGCGCGCATGGGTGAGATCCATATGCAGCGGCGTGATCGAAATGCGCCCTTCGTAGATGGCGCGCAGATCCGTTCCCTGCGGCGGATTGCTGAGGATGCGCTCGAAGCCCAGCCAGTAATAGGGATTGTTGCGCGCGTCGATCCGCTCCTCGACGCGGACCAGCGACTGATCGCGCTTGCCCTGCCGCGTCACCTCAATGCCTGCCACCGATTGCGGCACGACATCCGGGAAGTTGATGTTGATGAGCACATCGGCGGGCCAGCCGGCCGCGACAAGCTTTTTCAAAATGTCGGGTGCGAAATGTTCGGCCGTCGACCATTTGAGTTTCATATTGCCGCCAAAGCCGAAGGCCTGACTGAGCGCAATCGACGGGATGCCGAGCTGCGTACCTTCCATCGCCGCTGCGATGGTGCCGGAATAGGTCACGTCGTCGGCGATGTTCTGGCCGCGATTGACGCCCGAGAGAATGAGGTCGGGCGCCTTGTCCTTCATGATGTGGCGCACCGCCATCAGCACGCAGTCGGACGGCGTGCCCTTGATCGCATATTTCCGGGCGGTGAGCTTGCGGACGCGCAACGGATTCGCCAGCGACAGCGAATGCGCCGAACCGCTCTGCTCCTCCTCCGGCGCGACGGTCCAGACATCGCGCGTCAGCTTGTGTGCAATCTTCTCCAGCACCTTGAGACCAGGCGCATGAATGCCGTCGTCATTGGTGACCAGAATGCGGAGGGATTTCGATGCAGGCTTACCCATGAGGCGCAATGACCTCCAGCCCGCCCATATAGGGCCGCAGCGCCTCCGGCACCTCGATCGAACCGTCGGCCTGCTGATAATTTTCCATCACCGCCACCAGCGTCCGCCCGACCGCAAGGCCGGATCCGTTCAGCGTGTGCACGAAGCGGGTGTTCTTCTCGCCTTTCGGCCGGTAACGCGCATTCATCCGCCGCGCCTGGAAGTCGCCGCAGACCGAGCAGGACGAAATCTCGCGATAGGCATTCTGCCCCGGCAGCCAGACCTCGATGTCGTAGGTCTTGCGCGCCGCAAATCCCATGTCGCCGGTCGACAGCACCATCACCCGGTAGTGCAGCCCGAGCCGCTTCAACACTTCCTCGGCGCAGGACAGCATCCGGTCATGCTCTTCGAGCGATTTTTCGGGCGCCGTGATCGAAACCAGTTCGACCTTCGAAAACTGATGCTGGCGGATCATCCCCCGCGTATCGCGTCCCGCCGCACCGGCCTCGGCGCGGAAGCACGGCGTGTAAGCCGTGAAACGCTTTGGCAGTTCTTCTTCGGACAAGATGCTTTCGCGCACCAGGTTGGTCAGCGGCACTTCGGCGGTCGGGATCAGCCAGTACTTCTCCAGATCGTCCCGGCTCTGTCCCTTGAACGTCGCAAACTGATCGTCGGCAAACTTCGGCAATTGCGCCGTGCCGAACATCGCCTCGTCGCGCACCATCAACGGCGGCGCGACCTCTTCGTAGCCGAACTCGCTGGTATGCAGATCGACCATGAAATTGCCGATCGCGCGTTCGAGCCGGGCAAGCGCACCCTTCAGCACCGAGAAGCGCGCGCCGGAAAGCTTCGCCGCCGTCTCGAAATCCATGAGGCCCAGCGCCTCGCCGAGATCGAAATGCTCGCGCGGCGCGAAGTTCATCGCGCGCGGGGCGCCGTTCCGATGGTGCTCGACATTGGCGCTCTCGTCCGGACCGACCGGCACTTCATCGAGCGGGATGTTGGGGATCGACGCCAGCGCGGCCTCAAGCTCGGCATTGACCTGCCGCTCTTCCTCTTCGCCCTTCTGAAGATCGCCCTTCAGCGCCGCGACCTCGTCCATCAGCTTCTGCGCGGTCGCTTCGTCCTTCTTCGCCTTGGCCTGGCCGATCAGTTTCGAGGCGTCATTGCGGCGCTGCTGCATCTCCTGCAAACGGGTGACGATCTTCCGCCGCCGCTCGTCGATCTCGGCAAGGCGCGCCGCCTGCGGCTCGAGCCCGCGCTTCGCGAGCCCGGCATCGAAGGCTTGGGCGTCGTCGCGAATGGCTTTGATGTCGAACATGACACCCCAAAATGATGGGAAATACGGATACGAAGGTGCCGGCCGGAACCCGAATCACTTCCGGTCCGCCCGCCCGTTTCGGCGCCTTGTATAGGCGGAAAGGCCTCGACCGTCCAGACAGGGGTCAGGCCTCGGCGGCTTCTTCCTCCGCCGCGGCTGCCTGCCGCTTTTCGGTCCAGGCGACGCCGAAGATCGACAGTTCGTAAAGCAACAGCGTCGGCACGCCGAGCGCGATCTGGCTGAAGAAATCGGGCGGCGTCAGGAAGGCCGCAACGGCGAAAACGGCGACGATGGCGTAGCGCCGTCCCTTGCGGAGCTGGGCTGCGTTGACCACGCCGATCCGAGCCAGCAGCATCAGGATAACGGGAAGCTGGAAGCACAAGCCGAAGGCGAAGAGCAGCGTCATGATGAGGCTGAGATATTCGCTGACCCGCGGCATCAACTCGATGGCCGCCCGCCCCTCGCCGCCCTCCTGCTGCATGCCCATGAAGAACTGCAAGGCGAGCGGCATCACCCCGAAATAAACCAGCGCCGCACCGATCAGGAACAGGATCGGCGTTGCGATCAGGTATGGCAGGAAGGCGTGGCGTTCGTCCTTGTAGAGGCCGGGCGCCACGAACATGTAGACCTGCGAGGCGATGATCGGGAAGGCCAGAAACATCGCGCCGAAAAAGGCGAGCTTCAACTGTGTGATCAGGAATTCCTGCGGCGCCGTGAAGATGAAACGCGCTTCCGGCCCCGATCCGACACTGGCTTCGTAGGGCTTGATCAGAATGTTGAAAATGTCGTCGGCAAAAGCAAAACAGACGCCGAAGGCAATCACAATGGCGATCACCGAACGGATCAGCCGCGAACGCAGCTCGATCAGATGGTCGATCAACGGTGCCCGGGAGGCCTCGACATCGTCTTCCGGCTCCGGCACGGCCGCGTTGGCGCTCATTTGTCGTCGCGCTCCGGATCGCTGACACCGAACGCCTCGACCGCTTCGGCCTCGCGCAACGCCTCCTGCATCTCAGGCGAAATTTCGCCGGTCTCTGGCGGCTCGCCGGCGGCAATTTCAGCCGCCCGCGCTTCCGATGCGGCTGCCGCCGCCGCGGCGCCGGCGCCACCCCCGCCGATCTTGACCGGCTTGTCGATTTCCTGCTGGAGCTTCTTCAGCGGCGCCGTCGCAGCATCGCGAATGCCGGTGACTTCCTTGCGCAGCTCGTCAAGCTCGGTTTCGCGCGCCAGGTCCTCGAAGGAACTCTGAAACTCGCGCGCCATCGACCTGACCTTGGTCACATAGCGGCCGATCGTACGCATCATCCGCGGCAAGTCCTTCGGACCGACGAAGATGATGGCGACCGCCGCAATGATGAGCAGCTCTGACCATCCGATATCGAACATATGACTTCTGAAATGCCTCGAGCCGGAGCGCGTTCAAACGAGCCCGTTAGCTGTTGGTGGCCTTGTTCTTGGCCTCGGCACTCTCTTCCCGGTTGACCGTTGCATCGATGGTCTTGGGTTCGGAACCGGCCGTTTCGGCCTCTTCCTCATCCGAAAGCCCGCGCTTGAAGCTTTTGATGCCCTTGGCGAAGTCACCCATCATTTCGGAGATCTTGCCCCGGCCGAACAACAGAAGGATCAGCACGACGACCAGCAGTATTTGTGTCCAACTCGGCATTTCTTTCTCCACCGGCGCGAAAACACCGCGCCCCTGTAACCGGCACTACCTTTGCCCAATATGGGCGTTTCGCCTCTGGAATGCGACATCAATCCGGATTTTCCGCGCCGCATCCGCTTTGCGGACATTCATGGTTAACAAACCACAACAGCGAACTGATATTAAACGAAAATCATCACGAAATTCAGATATTGGACGAAGTTGGACCGGCTACTTGTCTTCCGCCGCATCCTGCGCGAGATGCTCGTCGAGCGCCGCGCCATACTCTTCCTCGTCGGCAAATTCGCCGTCGCCCTCGCCACCGCTCTCACTCGGATTGGGGACGTCGAAGCCGGGCGGCAACCGTCCGTCGAGCAGCCCGGCCGCCTTCAACTCGTCGATGCCCGGCAGATCGCCGACATTTTCGAGCCCGAAATGCACCAGAAAATCCTCGGTCGTCCCGTAAGTCACCGGCCGGCCCGGCGTCCGCTTGCGCCCACGCAGCCTGACCCATCCGGTTTCCATCAGTACATCAAGCGTCCCCTTGGAGACGCTGACGCCGCGGATTTCCTCGATTTCAGCGCGCGTAACAGGCTGGTGATAGGCGACGATGGCCAGCGTCTCCATTGCGGCCCGCGACAAGCGCCGCTGCTCGACCGCTTCGCGTTCCATCAGGAAGCCGAGATCGCCGGCGGTGCGGAACATCCACTTGTTGGCGACGCGAACCAGATTGATGCCTCGCCCCTCATAGGTCTGCTGCAGATCCTCGATCGCAGCACCGACATCGGCGCCCTCGGGCAGCCGGCTGGCGATGCTGTCGATGTCGAGTGGTTCGGCGGCGGCAAAAAGCAGCGCCTCGACCATGCGGATCAGCGCCGCATGTTCGGTCGCGTTGACCGGAAACCGGACGACATTCTCGGGCGCATCGCCCGTGCCGCCTCCTTCGTCCTCCTCGATTTCCATCTCGATACCGCCCTCGGCTTCCGTATTCTGCACTGTATCGTCCGTCATTCTTCGGTCTTCTCTGGAGGGGTCTGGTCTGGCTTGGCCTCGCGGCGGCGCAGGAACAGCGGCGCGAACGCACCCGCCTGGCGCAATTCCATGTGTCCGTCCTTCGCAAGCTCCAGCGCTGCGCTCAGCATGCTCGCCATCGCCGACCGGCGCATCGGCGCGCTCATCTCGTCGACAGGCAGGAAATTGTCGATCCGGCCCCAGTCGAACATCATGCCCATCATCGCCTCGAAGCGCTTGCGCGCCGCCTCGATCGCCATGATCGGAAGCCGCTTGGGCTCCCACTTGGTCTCGTGACCTTTCAGGCGCTGCTCGGAATAGCTCTTCAGAAGCTCGTACAGCGTTCCCTGATAGTTGCTTGTCTTGATGACGCGAATGCCTTCCGGCGCGCCGCGCTGGAAAACCTGCAGCCCCAACCGGCACTGACGCCCGAAAATCTGTTGCGCCGCGTTGCGCATCGCCTCCAGCCGCTGCAACTGGAACGCAAGGCGCGCAGCCATCTCGGCGCCGGACGGACCCTCTTCCTCTTCAGGCGGCGGCAGCAGCAATTTCGATTTCAGGTAGGCGAGCCACGACGCCATTACCAGATAGTCGGCGGCGAGGTCGAGCTCCATCCGCCGCGCATGGGCGATGAAGTCGAGATATTGCTCGGCGAGTTTCAGGATCGAAATGCGGGTGAGGTCGACCTTCTGGTTGCGCGCCAGCGTCAGCAGGACGTCGAGCGGCCCCTCGAAACCGTCAAGATCGACGATCAGCATGTCGCCGGGATCGGCGGCGCTCCGCGGCGGCCCTTCCTCGAAGCCGGAAACGGCATCGCCCGCCGCGGCGTCGCCTGCCGGTGCGCCGTCGTCAGCTTCGCCTTGTGTGGGCGCCTCGCTCATGGCTGCCTTGTGCATATGACCCGGATTCTTGTAGTCCCCAAGCATCCGCGATCCGATTCTGCCCATCGGCCGGGGACGATTGACCCTTATACCGCGCACCCTCTGGCGCGGGTACCCTGTTTATCGGTTTATCCCCAGCGATCTTGCCCGTAATCCGCCAGAATTTCGGCAAGCCGCGCATGATTTTCCGCGAGGTCGAGCGCTTCGGCACGCCGCAGCCGCATTGCCTCGGCCGATTCGGCGCGGGTCCTTGCGATGCCCGCCAGCAACGGGACCTCGCCAGCCACCGCCTCCATCTCCGCCATCCGGCCGTTGCAATGCAGGACGACGTCGCAGCCGGCGGCGAGGCTCGCCCGCGCCCGCGCGCCCAAATCGCCCGCCAACGCCTCCATCGAAAGATCGTCCGACATCAGCAGGCCGTCGAAACCGATATGGCCGCGCACGATCTCGCCGATCACTTTCTTCGAGGTGGTCGCCGGCACATCCGGATCGATGGCCGCATAGACGACATGCGCCGTCATGGCGAGCGGCAGGTCGCGCAGTGCGCGGAAGGGGCGGAAGTCCGTTTCCTCGAGTTCGCGCCGCGCGGCCGAAACAACGGGCAGGCTCTTGTGACTGTCGACACCGGCGCGGCCATGCCCCGGAATATGCTTCATCACCGGCAACACGCCACCGGCCAGCAAGCCGTCCGCCGCCGCACGGCCGAGCGCCGCCACATCGTCCGGCGTCTGTGCATAGGCACGGTCGCCGATCACATCATGCGCACCCGGCACCGGCACATCGAGAACTGGCAGGCAGTCGATAGTGATACCGAGATCGCGAAGATCCTCGGCGATCAACCGCGCGCCAAGTCGCGCCGCTTCAATGCCGGATTCGGTATCGGCGGAATGGACCGTGCCATAGGCGCGGCCGGGCGGATAACGATGCCACTGCGGCGGGCGCAGACGTTGGACGCGGCCGCCTTCCTGGTCGATCAGGATTTGCGCTTCGTGACCGGCCGCATCGCGTAGGCTCGCGGTCAGTCGCCGCACCTGATCCCGCGTGTCGATGTTGCGCGCGAAAAGAATGAAACCCCAAGGCTGCGCCGCGCGAAAGAAAGCGCGCTCGGCGTCATCGAGCGCGATCCCCGCGCAACCAAAGACCGCCGCCGAAACGCTCATCGCGGCCGGACGAAGCAGCCCTGCCCTTGCGCATCGAGCTGGCTGCAAAGCGCGTCGGCCGCTGCTTTCTCCAGATAGCCGCCGCGCAGCCGGTAATAGATGCCCTGCTCGCCGAGATCGGCACGCTGGATGTCGATGACGAGCGGTCCGAGAAGGTCGGGAAACTTTGTCCGGAGCTTTTCGAAGGCATCGCGCGCCGCCGCTTCGTCGCGGAAGGCGGCAAGTTGCACGACATGTGTGCCGGTGTTACTCGCAACGGGCGGCGGCGCTGTTTCCGCAGGCGCCTCGGGCGCCGGCGAATCGGCAGTTACGGGCTCTGCCTGAGGCGCTCCCGGCACAATCGGCTCCAGCGGCGCGCTTTCGATGGCCTGCGCCAACCGGTCCATTGCCTGTTGGTCGCGCGGCGAAATTTCGGACGGCCTGTCGATGGCGAGCGGTTCTTCGGCGGGCGGGAGCAACTGCTCGCCCTCGCCGCGCCCGGCCGCCTCGCCGCCAATGCGATCGTAAATGCCGGCATCCTGATGCGGGAACTTCTTGCCGCCGGGATTGGCCGGAACTTCCTTGGTCGGTTCGCCGTCGGCACGCAGCAGCGGAGGTATGGCGCCGCCGGTGTCACCCTGCCGATAGGCCAGAAAAACGACACCGGCAAAAACCACCAGCAACGCCACGACGCTGAGAAGCATCAGCGGCCCGCGGCGGCGCCCTTCCTCGTCGTCATAGACTTCGTAGTCCTCGACGTCGGGATCGAAGTCGTATTCCGGATCCTCGTCCCAGTGACCATCCCGGTTCGGCATCAGCGCATCTCCTCGGTCGGCTCCACCCCCAGAATTCCCAAACCGGCGGCAACGACATATGCGGCAGCGCGAATCAATACGAGTCTGGCTAGCGTAGCATCCCTGTCATCCTCGCGGATGAAGCGAAGCGATGCGTCGTCCTTGCCCTTGTTCCACAGCGCATGGAAGGCAGCCGCCAGATCGTCGAGATAGAAGGCGATCCGGTGCGGCTCATGCGCGATAGCCGCCTGCTCGACCTGGCGCGGAAAGCCGGCCATCAGCCGAAGCAGCGCAAGTTCCGCCTCGTCGCCAAGCTTCGACAAGTCGGCGTTTGCCAATGCGCCGTCGGAGAGATCGTAGCCGGCCTCGGCCGCATTGCGCAAAACCGAATGGATGCGCGCATGGGCATACTGCACATAAAACACCGGATTATCGCGCGACTGCTCCTTCACCTTGACGAAGTCGAAATCGAGCGGCGCATCGTTTTTCCGCGTCAGCATCATGAAGCGCACGGCATCCTTGCCCACTTCGTCCACGACTTCGCGCAAGGTCACGAAATCGCCGGCGCGTTTAGACATGCGCACCGGCTCTCCATTGCGAAAGAGCCGCACCATCTGGCAGACCTTGACATCGATCTCGGCGCCGTTGTCGGTGATCGCCGCCACCGCCGCCTTGACGCGCTTGATGTAGCCCGAATGATCGGCGCCCCAGACGTCGATCAGCGTCCGGTAGCCGCGCCGAAATTTGTCGTGGTGATAGGCTATGTCCGGCGCGAAATAGGTCCAGCTTCCATCGGACTTCTTGAGCGCCCGGTCGGCGTCGTCGCCGAACTGCGTCGAACGGAAAAGCGTTTGCGGGCGCGGCTCCCAGTCTTCCGGCGTCTCGCCCTTCGGCGGCTCCAGCACGCCGACATAGATGAGACCCTTGTCTTCCAGCAGCTTCACCGTTTCCTCGATCGCGCCCGACCGGTGCAGGGAAAGCTCGGAGAAGAAGACTTCATGCGTGATGCCGAGCACGGCGAGGTCGCCGCGGATCAACTCCATCATCGCCTCGACGGCCGCCTCGCGCGCAATCCGCAGCGCTTCCGCCTCGTCGTTCCCTTCAATCAGATCGCCGCCATGCGTCGCGGCAAGCGCCTGCCCCACCGGCTTCAGATAGTCGCCCGGATAAAGGCCTTCGGGGATTGCGCCAATCGCTTCGCCCCGCGCCTCGCGATAGCGAAGCAGGACGCTGCGCGCCAGCACTTCGATCTGCCCGCCGGCATCGTTGATGTAGTATTCGCGGCAGACGCGGTAGCCAACCTTTTCCAGAAGGTTCGCCAGTGCGTCGCCGAACACCGCGCCGCGCACATGACCGACATGCATCGGGCCCGTCGGGTTGGCCGATACATATTCGACATTGACCGCCTCGCCGGCGCCCAGCTCGCTCGCGCCATAGGCCGGTCCCGAACGCAGCATTTCCGGAATGCGCGCCAGCCAGAAACCGGTATTGAGCCGAAGGTTGATGAAGCCCGGCCCGGCAACGGAAACCTCCGTCACCGCCTCCTCCGCCGCAAGCTTCGCCGCCAGACGGTCGGCCAGATCGCGCGGTTTCATGTTCGCAGGCTTTGCCAGCACCATCGCCGCATTGGTCGAGAGGTCGCCATGCGAGGGGTCGCGTGGCGGTTCGACGGCAACGCGCGATGTGTCGAGCCCGGCCGGCAGCGCGCCTTCTTTTTCGAGGGCCTTCAGGGCAGCCTCGACGCGATCCTCGAAATAGCGAAAAATATTCATCTCTGCCGTCACTTATGGGGCCGCCGGGCGCGCACTCTAGCCGCGCCGAAGACCCGTTTCCAGCCCCGATCAGGCCCTTGAATCGTGGAGGTCGAAGAGCCGCCGGTGCTCCTCGATGGCAAACCTGTCGGTCATGCCGGCGATAAAGTCGCAAACCCGCCGCGAGGTTTTGAGCCCTCCTGCCCCGTCACAGCCCTCCTGCCATTCCGGCGGCAGGAGATCGGGCTCGCGGTGCAGCAGCTCGAAAAGGTCGGTCACGATCCGTTGCGCCTTGCTCATCGAACGGTTGACCTTGTAGTGGCGATACATGCGTTGCATCAGAAAGGTTTTCAGCGCCGCATTGTGCTCGCGCATCGAGGTGCTGAAGCCGACCAGGGGCCGGTCCAATGCGCGAACATCGGCGGCCGAGGCCGGTCTTGCGTCAGCGAGTCTGTGTCGGGTCTCGGCCAGCAAGTCATCAACCATCGCGCCGATCAGCCGCCGCACCGCCTCATGAATAACACGCGTGGTTTCGAGCCCCGGAAACTCGTCGAGAACCGCGCGGAAAGCGTCGCCGACCAGTGGCAGCGCCATCAGATCCTCGATCTCGAAAAGGCCGGCGCGCAGGCCGTCGTCGATGTCGTGATTGTTGTAGGCGATGTCGTCGGCAAGCGCCGCTACCTGCGCCTCCGGACCCGCATAGGTGGACAATTCGAGGTCCTGCGTCTCCGCGTACTCGGCAAGAGCGCGCGGCAACGCATCGACGCCGCGTTTCGGCGTCACCACGGGACCGTTGTGTTTGACCAGACCTTCGAGCGTTTCCCAGGTGAGGTTGAGCCCGTCGAAACGCGCATAGCGGCGTTCGAGCTTGGTGACGATGCGCAGCGTCTGGGCATTGTGATCGAATCCGCCAAAGCCCTCCATGCAACGATCGAGCGCCGTCTCGCCGGCATGACCGAACGGCGTGTGGCCGAGATCGTGCGCCAGTGCCAGCGTTTCGGCGAGGTCTTCGTCGAGACCGAGCACACGGGCGATGGACCGTGCGACCTGCGCCACCTCCAGCGAATGGGAAAGCCGCGTCCGGTAGTTGTCGCCCTCGTGATAGACAAAGACCTGCGTTTTATACTTGAGACGGCGGAAGGCGCCGGAATGAATGATCCGGTCGCGGTCACGCTGGAACGGCGTCCGCGTGACGCTCTCGGCTTCCGCGAAAAGCCGCCCGCGCGTTTCCTCGGCACGGGTGGCATAGGGCGCGGTGGCGGCGGGATTGGCTATCGGCAAGTAAAACCTCAACTTTTCGGCCCCGGGCCCGGGTTGCGATTTGAAAACCGGGTGGCGGACGCCTACATATCTGCTAAGCCAATTCTGGTATTGTTCAAAG
>JAHBYM010000008.1 GCA_019635975.1 Parvibaculum sp. | reverse complement strand
TTGTTGACGGTGCTGGTCATGTTCTCGAAGGATTATTGGCGGGAGTAGGGGGGCGGGCGCTCTAGTCGTCGAGCTCGAACAGCTCGTGCACGGTGACATCGAGTGCCCTTGCCAGCTTCAGCGCAAGCACGGTCGAGGGGACGAAGACCCGGTTCTCGACCGTGTTGATCGTCTTGCGGCTGACGCCGACGGCCTCAGCCAGATCGGCCTGTGTCAATCCCCGCTGCGCGCGGTGTTCGCGCAGGCGGTTGACGAGCGGCGCTTCGTCCTTCGTCACTGCGCGTCCTTCCAGTTGCGCCAGGCCGTGCGCGTCATCGCGGTCAGCAGCATCGCGGCGACGGTCAGCATGCCGACTTCGACACCGGCCAGCGCAAGAAGGCCGAGCAGTTCGGCAAGCGACAGGAGCAGTGCCGTTTGCAGCCCCACCGCAAACCCGGTTTCGATGCCTTTGACGTGGTTCTCGCGCGCCCGTTCGTCGTGGAGCGCGGGGTTGCTGCGCGCCAGCGCGATGATGTTCACCGACTTGATGCTGAAGGGCAGCGCAACGATGAGCAGTGCGACAACCGCGACGAAGATTGTCTGGCCGACCGTCAGTTCGCCGAGCGGCCAGTCATAGGTCAGCCATGCCGCGAGTGACATCAGCGTGAGCACCCAATAAAAAATGCAGAGCCGCAAGTCGAATGCCGGCTGGCGTTCGGAGATCTCTCGCAATTCCGTCTTGCCCGGCTGCTTGCGCCGCTTGCGATGGTGCCACGCGTATAATGCGCCGATGAATGCCAACGCGCTGCCCAATCCGGCGATGCCGATCGGCGCGCCGAGATAGGCGTCGATGCTGCGATGGAAAACCAGAATCAGGATTCTGATGACGATGTAGCCGCGACTGAGCCACCCGGCCCGGTGCAAGCCTGCTTCACTGCCCCCCATGGCGTTCCCCTTTCGAGTCCGAAAGTAACCTTGGTGTTACATTTAGCCAAATGGGGTTGTAACGTCAAGGTTACGTGACGCGCGCGGGCACGGTTCAAAGCGTTGTTTGACCGGGTCGAATATGACGCATACAATGAATACATATATTCACAAGTGCGGGCAGGGCACACATGCCGACTTCCGTTCGCCTCGACGCCGAAACCGAAAAGCGGCTCGACCTGCTGGCCAAGAAGACCGGGCGCACCCGCGCCTATTATCTGCGCGAGATCATCGAGCGGGGGCTCGACGAGATGGAAGACTATTATCTCGCTGCCGATGTGCTGGAGCGTGTCCGCAAGGGTCAGGAAAAAACGCACACCGCCGCCGAGGTGAGAAAAGACCTTGGCTTGGACGATTGAATATACCGACGGTGCCCGAACCCAGCTTCGCAAGCTCGACAAGCAATCGGCGCGGCGCATCGTCGATTACATGGACGAACGCATTGCGGGTGCCGACAACCCGCGCAGCTTTGGCAAGCCGCTGACAGGACCGCTCGGGCAGTTCTGGCGTTACCGCGTCGGTGACTACCGCATCGTCTGCGACATTCAGGACGCGCTGTTGCGTGTGCTGGTTGTCCGCATTGGCGACCGGAAGGATGTCTATCGCAACGCGCGGTGGTAGCCCCCCGCGAATGAGAGCCCCTAAAGGCTCTCATTCGCTTCCGCCGGCACGGTCAGCGGGATTTTCAGATAGCGCTTGCCGTTGTCTTCGGCCGGCGGCACGTGGCCGGCGCGGATATTGACCTGGATCGAGGGCAAGAGCAGCACGGGTGCTGCCAGCGTCGCGTCGCGCTTTTCGCGCATGGCGACGAAATCGTCCTCGCCGACGCCTTCATGCACATGGATGTTCGCCGCGCGCTGCTCGGCCACCGTCGTTTCCCAGACATAATGGTCGCGGCCCTCCGGCTTGTAGTCGTGGCAGAGGAAGAGCCGCGTCTCGGGCGGCAGCGCCAGCAGCTTCCGGATCGAGCGATAGAGCGTGCGCGCATCGCCGCCGGGGAAGTCGGCGCGCGCCGTGCCGTAGTCGGGCATGAAGAGCGTGTCGCCGACGAAAACGGCGTCGCCGACCTTGTAGCTGACGCAGGCCGGCGTATGGCCCGGCGTCGCGATCACTTCCACCGTCAGCCCGCCGATCGCGAAATTCTCGCCTTCCTTGAACAGATGGTCGAATTCGCGCCCGTCGGTCGGGCCCTTCTGATTGAAGACCGGCGTGAAGATTTTCTGCACATCGTTTATATGCGCGCCGATGCCGATTTTCGCGCCCGTCTTCGCCTTGAGGTACTGCGCGGCCGACAGATGGTCGGCATGGGCGTGCGTCTCGAGGATCCATTCGATCCGCGCCTTCGCCTTTTCGGCGGCGTTGAGCAGCCTGTCGGCGCTCGCGGTCGAAACCTTGCCCGATTTCGGGTCGAAATCGAGCACCGGATCGACAAAGGCGGCGGCGCGGCTCGCCGGATCGACCACCAGATAGCTCACCGTATTGGTGGCCTCGTCGAAAAAGCCCTGTATTTCCCGCTTTTTTGCGTTGCTCATGGGGGTTCTCCTTCTTCGTTGCCGGCCCGGCTTTCGCCCCGGGCCCCTTCGTCTCTTGACATATATATTAGCAAATATTAAATTAGCAATAGCTAAAACGTCACAGGGCCGGAGGCCGGACGATGCGAATGATGAAAAGCGACATTTCGAAACTCGCCGAAAGCGCCGGCGAGGCGGCGCGGATGCTCCGCCTGCTCGCCAATGAAAAGCGGCTGCTGGTGCTCTGCGCGCTGGCGGTCAAAGGCGAGGCGAGCGTCGGCGAGCTTGCGGCCGAGGCCGATCTCGGCATGTCGGCGCTCTCGCAGCATCTGGCGAAGCTGCGCGAGGACGGCCTCGTCGCGACGCGGAAGGAGGCGCAGACCGTTTTCTATCGCATCGACGATCCCGACGCGGCCCGGATTCTGAAAACCCTGAAAGACATTTATTGCGCTTAAGCGCCAAAGGAGAAGACAAGATGACCCTCAAGACCATCACCCCCGAAGAAGCCAGGACGCTCGGCGCGCGCGGCGCGGCCATCGTCGATGTGCGCGATGCCGACGAGTTTGCCCGCGAACACATTCCCGGCGCGCGCAACGCGCCGCTCGCCGCGCTCGGGCCGGGCGCCGCCCCACCCATGGCTTTGAACAATTCGGGCGGCATCCTCGTCTATCACTGCAAGTCCGGCATGCGCACCAGAGCCAATGCGGCAAAGCTCGCCGAGGCCGCCGGTCTCTGCGAGGCCTATATTCTCGAAGGCGGCATCGAAGCGTGGAAGGCCGCCGGGCTCCCTGTCTCCGCCGACGCCTCGCAGCCCATCGAACTGATGCGCCAGGTGCAGATCGCGGCGGGCTCGCTCGTCGTTCTCGGCGTGGCGCTCGGTGCCGTTATCCATCCGGGCTTCTACCTGCTCTCCGCTTTTGTCGGCGCGGGGCTGGTGTTTGCCGGCGTTTCCGGCTTCTGCGGCATGGCGCGGCTGCTGGCCGCGATGCCGTGGAACCGCGCGCTGCGGGCATGAGCGGGAGCGCGCGGAAATGGAATTCGCCGCCGCCGATCTCGTCGCGCTCGCTTCGGGCGCGCTTGTCGGGCTGACGCTCGGGCTGGTTGGCGCCGGTGGTTCCATTCTCGCCGTGCCGCTGCTGGTCTATGTCGTCGGCGTCGCCTCGCCCCATGTCGCGATCGGCACCGGCGCCGTGGCGGTCGGCGTCAATGCGCTGGCCGGCGTCTTCCTTCATGCACGCGCAAAGACCGTCAAGTGGCCCTGCGCGCTTGTCTTCGCCGCCTCGGGCGTCGTCGGCGCCTTCGGCGGCGCGCGGCTCGGCAAGATGGTCGATGGCGAGCTGTTGCTGGCGCTGTTCGGTCTCGTGATGATCGCCGTCGGCGTCTCGATGTTCCTGCGCCGCGGCGATGGCGGCAATGCGGAGGTTCATCTCGACCGCGCCTCGGCGCGCAAGCTGCTGCCGTCGCTGATCGGCTACGGGCTTGCCGTTGGCCTCCTCTCCGGCTTTTTCGGCGTCGGCGGCGGCTTCCTCATCGTGCCCGGCCTCATCGGCGCCACCAACATGCCGATCCTATTCGCGGTCGGCTCGTCGCTGGTTTCGGTGTCGGCCTTCGGCTTCGCCACCGCCTCCTCCTATGCGCTTGCCGGCCTCGTCGACTGGCATGCGGCGGCGCTGCTGCTCGCCGGCGGTCTCGCCGGCGCGGTTTTCGGCACGGCGCTCGCCCGCCGCCTCGCCGCCCGCAAGGCGCTCCTTACACGGATATTCGCCGCGACGGTCATCGCCATCGGGCTCTATGTCGCGGGGCAGGGGGCGATGGTGTTTCTGTGACGGGCCCGAAACCGGGGATTACTTTTTTGCCGTCACCCTATCGCGTCCGCGAAACGAAATCGGGGATAAGGGACGCCGTTTGTGCGCTGCAAACCGGGGACAAGTTCGACTTATCCCCGGCCTGGCCCCGGGGATAAGTCCGTTTGTGACAGTTTTTTGACAGTTCGATGACAGTCGGGCCTTTTCAGGGGCCTCAGGCCGCCTTTTTGCCGGCCTCGATCGTGTCCTCGAAGGTCCGCAGGCCCGGCCGCGCGGCCGACACCAGCACCGCCATGTTGCCCGGCAGGTGCTCGTTCTTCCACATCTTGTCATGCGCCAGCGGAATGTCCGCCCACGGAAAGACTTCCGACATGCAGGGGTCGATGCGCCGCTCGATCACGAGCTGGTTGGCCGCGCTCGCCTGCTTCAGATGCGCGAAATGCGATCCCTGAATGCGCTTCTGCCGCATCCAGACGAAGCGCGCATCGAATGTCAGATTGAAGCCGCTGGTGCCGGCGCAGAAAACAACCATGCCGCCGCGTTTCGTCACCATGCAGGAAACGGGGAACGTCGCCTCACCCGGATGCTCGAACACGATATCGGGGTCGATGCCCTTGCCGGTGATGTCCCAGATCGCCTTGCCGAATTTGCGCGCTTCCTTCATGAAGTCGTTGAACTCGGCCGAATTGACCTTCGGCAACTGGCCCCAGCAATCGAAATGCTTGCGGTTGATGACGCCTTTCGCACCCATCGACATCACGAAATCATGTTTGCTGTCGTCGGAAATGACGCCGATGGCGTGCGCGCCCGCCGTCGCGCAGAGCTGCACGGCGAATGAGCCGAGGCCACCGCTCGCGCCCCACACCAGCACGTTCTGTCCGGGCGCCAGAATATGCGGCGCGTGGCCGAACAACATGCGATAGGCAGTCGCCAGCGTCAGCGTGTAGCAGGCGCTTTCTTCCCATGTCAGATGCTTCGGGCGCGGCATCAACTGCTGCGATTGCACGCGGCAGAATTGCGCGAAGGAACCGTCCGGCGTTTCGTAGCCCCAGATGCGCTGCGTCGGCGAGAACATCGGATCGCCGCCATTGCATTCCTCGTCGTCGCCATCGTCCTGATTGCAATGGATGACGACTTCGTCGCCGACCTTCCAGCGCTTCACCTTGGCGCCGACCGCATAGACGATGCCCGACGCATCCGAGCCGGCGATGTGGTAGGGCTGCTTGTGAACGTCGAAAACCGAAACCGGTGTGCCGAGGCCGGCCCAAATGCCGTTGTAGTTGACGCCGGCCGCCATCACGAGGACGAGCACCTCGTTCGAGTCGATCTCCCAGGTGGGCACCGCCTCCACCTGCATCGCCTGTTGCGGCGGACCCTCGCGGTCGCGGCGGATCGTCCAGGCATACATCTTCTCCGGCACATGACCGAGCGGCGGTATCTCTCCGATCTCGTAGAGATCCTTTTTGTCCGTATGCGTCATAACTCCACCTCGTCCGCCGTTCGATGCCGCTCGATGGCGCGGATCATTGGCATTTGACGTCGCGGATGCAAGGAAATTTTGCACTGCAATATCATCGGTTTATGGCGGAAACGCTGGAATCCCGCAGCTTATTTGACGTGGCGGAAGCCAGAATACGGAGTTATGCTCCGCATAGAGGATCTTTTTGGGAGGAGAGAGCCGCATGAGTTTCAGCAAGCAATATGCGATCGAGCTCGAAGGCAGCCATTGGGCGGTGCCGCAGGGTTTCGACGTGATGTTCAATTGGGAATACGACCCCGAGCGTTCGGCGATGATGGGGCTCTATCGCAAAGGCGTCGAGATGCAGTGGGATGCCAATACGCGCATCGACTGGAGCCAGGAGCTCGACGAAGACAATCCCGAACAATTGCCCGACGAGATGCTGCCGATCAACGGCATGGCGCAATTCGAGAAAATGTCGCGCAAGGAGAAAGCCAATGTGCGCAAACATTTTCAGGCCTGGCAATTGTCGCAGTTCATGCAGGGCGAACAGGGCGCGTTGATCTGCACCGCCAAGATCGTCACGCAGGTGCCGGACATCGATTCGAAGTTCTATGCCTCGACGCAGGTGATCGACGAGGCGCGGCATGTCGAGAGCTACAAGCGCCTGCTGGAAAAGTTTGCCATCGTCTATCCGATGACGAAGCCGCTGCAGGACCTGATCGAACAGACGCTGCGCGACAGCCGCTGGGACATGACCTATCTCGGCATGCAGGTGGTGATCGAGGGGCTGGCGCTCGCCTCCTTCGCGCAGATTCGTGACAATGCACAGAACCCGCTGGCGGCCGCCGTCAACGCCTATGTGATGCAGGACGAAGCGCGCCACGTTGCCTTCGGCCGTCTGGCGTTGCGCGACTTCTATCCGCAGATTTCCGAAAAGGAACGCGACGAGCGCGAGGAGTTCCTGCTGGAAGCCAGCTATCTGATGCGGGACCGGTTCGATGCGGTCGAGGTCTGGAAGAATCTCGGCCTCGATCCGGTCGCCTGCGGCGAGCACATGTATCATTCGGGCTTCATGCAGACGTTCCGCAACTCGCTCTTCCAGCGCATCGTGCCGATCGTCAAGGATGTCGGCCTCTGGGGTCCGCGCATCCGCAAGGGCTATGAGGAGATGGGCGTTCTTGCCTATGCCGATCAGGACGTCGATGCCATGCAGCAGGCCGACGACAACATCGCCCGCGAGTTCGACGCGCGCCGCAAGCATATCGAACGCATTGCGGCACGTGCCAGCGGGCAGGCGACAGCCGCCGCCGAGTAAGTTTCGCTCGCTGGTTCGGTATCGATAAAAAACCGCCGCGCGGATTGTCTCCACGCGGCGGTTTTCATTTCAGGGCCGAATATATGCAGGCTCTACCAGAGACCGTGCCGTTGCACTTCGGCGCGGCCGACGACCATGTGATGCACTTCGTCGGGACCGTCGGCAAAGCGCAAATGGCGCATGTCGGTGTACATGTCGGCAAGCGGCGTCCATTGCGAGATGCCGGCGGCGCCGTGCATCTGGATCGCCTGGTCGATGATGAGGCAGACTTTCTCCGGCACCATCGCCTTGACCGCGCTGACATAGACGCGGGCTTCCTTGTTGCCCAGCACGTCCATGGCTCTCGCGGCCTGCAACACGGCGAGACGCATCGCGTTGATTTCGATGCGGGCGCGCGAAATGATCTCGAGGTTGCCGCCGAGCTTGGCGATCGGCTTGCCGAAGGCTTCGCGCGTGGCTGAGCGCTTCACCATCAGTTCCAGCGCCTTTTCCGCCTTGCCGATCGAACGCATGCAGTGATGGATGCGGCCCGGACCGAGGCGCACCTGGCTGATTTCAAAACCGCGGCCTTCGCCGAGCAGGATATTTTCCTTCGGCACGCGTACATTGCTGAAGCGAATATGCATATGGCCATGCGGCGCGTGGTCCTTGCCGAAGACCTTCATCGGCCCGAGAATTTCGACGCCGGGCGTGTCGATCGGCACGAGGATTTGCGATTGCTGCTTGCTGGGCGGGGCGTCGGGGCTGGTGCGCACCATCACGATCATGATCTTGCAGCGCGGATCGCCGGCGCCGGAGATGTAGAACTTCTCGCCATTGATGACCCATTCGTCGCCGTCGAGCACGGCGCTGGTGCGCACGTTCTTGGCGTCGGAGCTCGGCACATCCGGTTCGGTCATCGCATAGGCCGAACGAATCTCGCCGTTGAGAAGCGGCTCCAGCCATTTCTTCTTCTGCGCCGGCGTGCCGACGCGCTCCAGCACTTCCATGTTGCCGGTGTCCGGCGCGCTGCAATTCAGCGTTTCGGAGGCAAGCGGCGATTTGCCGAGCTCGACGGCGATATAGGCGTAGTCGAGATTGGTGAGGCCGGAGCCGATTTCGGAGTCCGGCAGGAAGAAGTTCCACAGACCCGATTCCTTGGCCTTGTTCTTGGCGCCTTCCAGCAGCTCAAGCTGGCGCGGATGCCAGCTCCAGCGGTCGGTCTTCTCGTCGTGGAGGCGGAAAAATTCTTCCGTGATCGGCTCTACATTTTCGGCAATGTGCTTCTGCACGGCCGCCATCAGCGGGCGCGCCTTCTCCGACATCGCAAGCTGAAACAGGTCCTGGTCGAGGTCTGACATTCAAATCCATCCATTGTGTTTTCAGTTTCGGTGCGCGCAGGTTAACGCGTCCGGCGGCGGCGCGATATCCATTGTGGCGCGGGCCCCTGATTGAGGGGCAAACAGGGCCGCCTCACCTCTTTTGCAGCGCAGCAAAGCCTGTGATAATGGGTCTGCGGAAGGTCGGTTGACGCGAGGGCAGGTGATGAGCAAGGGCAGTGAGGGCGGCGGGCACGTTCCGGCAAGGGACAATCCCTGGATTTTCCGCACCTATGCCGGCCATTCGACGGCGAAAGCCTCGAACGCGCTTTACCGCACCAACCTCTCGCGCGGCCAGACCGGCCTTTCGATCGCCTTCGACCTGCCGACGCAGACCGGCTACGACAGCGACCATGTGCTGGCGCGCGGCGAGGTCGGCAAGGTCGGCGTTCCGGTTTCTCACATTGGCGACATGCGGGCTCTCTTCGAGGGCATTCCCATGGAGCAGATGAACACCTCCATGACGATCAACGCGACAGCGGCCTGGCTGCTGGCGCTCTATATCGCGGTGGCGGACGAGCACGGCGCCGACCGCAAGAAACTTCAGGGCACGGTCCAGAACGACATCATCAAGGAATATCTCTCGCGCGGCACTTATGTGTTTCCGCCCGAGCCGTCGATGCGCCTCATCACCGACATCGTTTCCTATACCTATCGCGAAGTGCCGAAGTGGAATCCCACAAACGTCTGCTCCTATCATTTGCAGGAAGCGGGCGCGACGCCGGTGCAGGAACTTGCCTTTGCGCTGGCGACCGCGCAGGCGGTGCTCGACCGGTTGAAGGCGAGCGGTCAGGTGCCCGAAAAGGACTTCCCGCAGGTCGTCGGGCGTATCAGCTTTTTCGTCAATGCCGGTGTGCGCTTCATCACCGAGATCGCCAAGATGCGCGCCTTTGTCGATCTCTGGGACGAGATCTGCCGCGACCGCTACGGCGTCGAGGACGCGAAGCTCCGCCGCTTCCGCTACGGGGTGCAGGTCAATTCGCTCGGCCTCACCGAGCAGCAGCCGGAAAACAACGTCTATCGCATCCTGCTCGAAATGCTGGCGGTGACGCTGTCGAAGAATGCGCGGGCCCGCGCGGTGCAATTGCCTGCGTGGAACGAGGCGCTCGGTCTGCCGCGGCCCTGGGATCAGCAATGGTCCCTCCGCGCGCAGCAGATCCTCGCCTATGAAACCGACCTCCTCGAACATGGCGACATTTTCGACGGTTCAAAGGTCATGGACGCCAAGGTCGAAGCGTTGAAGGCGGAAGCGCGCGAGGAACTGGCGCGGATCGAGGAGATGGGTGGCGCGGTCGCCGCCGTCGACAGCGCCTATATGAAAGAACGCCTCGTCGAATCCAATTCGGCGCGGCTCGAGGAGATCGAGGCCGGGCGGCAGGTCGTGGTCGGCGTCAACCGCTATGTCGAAACGGCGCCGTCGCCGCTATCGACCGGCGCGGGCTCGATCCATGTCGTCGATGCGGGTGTCGAGGCCGAGCAGGTCGCGGCCCTCGAAGCCTGGCGCGCGGCGCGCGACAACGAGGCAGTCGAGGTCGCGCTTGCCGATCTTCGCCGCGCCGCCAAGGAAGGCCGCAACATCATGGAGCCCTCCATCGTATGTGCGAAGGCCGGCGTCACCACCGGCGAATGGGGCACGGCGCTCCGGCAGATTTTTGGCGAATATCGCGCGCCGACCGGCGTTTCCCGCGCCGCGCGCAATGCGCCGGGCGATCTCGACCCGGTGCGTGCGATGGTCGATGCGGTGTCCTCGAAGCTCGGCCGCCGCCTGAAGTTCCTTGTCGGCAAGCCCGGCCTTGATGGACACTCGAACGGCGCCGAGCAGATCGCGGTGCGCGCGCGCGATTGCGGCATGGATGTCGTCTATGAAGGCATCCGCCTGACGCCCGAACAGATCGTTGCGTCGGCGCAGGAAGGCGACGTGCATGTCGTCGGGCTGTCGATCCTGTCGGGCAGTCACGTGCCGCTGGTCGAGGATGTGATGCAGCGGATGCGCGAGGCGGGGCTTTCCGACATCCCGGTCGTTGTCGGCGGCATCATCCCTGCGGATGACGAGGAAAAGTTTCGCGCCGCCGGCGTCGCCGCCATCTACACGCCCAAGGATTTCCAGATTACCGACATCATGGCCGAGGTTGTGCGGCTGGTGGATTACAACACGGATGAGGCGGCGTGATGCGGCTGCCGTTTTAGCGGGCAGTCATCACATTCTTGCCATATTCCCATAATCTTTCCGCCGCATTGGAGTCCTTCAATGAGACACCTTGTTAAGGTGTGGCGGGCGTCCTTTCATCGCGACGATTTCATTTTTGCAGACTCCGCCTGCCTGTCGACCGGTGTTACGCTTTCGGAGTGTTAACGCCGGTTGTGTCAGAAAGGATCGGGCTGATGAGCGACGGTTTCGATACGGGGAGTGCGCCGGGCGGCGCGCAAGGCAAGGGCCAGACGGCTTATCACTATGGCCGCGCTGCCGAACCGCTTCCCGAGCTTCATGTTTTCTCGCGGCTTTCCGAGCTCGACGCGGCCTATGCCGCCGAGCTGGCGCGGCGGCGCGCGCGGCAGGAAACGCTGGAACGTGAAGTCGTCGAGCTTGCCAAGCGCCTTTCGGCGCCGCTTGAAAGCGCCGCGGCCGAGACGCCGAAGCGCAAGGGCTTCTTCAGCCGGAGGGCGAAATCATGAGCGCGACGACACTCATTCCCGAAGACACGCGCGCACAAATTTCGCGCAACTATGTCGCAAGCGAACGCGAAGCGCGGTTCGCTTCGTTTCATTTCTTCGCCTTCATCCTGATCGGGCTGATCGCCGCCGGCGCGCTTGTCGTCGACTATGCGATCGTCAGCGAATTCTGGACACGGGCGCTCGCCAACGAGTTCCTCGAACTGCCGGGCGCGCTCGGCTCGTCGGTTGCCTTCAAGTCGATGCAGGTGCTTTTCGCGACCGTCGCGGCCCATATCCTTTATGAACAGCTCGGCGCTTTCGGCAAGGCGGTCTTTGTCCGCATCGTTTTCGTGCTGGCGCTCGCCATGCTGCTCGGCGTCGGGGTGTTGCTGGCGCTGATGTCGCTGCCGAACGGCATCGCGGCGACGAGCGACGGCAGCGTCGGCTCCTCGCTCGGCAACGCGCTGGCCGGGCTCGGCATTGCTTCGACGGCGACCCAGGAAACGGTACGCGTCGCTTCCGAGGTCGACCAGATGCGCGGCTGGCAGCCGCTCGCATGGCTCGCCTCGCTCGGGATCGTCTTTCTTGTCGTCACCGGCGTTGCCGCGCTCTGCATTCACTATGCGGTCACGGCGCTGCGCCGCGTCTTCCATGCGCGCGACTTCAAGCATCGCCGCACGGCGATGGAGCGGCTTGCCGCGCTCGAGGCCGAGTATGACAGCAACCGCCATGCGCTGGCCGAAATGGAAGGCCCGGAGAACCGGCGTCATCTTCTGTGGACGGGTCTGATGCGCGAATGCCGCGCCTACGAACAGGGCCTCGACGATGCGCGCCGCAACGGCATTCTGGTCGCGCCGCGCCGCGGCTTCCTCGGCATGCGCAAGGAGAAGCTGCTGGTCAACGGCCATGCCAGCGAGCGCGTCAAGGCATGTGAAGATTCGCGTCATCTCGGGCGCTACGAAAAGCTTTTCGACGATTGGTGGGAACGCCGCTCGCGCAATGCGATGAAGGCCGGACCGTCGCGGATGGAAGCCGTTCGCGAGCCTTTCGGCGAAATCCTGCCGCCGCGCGGTTCGCGCCGCATTCCCATCGGCCGGGCGGGCGAGTGAGCGGCATGCGCAACTTTGCCCCGCTCGCTGTCGCCGTGGCTTTTCTTTCGGCGCCGTTCTTCGCCGCCGGCGCAGCGGCGGTCGATGCGCCGGCGCGGGCTCAAACCATCATCATCGGGCTCGATCTGTCGAAGAGCAATCCACTGGTCGAGGACGAGGCTTATGCGGCACGCGTCGCGGCACGCATGGTCGCGGAGATCGACAAGCTGCCGGTGCGCTCGCGCGTCATGGTGCGGACCTTCGGCGCCTACGATTCTTCCGAGAACCCGCTGAAGATCGACGAAGTTATCTCCGCGCGCGCCCGGCCGGAATCGGTGGCCGAAGGCATTTCGGCACTTGTCGCGGCGATGCCGCAACTTGTCGCGGAAGGCAAGCTCAAGGCGCAGCAATGGACTTACATTGTCTCCTTCATGGAGACGATGTCGCATCAGGTCGATTGCGCGGCCGGCGATGTGCGCGTCATCTTGCTTACCGATGGCTTCGAGGACTCAGAGCAGGCTCGTATGTTGCGCGGCGGCTCGTTGCCGAAGCCGGATCCTTATTTTCAAGGTTGCACCGAACTGATGATGCTCGGCGTCGGACAGGGCGGCGGCAGCCCGGCCGTCACGAAGCGCGCGCGCGAACAATGGGAACGCTGGGCGCAGGCGGCCGGCTTCCAGCGCTTCACGGGTCTCTACGACTGGTAATCCTCACCTGCTTTGACGGCATGACACGGCCCCTATAGGTTCCGCCGCGGGTTTTCTCTCGCGCGGTCCCCGCCATGGAAGTCGCTCTCGGTCTCGTTCTGCCGATTTTCGGCGTTATCGGCCTCGGCTATGCGGCGGTGCGCTCGAAGCTCCTGGGCGCCAACGTCATCGACGGGCTCGACGCCTATGTCTTCACGCTTGCCATGCCGGTGCTGCTCTTCCGCAATCTCGCGCATACCGAATTTCCGGCGGCGTTGCCCTGGGGTCTGTGGATTTCCTACTACGGCGCCATGCTGGCCGTCTGGGCGGTGGGCTCTCTCATCGCGCTTTATATTCTCCGCCGGCCGGCGAAGGACAGCGTCATGCTCGGGTTCGGCTGCGGGCAGGGCAACACGATCATGCTCGGCCTGCCGATCATCCTGACCGGCTTCGGGCCAGAGGCGGGCACGCCGGTTTTCCTGATCCTTGCCTTTCACGGCATCATTCTCTTCACGATTGCGACCTTCCTGCTTGAGCTCACCCGCGTTCGCGACGGCGTGGCGCAACCGCGTTTCCAGTCGATCCTCAAGGAAGGATTGCTCAACACGGCGAAGAACCCCGTTATCATCGGCATTGCGGGCGGCGTCGTTTACGGCCAGCTCGGGGTGCCGCTGCCGGCGGTTATCGACAACTCGCTTGAAATGGTGGCGGGCTCGGCGATCCCTTGCGCGCTTTTCGTGCTTGGCGGCATGCTGACGCGCTATGCGATCCGCCGTTCGATCGGCGCGGCCTCGATGACGAGCCTCTTCAAGCTCGTCGCGCATCCGGCACTGGTGTTTGTGCTGGCGCAGTTCGTGTTCGGGCTGGAGCCGCTCTGGGTGGCGGCGGCGACGGTGCTTGCCGGCATGCCGACCGGGGTCTATTCCTCGATCCTCGCCAACCGTTACGGTGCGGCGCCAGGCGCTGCGTCGAGTGCCGTCGTGCTCTCGACGGCCGCCAGCCTCGTCACGCTGACGGTGCTGCTCGGCTTCTTTCTCGCTCCCGCCTAGTCGCCGGCGGCGACCATGATCTTCGGCGTGTGCGGGCGGGGCGATGTCAGGCGGAACATGTCGGGGCGCACGAAGAAGACGTCGAGCGGCGTATTGAGGACAAGACGGTAGGCGACGATCGGCATGACCACGGCGAAGGCGGTGGTGAGAAGCGTCACGAGGTCGCCATTCTCGACGCCCAGATGCACAAGCCCGGTGCGCATGGCCGCCATCGGCAGGAAGAACGCCAGGAAGATATAGAGCGAGTGGCGGCCGATATAGGCGAGCGGCTCGCCAAGTCGCGCGGCGGCCAGCAGGCTCACCAGCATGACGGCGCTGCCGGCGCCGGCAATACCCATCAGCAGTTCGAGGCCGCGAATTTCCACAAGATGCGAGAAGACGACGGCGGCAACGCTTGCAAGCATGATCGAGGCGAGACCGATCGCGTGAAGCGGTTTGTCGCGCGCCCAGTCGGCGAGTTCGAAAATCTGCTTTGCGCCATAGACGCCGGCAACGAACCAGATGAAACGCCAGGCGAATTCATCGATCAGCATCCAGCCGGTTTCGATTTTTGCGAAATAGAGGGCCAGCGCAAAAAAGAACACGAAGACGGGCCGCGCATCGCGCAGGAGGCGCATGGCGACGAAGAACATTGCCAGCGAATAGATGAACCAGAGTACCGCGAAAGGCTGGATCGGGATCAGCAGCAGATCGAAATAGGTCACCTGCCAGGCGCTTGCATGGGGGATCGCGATTTTCAGACCGATCTGGATCACCGACCAGAGCAGGTAGAAATACGCGAAGTGGACGACCTTGCCGTCGACGAATTTGCGGAGGTCGCCATAAAGCGCCTTGTAGGCGAAGAGGCCGGCGACCAGAAAAAAGAGCGGCATGCGGAAGGGCTTGGCGAATTCCGCCAGCGCGCCGAAAACGAGAGGTAGTTGCCCGAGCGCCGCGCCGACACCGGCGGTCGTGTGTTCCATCACCACAAGGACGATCGTCAGGCCCTTGGCCATATCGATCCAGTCGATGCGCTGTTTCGAGACGTCAAATGCGCTTTCGGCGGCCAATTGCGAAGCTCCCCGGCTCATGCGGACCGGAATTCGTCCCTATTCGGGATCAAACCGGCTGTCTGAGATCAGGGAAGCAGCTTTCGCGCCAGTTCATGCCGATGACGGATGGTTAAAATCCGACCATGCGCCGGATGTCGGCCGGCGTCTTGCCCGCGGCGCGCAATTCGCGCAGGCCCATGTCGCGGGCGGACTTCGAGAGCCGCCGTCCCGCATCGTCGCGGATCAGGCGGTGATGGCGGTAGCGGGGTTCGGGGAGGCCGAGCAACACCTGCAGGATGCGGTGGATGTAAGTCGCGTGAAAGAGGTCCTGGCCGCGCGTCACCAGCGTCACACCCTGGATGGCGTCATCGACCGTCACCGCGAGGTGGTAGCTTGTCGGCACATCCTTGCGCGCGATCACGACGTCGCCGAAGAGCGCCGGCTTGACTGCGCAGGTTCCGGTTTCTCCGTTCGGACCTTCGCCATCTTCCGAAAATGTCAGCGGTGTGCCCGCAATCTCCTCGGCCTTTGCGAGCGCGCTTTCGGTGTCGAGGCGCCAGGCGTATGTCCGGCCCTCCCACATCAGGCGGTTCATCTCGGCAGGCGCGAGGTCCTTGTAGATGCCGGGATAAAGCGGTGCGCCGTCGGGATCGACGGGCCAGTTGCGCGCGTCGATGCCCGTCGCGGCGATGGCGTCGGCGATATCCTTGCGCGTTGCAAAGCAGGGATAGACGAGGCCCATGTCGCGCAGGCGTTTCAATGCCGCCTCGTAGTCGGCGAAATGTTCCGACTGGCGGCGGACGGGCCGTTCCCAGTCGAGGCCGAGCCAGGCCAGATCTTCATAGATCGCCTCTTCGTATTCGGGCCGGCAGCGGCCGACATCAATGTCCTCGATGCGCAGCAGAAAGCGGCCCTTCAGTTCCTTCGCCATTTCATAGGCAAAGAGCGCCGAACAGGCATGGCCGAGATGCAGCCAGCCGTTCGGGCTCGGCGCAAAGCGCAGCACTTCCGTCCGTTCGCCGTTTTCCCGCATTGAACTTGCCGGTCCATCCTTTAGTTTCGGACGCGCATTGTTATCGTGCGCGGCCATGTTGCGAAAGGGGAGGCGAATGCCGACAAGTCTGACCGGACCGAGCGTGGCGGCCGCCAGCGGCACAACGCGGCAACTCGTGGTGCTCTGTCATGGCTACGGGTCGGATGGCAACGATCTGATCGGTCTTGCCCCCTACTGGCAGCGGCTGTTGCCGGATGCCGCCTTCGTCGCGCCGAACGCGCCCGAACCCTGTCCGGCCAATCCTATGGGCTATCAGTGGTTTCCCATCGGCCGGCTCGACCCCGACGAAATCCTCCGCGGCGTCGAGGCGGCGGCGCCGGTCCTCGACCGTTTCATCGATGCGCAGCTCGGACTTCACGGCCTCGACGACGCCCATCTGGCGCTGGTTGGCTTCAGCCAGGGTACCATGATGTCGCTGCATGTCGGGTTGCGCCGCGCCCGTGCGGCGGCCTGCATCGTCGGCTATTCGGGCGCTCTTGCCGGGCCGGATCGCCTCCAGGCCGAGATCCGGGCCCGCCCGCCGGTGCTGATGGTCCACGGCGACAGCGACGACATGCTGCCGGTCGCCCGAATGCATCAGGCCGTGCAGGCCCTCGGGGAGGCCGGTCTGGCGGTGCAATGGCATGTTTCGGCCGGGCTCGGCCACAGCATCGACGAGACCGGTCTGATGCTGGGCGGGCGCTTTATCGCCGATGCCTTTGCGGGCCGTCACGGGGCGGCCGCGGCGCGCTGACGGCGACGAAATCTCGTGCCTTCACAAAGTTGTCGCGCCGGATATAGTAGCTTCGCGGCTACAGGGGAGCGGCCATGGCAAAGGCGCGCCTCTTCAGGAGGACGGTGTGCACGGATCGTTTGCGAATCCGGATAGTTGTCCGGCGCTGGTGCTGAATGCGGATTACAGGCCGCTCAGCTATTACCCCCTCTCGCTCTGGTCCTGGCAGGACACGATCAAGGCGGTCTTTCTCGACCGCGTCAACATCGTCTCCAGCTACGACACCGCCGTGCGCTCGCCGACATTCGAGATGAAGCTGCCGAGCGTCGTGTCGCTGAAATCCTATGTGAAGCCGGCGCGGTTTCCCGCTTTCACAAGGTTCAATCTGTTCCTGCGCGACCGGTTCACCTGCCAATATTGTTCGGCGCGGCAGGAACTCACCTTCGATCATGTGATCCCGCGCTCGCGTGGCGGGCAGACGACATGGGAAAACGTCATCACGGCCTGCGCGCCCTGCAATCTCAAAAAGGGCGGCAAGATGCCGAAGGATGCGCATATGTTCCCGATGCATCCGCCGTTCCGGCCGACGGTCGGCGACCTGCACCGCAACGGCCGCGCCTTTCCGCCCAACTATCTGCACGATAGCTGGCAGGACTATCTCTACTGGGACAGCGAGCTGGAGCCGTAAACGGCTCATGCCTTCTCGGAAATTCGGATCGCCAGCCGGCAGGCGGACTTGATGGCGCCCGAGAGCAGCGGATAGGCCGGTGCTTCCTTTGCGCCGGCCTCTATCGCCTCGTCGCGGTGGCGCACTTCTTCGAGACGGAATTCCTCGATCGTGTCGCGCAGCGGCTTTTCGGCCTCGCCCATGCCGTCGAGCCGGCCGACCTGCGACCGGTAGTGTTCGTCGATCACTTCTTCCACCGCCGCCGTGCAGGCGTGAGCCGCCTTCTCGCCCATCAGCGCGGTTGCCGCGCCGAGCGCAAAGCCCGCGATATGCCAGATCGGTGCGAAGGCCGTCGGGCGGACGCCGCGTTCGTTGACGATTTCGTTGAAGCGGGCGAGATGCGCCTCCTCGTCCTTCGCCATGTGTTCGAGTTTCGCAACCAGGTCGCGCTTGTGCGGCAGGTTGCGCAGCACCGCAAGCTGGCCCTTGTAGATGCGCACGGCGCCATACTCGCCGGCATGATCGACACGGATCATTTCCCCGATGGCTTCCTCGCGCGCATGGCCGGGCTGCGCCGACACGCGGGGCGTCTTTCCGTCTTCTGTCTTTCCGGATGACGACATCAGGCTTCTCCGCGGCTTTCGCGGTAAAACCGCCAGAGCGGCAGCGCCGCGAGCGCGCCGAGGACAAGCGAGATCAGCAGATTGAAGCCCGCCAGCGAAATGCCGAAAAGCGACCATGCCGCCTCGTCGCAACGCGGCGCGTGGACGCGGCCCTCAAGGGCGGCCTGCAATTCTTCCAGCGAACCCGCCACCAGGCCGCCCGAACCGCAGGCGACCGGTCCTTCCCACCATTTTTGCTCGACGCCGATGTGGTAACCCGAAATACCGACAGCGGCGGCGTAGGCCGCGACGCAGATCCCCAGAAACAGCAATACGCCGATGCCGATATTGGCTTCGCGGGAGAGAACGCCCGCAATCAGTGCCGCGCCGATGGCGAAATAATGCGGAATGCGGCCCTCAAGGCAGAGCGAGCAGGGGATGTAGCCCAGCACATGCTCGAAAAACAACGCGCCGGCCAGCGTCGCGGCGCTGGCGGCCGCCAGTATCCAGGGGATGGCGTTCGAGGGGATGCGGTCCATCATGGGCGCCATTCAAGCACGGAGGCCCGCCGCCTGTCGCGCGCCTTGTCGCCGCAGCGGCGGCGCCGCCCGCGCCAGTTCTTTTCGATTGAAGGGGCGGCCCCGGCCAGTATGATGCGCCCCGCGCTTCGGGAGCCCCTGTGGCGGAATGGTAGACGCGGCAGACTCAAAATCTGTTGTTGGCAACAACGTGCTGGTTCGAGTCCGGCCAGGGGCACCACGCTTCGCCCTTACGGGCTACGCGTGGCGCAGCCACCCGTAGGCCGTTAGGCCGAAGCAGTGCCCGGCGTAGTTGGAGCGTAGCGGAAACGGAGACGGGCCACCGAATGCCATGTGGTATGTCTACATCATCCGGAGCATCTCTTCGCCCATTCGGGAATATACCGGGGCGACGGCTGATCTGAAAAAGCGCATTGCCGACCACAATGCCGGCAAGTCGCCGCATACGGCCAAATATATGCCGTGGGAACTGCTGTGGTATTGCGCCTTCAGGAACAAGATGGATGCGCTGGATTTTGAGAAATATCTGAAATCACATTCAGGTCGAGCTTTTGCGAAGAAGAGATTAACGGTGAAGCGGACAAAGTCCCAGTAGGCTTTGTTTAGTTCATCTCAGCCTTCGCCCTTATGGGCTACGCGTGGCGCAGCCACCCGTAGCCCGTAAGCGTGAATTTTGGTCATCGGGATATGAGACTACTCTTCCAGCTAGCTCTGCGTTGGTGAGTAGATTCTATTCAGAATTGGCAACATACCTTCATGTTGGAAATGAACATTCATCCACGAGCGCTCTACTCGTTCCATGTCTGTCGTTTCAAACCAATAGAACAGTGTTGCTCGACCAATTCTCGTTTGCGCCGTCTTCTGCTCGTTTTCCAGATGGCTATTCATCCGCGAACGCAAGTCTTTCGACAATCCCAAATAAAGAACCTCTTTCGATGGGGTCACCAACACGTAACAACCTGGAACCGCAGGAACGAATCGTAGCCGACTTCGTCTGAAGGTTTCAGACTGTGTCGGCGTAGGCGATAACTTATCGACTATCATAATTCAATGTTCTCGGTTCCGGATGATTTATGGAGAGCATTGGTCATGTCGTGATATATTTGATTTATTGCGCCTGAATTTATGAAACTCGCGCCTCCTGCGCTGCCGCTAGTCCACCAGTCTGGATGAGAAAGGCCAGCATATTCCCCCTCTAGATTGTCGAAACAGGCCGACAGCAATTCTTGCATTGTATCGACCGTGTAACTTCCGCGATTCTGCAATCTTACAAAGAACGGCATCGAAAATTTGCAGAACAGCTCTACGCCAATATATTTGTACAAAACCGAAGGATTGCCATCGTCAAGTTTGCTGGCGATCGCCTTCCAATAATTCAAGAAGGCCTTGTTTTCTTTATCGGCGTCTTGAAAAATTTTGGGGAGTGGGTTGTTCACTGTCAGTACATACTTCTCCACTGCTTTTACGAAAGATCGCTGATTTATTGTCGCTCCATTCTTGTCCGAGTTGGCCATAGAAATCTTGCCACGCCAGGGCGAGCTCTCCTCCACATTTAAGAAATCCACCAACTTTACCGCCTTGTTGACATCGCCCCTGTCGACAATTCTTTCGATCCATTTTGGCAAGTTTGGTAAATTGTCGAGCTCCCAAGCTTCTGTGAGGCGGGCGATAATTCGTTGCTCAACTGCTTTGTCGACGCTTTTCTGTGTCGTGTTCACGATCAAAAAATGTGACATCTGGTGCAGATAGGGGAGTTCGACAGCTATATTGACTGGAACCTCGAACTCCTGAACCCGGGAGTCCTTAGCCGCCGCCATTTTCAGTCCCTCAAGCCGGTGTTGACCATCGACGACGCTGAACGGACCGACAATCGCCGTATCGATTTCGATGGTATTGGTCTGTTCGTCGAACGAAATTTCCTTGTCGGTTGCGAGAAACACCGATGTTGGCAGAAACGCATCGCGCGAGTCCTGACCCTTCACGATATACTCGGCCAGCTTCTTTGCTCGCGCGACATTCAGGAGACGTTGATATCCCTTTCCTTTTGCGTCGTCAGGGTCAAGCCTTTCGACGCTATAGAAATTATCTGAGATGAGATCTTGGACCTTCATTGCGGTTGTGTAGAGAAGCAATGTGCCTTGTCGGACTCGCGCTGCTGGAACTCTGATCTTTACCATGCTGTCACCTCGCGGCCGGTTTCCAAGTTGAAATAATGCTATGGGAAAATTGAGAATCAAACTCTATCTGGCCGATTCTCGATGGATGGCTTGGATTGTCCGATCCATCACCGCATTCGTGCTTCAGCAGCATGGGCGTCACCCCAGCATTTTCTGCATCAGCACCAGGTCGAGCCAGCGGTCGAATTTGCGGCCGACTTCGGGCATGCGCGCGACCTCGCGGAAGCCGAAGCGCTCATGCAGGCGGATCGAGGCGAGGTTCTCGGCTTCGATGCCGGCGACCATTGCATGCATGCCGAGCGTCTCCGCCGCCTTGATCAGCGGCGGCATCATCGACGCGGCGATGCGGCGCCCGCGCCGGTCGGCGCGCACATAGATCGAGTTTTCGACCGTGAAGCGGTAGCCTTCATGCGGGCGAAAATCGCCGAAGGTGGCGTAGCCCACGACCTCGCCGTTGTCGTCGGCGACCAGCACCGGAAAGCCGCGGCCCGTTCGTTCGGCCATCCAGCTTCTCCGCGCCTCCAGCGTGCTTTCGGTTTCGTTCCAGATCGCGGTGGTGTTGGTCACTGCGTCGTTGTAGATCGCCAGGACGCCGGGAAGATCGGCCTCCGTTGCCGCTCTCACTGCGATTTGCGGCACAGCGCTCAATTCCTGCCGTCCCAATGTTCGTTCAGGAGCTTCGCGAACCAGTTGCGGAAGCGCTTGATGCCGTCGGCGTCGAGACCGACGGCTTCGGCGAGCTGCCGTCCGACGATCGCTTCGCCGAAGGCGGCGTTTGCGGTCAGCATGGCCATGAACAATGTGTCTTCCTTGTCGGGTGCCGGCAGACCTTTTTCCGCCGCATATTCCGCGCGGCGCGCCTGCAGCGCCTCGACGATCTCGTCCATGATGTTGTGGGTCGGCGAATTCTCGCTCGCGCGCCCGGTCAGCAACAGCCACGAGAGAAGGCGCGCCGTGCCGCGGTCGCTCAGCGCTTCGAAGACATGGCCGATATGGTCGGAGGCGTCCGAGCTCGTGTGACCCCCGCCAAGTGCCGCCAGCATGGTGTCGCGGAGTTGGTTGTTCGCGCGCGCGATCAGCGCCCGCACCAGCCCCTCGCGGCTTTCGAAGTGATGCAGGATTGCCGGGTGCGAAATGCCGATGTCGCGGGCGATATCCTGCAGCCGGAGGCCCTCGGGACCCTGGCTCGCGAGCCGCTTCTCGGCGGCATCCAGAATGAGCCGCCTTGCCTCCTCGGCGGTGCGGCGGATGCGTTTTCCCGCCGGTTTGGCGGGGTTTACGGCGGTTTTGGCGGCGGTCGGCAAACCGGACTCCCTCAGACAAATTATATTGACAACAATGTCAGTACTTGGTACACAAAGCAGCAAGGGGCGTAGATGTATACCTCATCCTAGCAACGGGATTAGAGCGATGACGACAGCCAGTCCAGCCGAATTCAACGGTTCCGCCCCCGCCAGGCGGACACGCAAGCGTATCGAACCCCTGAAAGCCATCCGGGCGATTCGCGCCCTGATCGCCGACAAGGAAGATACGGGCCAGGTTTTCAAGATCATCGACGCCTTGTCCGGCAATGTCCGCGACCGCCAGTTCAAGCGCTTCATCGCCACCGAGATGGGGCAGCGGATCGTCGCCGAGAAGCGCGACCTCATCGCGACGCTCAACGATCGCGAGCGTCTGTCGCGGCTGCCGGAAGGCACGCTGGGGCGCACCTATTACGAATTCATGGCCGAAGAAAATCTGACGGCCGACGGGCTGGTCGAGGCGAGCCGCGAGGTGCCGCTGCGCGACGAACGCACCGAAGCCGAGCGCATTTTCGGCGACCGCCTGCGCGATGCCCACGATCTCTGGCATGTGACGACCGGCTATGGCCGCGACGGGCTCGGCGAACTCGCCTTGCTCGCCTTCAGCTATGCGCAGACGCGCAATCGCGGCATCGGCTTCATCGTGCTGGTGGGCTGGCGCCTCAGCACCAAGCGCAATCCGGACCTCAAGCTTGGCCGGGTCATTCGCGAAGGCTTCCGGAACGGCAAGCGGGCCACTTGGCTGCCGACGGCGGACTGGGAAGCGCTGCTCGACAAGCCGCTCGAGGAAGTGCGGGCATTGCTCAATGTCGCGCCGCCCGAGGCCTATCGTGCGGTCGAGCCGATCACGACCGAGCGGGAGCGCGCTTTCATCGCGCGTGAGGCGCTCAAGAAAGCGGCCTGATTCAGCCGATTTTATTCGTTTTCGAGGCAAGACCGCTTGGTCTTTGCGGCGTCCCGGCTATGCTTGTCACGATCAGGCTGGCGGGGAGGGAACGGTGCTGACCGTTTACGGGCTCAAGAATTGCGACACCTGTCGCAAGGCCTTGAGATGGCTCGACGACCACGGTATCGCCCATCGTTTCCATGACGTGCGCGCCGACGGTATTGCGCTTGCCGATATCCGGCGTTTTGCCAAGGCGGCGGGCTGGGAGACACTCCTCAACAAGGCCGGGACGACATGGCGCGGGTTGCCCAAAGGCAAGACCGCACAGGTCGGCGAGGCCGACGCACTGAAACTGATGGCCGAGCATCCGGCGCTGATCAAGCGGCCGGTTTTCGAGCACACCAAAGGCGCCATCGTGGTCGGCTTTCGCGATGCGCAAAAAGCGGCATTGCAAGCGCTGGCAGAAGCGGGGCGCCGGTGAGGCTCGGCGGCCGCAAGGCGGCAACGCCCGCGCTGTCGCTGCCGATCGGAACGCCGCGTCTCGTGCTGCGCGATTTCACCACCCGCGACCTCGACGAGGTTCACGCCTATGCCTCGCTTGAGGAGGTGACGCGGCACCTGATCTGGGGGCCGAACACGCTGACGCAGAGCCGGGAGACGGTGCGCGGCTTTCTCGACGACCAGAAGCAGAAGCCGCGCGTCAATTTCGATCTCGCGATCGTGTTGCGCGACGGCAAGAAGCCGCGCCTGATCGGTGGCGTGGGGCTCAAATTCGCCGATTGGGAACGCCGTACCGGCGATCTCGGCTATGCGCTTCATCCGGACTATTGGGGGCAGGGCTATGCGGCAGAGGCGGCACAGGCGCTGATGGAGGCCGGCTTCCGCGAGCTCGGGCTGCAACGCATCTATGCGACCTGCGACCAGCGCAACAAGGCCTCGGCGCGGGTGATGGAGCGGCTCGGCATGCGGCGCGAGGGGGCGCTGCGCCAGAGCCGGTTCATTCAGGGGGAATGGCGCGACGAATATCTCTACGCGATCCTGGCGGACGAATTCTTCGCCTAGAGACTGCGCACCGGCTTTGCCGCCAAATCCGCATCTTCTTCGTGGATATTCGCGCCGCGGCGGATCAGGAATTCGATCCAGGTGCCGCGGTCGCGCATTTCGACGAGCTCGTGGCCGGCCTCGACGCAGAAATGCGGCATGTCGATGCGCGCCACCGGATCGCTGGCGAAGACGCGCAGAAGAGCGCCGGGCGCCAGGCCCAACAGCCGTTTGCGGGCGCGCAGCACCGGCAGCGGGCATTGCTGACCGATCACATCGAGCAGGATTTCGCCCGCATCTTCGCGGCTTTCTTCCATTCCGGCTCCGTCTCCGAAGGGCTTTGACAGGCGGCCGGATGATGGCCGCGCGATGCCGTGCTGTCACCCCCGTTTCGAGCCGCCCGCCGGCGCTAACGCCGATTTTACCGCTAAAACTCCGGCTTTTCTTGACGGTTGCGCGGGGCCACGGGCATAAAAGAGAAAACGAGAATAACGCGGCTTTTATCAGCACCGGAGGGATACGGGGATGGGTCTGATCAAACAGATCGGCAACGAAATTACCTTTCTGCGCGCGGCGCTCCGCACGCTGAAAAAGGCGACCACAATTCGCGAGAACACGACGCATACCTTTGCCGACACGGCGGAGGAGCTGGCGCGCACCAAGCCCAACAATATCGCGATCTATTTTGAAGACCGGAAGATCACCTACCGCGAGTACAACGAGGCGGCCAACCGCTATGCCCGCTGGGCCAAGGATCAGGGTCTGGGGCGCGGCGACGTGGTTGCGCTGATGATGGAGAACCGGCCGGAATATCTCGTCGCCTGGCTCGGCATCATCAAGGCGGGCGCGACGGCGGCCTTGATCAATACCAATCTCACCAAGGGCCCGCTCGCCCACTGCCTCAACATCTCGAACGCCAATCATCTGATCCTCGGGGCCGAACTTGCCGAGAATTATTCGACGGCGAGCGATCAGCTCGAACGGCCGATGGCGGTCTGGGCGACGGGCGGCAATGTGCAGGGCGCCAACAATCTCGACGCGGCGCTGGAACAGCAGTCGGGCGATGCGCTGCCGGGCGATTTCCGCGCGGGCCTCACCACCGAAGACGATGCGCTTTACATCTACACCAGCGGCACGACGGGCAATCCAAAGGCGGCGCGCATTCCGCATGTCCGGCTGATGACGATGATGGCGGCCTTCGCGGCGGCGGCGAATACCAACGAGAAAGACCGGATGTATGTGGTGCTGCCGCTCTATCATTCGGCCGGCGGCGTTTGTGCGGTCGGCGCGACATTGACTGTCGGCGGCTCCGTCATCATCCGGCAGAAGTTTTCGGCAACGAATTTCTGGGACGACACGCAAAAATACGGCGCGACGTTGTTCCAGTATATCGGCGAGCTGTGCCGCTACCTGCTCAACACGCCAAACCATCCGAAAGAAACCAAGCACAAGCTGCGCATGGTGATCGGCAACGGGTTGCGTCCCGAAATCTGGCCGGCCTTCCAGAAGCGCTTCAAGATTCCGCACATTCTGGAATTCTATGGCGCGACCGAAGGCAATGTGGCGCTAATGAATTTCGACGGCACGCAGGGCGCCATCGGGCGCGTGCCGGGATGGGCGAAGAAAAAATTCAATGTCGAGATCGTCAAGTTCGACATCGAAAACGAGAAGCCGGTGCGCGGGCCGGACGGGTTCTGCATCCCGGCCGAACCGGGCGAGGCCGGGGAGGCGCTGGGGCGGATCAGCAACGACCCCGACCAGCCGACCGGCCGTTTCGACGGTTACGCCAAGAAGGAAGAGACCGAAAAGAAAATCCTGCGCGACGTCTTCGAGAAGGGCGACGAGTGGTTCCGCACCGGCGACCTCTTACGTCAGGACAAACGGGGCTACTACTATTTCGTCGACCGCATCGGCGACACCTTCCGCTGGAAGGGCGAGAACGTGGCGACGTCGGAAGTGGCCGAGGCGATTTCGGTGTTTCCCGGTGTCAAGGAAGCCAATGTCTATGGTGTCCATGTTCCAGGCGCCGACGGCCGCGCCGGCATGGCATCCATCGTTGCCGAGAACGGTTCGCTCGATCTCGATCGTTTCCGCGATCAGATGCAGAAGGAACTGCCGGATTATGCGGTGCCGGTCTTCGTGCGGCTGCAGCCTGAAATCGAGATCACCGGCACGTTCAAGCACCGCAAGGTCGAACTGGTGAAGGAAGGTTTCGACCCTTCCGTCGTGCCCGACCCGGTTTACTTCAATTGCCCGGTGCAAAAGAAATATGTGCCGGTCGATCAAGGGCTCTATGGGCAGATCTGCGCCGGTGCAATGAGACTTTAGATTTCACCGCGGGAAACAAGAAAGGGCGGCTCGCGAGAGCCGCCCTTTGCTTTTGCATGTGCTTCTTTTACTGCGCGGCGTCGGGCTTCTTGCCGAGGCCCATCGCTTCGAGGATTTCGGGGCGGATGTTTTCGGTGCCCTTTTTCTCGATGTGCTGGGCGACGCGGCTGCCGACCGCCATCATCGCCTCGCCCATGAAGGTCGGGCGATTGGTGCGCGCCCAGTCGAGCGAGGCCTCGCGATTGACGTTCAACTCCTGGAACTTCGGGAAAACGTAGCGCGCCATCAGTTCGTAGGACTTCTTCGTGTTGTCGAAGTTGGCCCAGTTATGCGCCATCTGCAGGAAGGCGCCGAAGCCGCCCGACTGGCTCTGCAGTCGCTCGATCTGCGCAATGGCGTCGTCCGGTGTGCCGATGACGGCCATGCCGGAAGCGATGAGCGCGTCCACCGGATCCGACCCGTCGGTTGGCGCCAGCGGCAAGGCAGCCACTTCGCGGAAATAGTAGAGCCACTTTTCAAGACCGAAGCGGACATTCTCGCGCGCCTTTTCCCGCGTTTCCGCGATGTGGACGGGGCCGACGAGGCGCCAGGCATTGCGGTCCACCGTCTTGCCGCTGTCCTTTGCCATGTCCTCGCAGATCGCCCAATTGGTTGCGAGTGCGTTGAAGCCGCCGGCGGATGTCGCGCCGATTGAAAGCAAGCCTACGCCGTGTTTGCCGGCGGCCGTGGCGCCCGTCGGCGAAACCTGGCTCGCAACGGCGATCTCGACGCCGGGGCGCGAGTAGGGCGTCATCTGCAGGCGCGCTTCGTTGAGTTCGAACCAGCTCGTTTTCGCCGTTACGGTTTCGCCGCGCAACAACGGCACCAGAACGTCGAGCGCCTCGTCCATCATGTCGCGTTGCTTCGCGACCTCGATGCCCATCATGAAAGCGTCGGAAGGAAGCGCACCCGGTCCGACGCCGAACATCACGCGGCCGCGCGTGATGTGATCGAGCTGGTTGATGCGGTCGGCCAGCATCAGCGGCTGATGATAAGGGAGCGAGGAAACGCCCGTGCCGAGTCGGATATGCTTTGTACGCTCGGCAAGCGTGGCGATGAAGAGTTCAGGGCTCGCGATCAGCTCGTAGCCGGCCGAGTGATGTTCACCGATCCAGGCTTCGTCGTAGCCGAGCCTGTCCATCCACTGGACGAGTTCGATATCGCGCTCGATCGCCAGCGTCGGATTTTCGTCGAGCGGGTGAAAGGGGGCAATGAAGGCGCCGAAGCGCATTTTTGTGCCGGCCATTGGGTTTCCTTTTCCTGAAGTTTCCCTGTTGTCGATTTCTATGTTTTTGTGTTCGCCTTGACCTTGAAGCCGTTCAGCGCGATGTCGAGAAATTCGCGGTTGAAGGCCGAGGTGTCGGCTTCCGGATGGGTGCTCCACCAGGCCGTCAGCGCGCTCCACGTCGCGACAATGGCCGCGGCGCCGACTTCCGGCGTAAAGTTCCGGCGGAATTCGCCGCGCGCCTGACCGCGCCGCAAGACCGCGGCCACAAGGTCGATGACGCTTTCGTTCAGTTGCGACGTCACGAGATGCGCTGCCGGCTGGTCGAGATATTCGTTCAGCATCTTACGCATGACGACCGCGTTGTTCTGCCAGGCTTCCTCGAAGACGGACGAAAGGAAGTTGAGCTGTTCCTCGGCCGTGCCGTCCAGCGTCGCCAGCTTTTCGGACAGCGAGGCTGTGATTTCGTCGTTGAAGGCATGGATCAGTGCTGCCTTGCTGGCGAAATGCAGAAAGAACGTCGCCTTGGCGATGCCGGCGCCACCGCAAATGTCTTCAATGGTGACGCCGTCATAGCCGTGCTCGCCGAAAAGGCGCATGGCGGTCCGGTAGATTTCCTGTCGTGTCCGCTCCTTCTTGCCGGCGCGGCGGGGCGGGGCCTCCGTTTCGATCTCGGCGGATTTCAACGGCTCGTCCTCCAGCTTTCTACGACGTGCTGCCTGACAGAAAATAGACCACAGTACATTTTTCTGCAAGCGGGGTGGGGTGGGCCGTTGCGGCACTAGGGGGGATACCCTAGAACATTGACCCAAACGCTGAAAAGAGTATCGGCCAAAACAAGCAAAACCGGGAGACGAAACATGGGACGGGTAAGCGGCAAGGTGGCGCTGGTAACGGGCGCGGCGAGCGGTATCGGCAGGGGCGCGGCGCTGGCGCTGGCGGCGGAGGGCGCGAAACTCGTCGTCACCGATGTCGACGAGGCAGGCTTGAAGGAGACGGCGGCACTGATCGGCAAGACCGGCGGCACGGCGTCGGCCCACAAGCACGATGTCACGAGCGAAACGCGCTGGGCGGAAATCGTGGCCGCCACCAAAGCCGAATTCGGCGGGCTTCACGTCCTGGTCAACAATGCCGGCATCGCCATCGGCGCTTCGATCTTCGAGATGTCCCACGAAGAATGGACGCGCCAGCAAGCGATCAACGTCGATGGCGTGTTCTTCGGCGTCAAACATGCCATTCCGCTGATTGCGGCGTCGGGCGGCGGCTCGGTCATCAACATTTCGTCGATCGCCGGACTTCAAGGTGCGCCGGGGCTTGCGGGCTATTGCGCGACCAAGGGCGCCGTCCGGCTCTTCACCAAGGCGGTGGCGCTTGAATGTGCGCAGGGGCAGATGAACGTGCGCGTCAACTCGGTGCATCCGGGCATCATCGACACGGCGATCTGGCAGAAGATGACGCCGGGCGGCACGGATGCGATCGCATCCAGTGTGCTGCCGATCGCCGAGGGTGCAAATGCCATCGACCCGAATGCGATCGCGGTTGCGACGCCGCTCGGTTATGCGGGCGTGCCGGCCGACATCGCGGCCGGGATCGTGTTCCTTGCCTCCGACGAGTCGCGCTACATGACGGGTTCTGAACTGGTCATTGACGGGGGCATGACGGCCCGCTGACCGTTACTGCGTCTGGACGATTTCGTCGGTGATGCGCCAGTGGCCGTCGAGCCAGAGGGCGATTTCGCGGGCGCAAGGATGATCGAAGGCGGCGTAGCGGGAACGCAGCGCCGCCTTTTCCTCGTCCGTCATTTCGTTCAGGCCGCGATCCTGAAAGGCTGCGAGGTCTTCGCCGATCATCTGCGCGAGCGCCGGTCCGCAGATTTCCTCGGCGGCGGCGCGGAATGCATTGTCGGGATCATAGGCGGCATCCCGGTAGAGCATTTCAAGCGTCAGCATCGGAATGCGGCTGAGCCACGCCTGCGACGCCGGATTGACGCCATGCGCCGCGATCTCGTCACCGATCTCGCGCGCACGGCCCGTAAAGGCGCGCAGGTGTAGAAAGGGCGACATGCGGCTCCCGTCATTCACCGGATAGTTGTCCCAGATAAAGGGCTTGCGGCGCAACATGTCGGCGGTGCGCGCGAGGTGATCCACGGGAAGTTCCTTCGAGCAGACGCGCGGGCCTGTCCAGAAAATTTCAACGGCCGGGTCGAGGCGCGCGCCCAAGGCTTCGAGATAGCCGGGCGGACGGGCGCCGAAGACGCGATCGAGGATCGGGTCGTCGGTGTAGTAGCTCGGGCATGTGATGAGGCGGCTCGCGCCGGTGCGCGCGGCGATCCAGTCGACAATTTCGATCTGCTTGTCGGCAAGACCCTCGATGTCGCCGCGCATGTCGTCGAACAGGATCGCAAGATCGGCGCATCCGATCGCGTCGAGGAAAGCGAGCTTTTCAGCCAGCGCCTCGCGGGCGGCGGCGTCGAAATTCAGATAAAGCTCGTAGGGGCTCAATCCGACGCCGAAGCGGACGCCCGCATCGCGGCATTGCGCGGCGAGGCGCGCGAGATCGTCGGCCATATCCTTCGGGTGCGGCTCGGCCCAGCGGCGGCGCAGGAATGTGTCGGCTTTCGGGGCATAGAGGTAAAACCCGTATTCGTGCTCTGCGAGAAAGGCGATGTTCGCGGCCCGCTCGTCGGCCGTCCAGGGCCGCCCGTAGAAACCTTCGATCGTTCCGAGTTCCGGTGTCATGTCAGCCGCGCATGACGAGAAAGCCCGCGCGCGGGAAATGTACCACCACGTCGCCGACGCGCGGATCGCTGCGCTTCAATGCGATATGCTGCGCTGAGGACGACACAAGCTCGCCCGCTATCGGGTCGCGGCCGTAATCGTCGGCCATCACGGTCACCTTGTCGCCGGGCTTCAACCCGTTGGGCTCGCCCGGATCGGCCTTCGCGGCTTCTCCCGAGGTTGCGGCCTTCGCGATATCGAGCGCGGCGTCACGCGAAATTTCCTGCCGGTTTCCATGACCGATTGCGGTCACACGCTTCTCCCAGGTGGCAAGATGCGGCATAGCCTCGGCGCTCTTCATCGCGGCCGGCACGATCCAGCGGATGAAGGCGAGATTGTAATAGGCATTGGCATCGGCGATGCCCGGCGCCTCGCCCATCAGGAATTTTCGGCCATCCGCCAGTTGCTCCTCAAGCCAGCCGAAATTGGCGCGCAATTGTTCGGCCATCAGCGGTGCGCCCGCTTTCATCGCTTCCGTGTCGAAGGGGCGGCCCATCAGTTTGGTGCGGTCGGCCTTGAAATCCTCTCCCATTGCGTCCGGCGCATTGCCGAAAATGACGGCGACAGCCGCCATGAAAAAGCTGCGGTCGGTCCACAGGCCCATGCCCCAGCCGAGGCCCTTGTCGCCGCCGGTGAAGATCGACGGCTCGGGGAAGCGGCGTTCGAGCTCGCGTATGATGATCTGCGTGTCGCAATAAATGTCGGCGCCGATCTGCATGACCGGAATTTTCCGGTAGCCGCCGGTCAGCGCCACGAGTTCGGGTTTCGGCATGATGACGGGCTCGTCGCAGGCGAACCAGTCGAGACCCTTGATCCCGAGCACCACGCGCACCTTCTCCGAAAAAGGCGAGATGTCGTACTGGTGCAGAATGATGGACGTCGCGTCGGCGGGCATGGGCGTTCCTATTCGAAGTCGTGGCTGAAGCGGATGTTGTCTTTCTTCAGGCCGTCGAGAACGATTTCGACACCGCCGGTCTTCATCATCCATTCAAGACGGTGGTCGCGATACTCGCGCTTGAAGAGGCCCTGTTCCAGCACATTCGCAACCTGCGCCATGGCGGCGATGCTGTCGCGGGCTTCCTTCGCCGTCTGCGCGACGCTCGGCCTCGCATTGACGCGGGCAAGCCAGCGCCCGAGGGTCGAGCCTTCGTCGGGTGCGTTGCCGAAACCGGCCGAGCCGTTGACATAGGGCACGACCGCGAGGTCGCCCCAGCCGAAGCCGTTGCCATTGAACCAGTCGGCTTGCCCGAGCTGGCGCGTCAGCCAGGTGTGGATGCGCGCCGTCTGTTCGGCGGCGCGGGTCTGCATCTCGGCGGCCTTGGCGCCCGACGTGCGGCGAAAATAGGCGATTTCGCCGAGGCCCCAATTGATCGCCTCGTAATGCGTGTCGCACACGTCTTCGATCATGCGGACCTTCGCGCGCGCAGCCGGCGCAGCCGGCAGCATCGGCGGTGAAGGAAATCTGTCTTCGAGATATTCGAGAATGATTGTCGAATCGAAAACCTGCACGTCGCCGTCGATCAGCGCCGGCACCTCGGCGCGCGGATTGGCGGCGACGAACTTGCCTTGTGAGGTTCCTGCACCAATGCCGTCCGGTGTCTTCAGCGTCAGCTCGACGCCCTTTTCGCGCGCCGCAATTTTCACCTTCTGCGCATAGGGCGAAAGCGGATGTTCGTAGAGTGTCGGCATGGCGGGTCCCCCGTTTCGTTTGCGCGATCATCGGCGCGCCATCGGGTGCTGTCCACGGGCGGAAGATCACGCCTGCGTGACGTGACGCAGCGTCAAGGCGCCGCCGGGTCAGGTCTTCAGGATGCCCTTCTTCTTTGCGACTTCGGTCATCTGGCCGAACAGCGTCACGGCATCGTTGGGCGTTTGGTCGCCGTTGAATTCCTTGTAGAGCGTCGCGACGTTGACGACGATGCGCTCGCCGTCGCCCCAACTGTCGTAATCGGTCATGTCGATGTCGAGCGCGGCCTCGAGCGCCGTCATTCCCGCGTCGTGGCGCTTCTTCGCCTCGTCGCGCACATAGACCAGATATTCGCGCACCGCCTTGACGCCATTCTTTCCCGTGATCGGCCCGTGGCCCGGCACGACCGTTTCCACATCCATTGCCAGAATTTTGTCGCAAGCCGCGATCCAGTTCGAGACCGGGCCTTCCCACATGATCGGATGACCCTCGATGAAGAGAATATCGCCGGTGAAAACCGTCCTGTCGGCCGGCACATAAACCAGCGCGTCGCCCGGCGTGTGCGCGGGGCCGACATGCATGATGCGGATTTCCTTCGATCCGACATGACGGGTCAATTCCGTTTCGAAGGTCGTTGTCGGCAAGGTCTGCGTCACGCCCTTGAAGTCGAAGGCGCCGAAACATTGCGTCACATATTTGCCGAGGTCGCCGAGGCCCGGCGCCATATCGAGGAAGCCCGCCAGCAGCGCCGGTGGCTCGTGGCGCATGGCTTCCACGGCGAGCTTGTGGGCGATGATCTCGGCGCCGACGCAGCATTCATTGCCGTTGCAGTGGTCGCCATTGTGATGGGTGTTGACGACGGTGTTTATCTTCGCTGCTGCTTTCGGTTCGGCCTTGCGCATCGCGGCGAGCATGTCGCGGGTCAGCGGCACGTCGAACAGCGTGTCGACCAGAAAGCTCTCGCCGCTATCGACGATCAGGCCGGCATTCGACCAGCCCCAGCCGCCATCCGGCTGCAACCAGGCATAGCCGCCATTGCCGAGATCGTGCAGTCCCTTGGTGTATTGAAAGCGGCTCAGTCCGAGACCCATGTTCCTGCTCCCTAAGAAATGCCGGTGAGGCCGCTGTCGACGGCGAGCGTCTGCGCGGTGATGTAGACGCTTTCGTCGGAGACGAGGAAGAGCGCCGCATTGGCGATCTCCCAGCCGGTTGCCTGCCGTCCGAAGGGCACGGGCGTACGGCCGCGCGAGGGGCGGCCTTGCGTCGCCAGTCTTCCGAGCGGCGTGTCGACAAGTCCCGGCGCGACGATGTTGGCGCGGATGCCGCGCCGCGAACCTTCAAGCGCGACATGGCGCATCAGCCCGCCCAGCGCCGCCTTCGATGCGTCATAGGCCGGCAGGCGCGAGCCGGCGATCTGGCCGGCGATCGACGAAATGAAAACGACCGGTGAGCCGTCGGCCAGCCGCGGCAGCGCCGCCTTGCAGCAGAGCATCGGGCCGCGCAAATTGACGCCCAGCACCTTGTCCCAGTCCTCGGGCGTCGCGCCTTCGAGACCGAGGCCGCCGACGCCGATGCCGACATTGAGCACGAGGCCATCAAGCCCTCCCAATGCCTTTTCGGCTTCCGCGACCATGCGCGGAATGTTGGCGGGGTTCGAAATATCGGCCTCGATGGGGCTTGCCTTGCCGCCCTCCGCCGCGATCTTTGCGACCGTCTCGTCGGCGGACGCCTTGTTGATGTCGGCAACCGCAACGCTGGCGCCCTCGCGGGCAAAGAGGATCGACATGGCGCGGCCGTTGCCGACGGGGTCGGTCGCCGCATCGAGCACACGCTGACCTCCGCCGACGACCAGAATGCGCCGGCCTTTCAGACGTCCGCGGCCCGGCGCCTCGCCTCTCGATTCGGGCGGCAGCGCCTGTACGAATCCACCGTCAGCCATTGTTCTTCATGCTCCGCCTGATTTCATCGAGGCCGCTCGTTTCGATGTCGGTCTCCTCGAGTTCGATCTCGAAGGTTTCGAGGTAGCGGCAGACGAGAAGATAGATGCCGATGATGATGACGAGTTCCTGCATCGCGGCGTCGCCAAGCGCCGCATGCGCGGCGGCGAACAGCTTTGCGTCGGCCTTGACGTTCGCCATCTGGTCGTCGGTGAAGGCGAGCACGGCATTTTCCGTGTCGCTCAGATGCGGTGAGGGCAGCGCGCCCGCCGCAGCTTCGATGCGCGCCTCCGACATGCCGATCATGCGCGAGACGCGGCGGTGCTGGTGCTGCTCATAGGTCGAGCCGCAGAGATGCCCGACGCGCAGGATCACCAGTTCGCGCAATTCGGTGTCGAGCAGCCCGTCATTCAGATAGGCGTTGACCAGCGCCATGAAGGGCAGGAACGATGGGCCGCTGCCGGAAATCATCTTGAAGATGTTGAGTTGCGGCAGGCTGTCGCGAAGGGCGCGCGCCTCGGGCGCGAGCGTCGCCGGATCGGGATAGGGGATGCGCGCCATCGTCAGTCCTGCATGCCCGGCAGCTTGACGCCCGACTTGTGGCCCGCATCCTCGATATCGACATCGAAGGTTTCGAGGAAATAGCAGGCGGTGGTGTAGAAGCCGATGGTGATGACCAGTTCCTGCAATTGCTTGTAGCCGAGCTTTTCGGCCAGCGGATTGAAGGTCGCGTCGGAAGCGCGGGTGTTCTCCACCACATCGTCGGTGAAGCGCATCACCTGGCGTTGCGTCTCGTCGAAGACCCTGGCGTCCGGCCCCTCGTGGATCGCCTTGATGAGTTCCTCGGACATGCCGAGCTTCCGCGAGATCGCCTCGTGCTGATAGACTTCGTAGGAGGCGCCTTTGAGTACGCCGACGCGCACAATGGCGATTTCCCGCAAGACCGGATCGAGTTCGCTGTGGATCAGGATTGCATTTCCGAGCTTGATGAAGCCGTCGATCATGTCGCCCGAATGGCCGAGCATGCGGAAAATGTTGAGATTGGGCAGCTTCTCGTAGACCGCCTTGGCGCGGCCTTCGGCCTTGGCCGTATCGAAATAGGGGATGCGGGCCATCGTCTGTCGTTCCTCCCGGAAAATTCGTGTTCTTGTTGCGGTCAGTCTAACCCGCGCCGCCCCTGCGTCCAGCGGCAAGAGGACTTCCGGCCCCATGAAAGGGCGCGCGGGCTTTGCTTGCCCCGTCCGGCGGGGTAGGTAAACTCGCGCCCAACAAGTGCCGGCGGGAGACGAGTGGACGCCAGGCCAGGGATCAAGGGGAGGAATTTCAGCATGGCGAACACGGCACAGGTGCGTTCGGTCGCGGACATTACCCGCGTCTGGGCGGCGGCGGCGCCCGACAGCATTGCGCAGGTCTTCGAAGGCCGGGAGACCGGTTATGGCGAGCTCGACCGCCGCGCCAGCCAGGTCGCACAGGCGCTGATCGCCGATGGCTGCAAGCCCGATGCGCGCATCGGTTTCATGGGCAAGGGTTCGGACCGCTATTTCGAGATGCTCTACGGCGCCTTCAAGGCCAAGGCCGTGGTCGTCGGCGTCAATTGGCGGCTGGCCGCGCCCGAGGTTGTCTATGTGCTGAACGACAGCCGTACCGAGATTCTTTTTGTCGGCGCCGAATTCTACGACATGGTCGAGAAGGTGCTGCCCGAGTGTCCGACGGTGCGCAAGGTCGTGGCGCTCGATGGCGGCCGCAACGACTGGACCTCGTTCGACGACTGGCGCAACGCGGCCAGCGATGCCGATCCGATGCTGCCGGCCGCCCCGGATGACGATGTGATCCAGCTCTATACCAGCGGTACGACGGGCCATCCAAAGGGGGTGCAGCTCACCAATGCCAACTACCTTTCGATCTTCGAGCAGGGCGAGAAGGCCGGCTGGGCCAATTGGGGCCAGGGCGAAGTGGCGCTGGTCTGCATGCCGTTGTTCCACGTCGCCGGCGTCAATATCGGCCTGATCGGCAATATCCACGGATGCAAGAACATCATTCTCAAGGATGTTGATCCGCAGGCGATCCTGAAGCTGATCGAAAGCGAGAAAATCAACATCGCTTTCATGGTGCCGGCCGTCATCCTGTTCCTGCTCCAGCAGCCGAACATGGGTACGACCGATGTGTCGTCGATCCGCCAGATCATCTATGGCGCCTCGCCGATTGCCGAGGACGTGCTTCGGCGGGCGCAGGAAACATTCAAGGGCGCTGAATTCGTACAGGTCTACGGCCTCACCGAAACGGCGGGCGGCGCAACCAACCTGCCGCCGGAAGCGCATGATCCGGCGCGCGGCAAGCTGCGCTCCTGCGGCGTGCCCAATCCGGGCATGGATGTGCGCGTTGTCGACGACAAGGGTGAAAGCGTGCCCGTCGGCGAGGTCGGCGAGATTGTCATTCGCGGTGCCTCGATCATGAAGGGCTACTGGAACCGGCCCGACGCCACGAAAGACGCCATCCGCGACGGATGGTTCTATACGGGCGATGCCGGCTTTTTCGACACGGAAGGTTATCTCTTCATCCATGACCGGGTGAAGGACATGATCGTGTCGGGCGGCGAGAACATCTATCCGGCCGAGGTCGAGAATGCGCTGTTCGGCCATGAGGCGATCGCGGATGCTGCCGTCATCGGCGTACCGGACGAGAAATGGGGCGAGGCGGTCAAGGCCATCGTGGTGCTGAAGCCCGGCCAGAAGGCGTCGGCCGAAGATGTCATTACCTTCGCGAAGACGCGTATCGCCAGCTACAAGGTGCCGAAATCGGTCGACTTCATCGAGGCGCTGCCGCGCAACCCGTCGGGCAAGATCCTGCGGCGCGAGCTGCGCGCACCTTACTGGGAAGGCCGCACGCGCATGGTCAACTGACCGGCGCGGCACCGGCACGAAATTCATATCCGACGGGAGAGCGACCATGAGCCTTGCCGAACAGGACGCGCCGGCGCCGTTCAAGCCGCTGAAGCAGAAGCCGCCGAAAATCTCCGTCCGCCGCGAGAGCGACGGCACGGTTTATATTTCGTCCGACTATCCGCTCGGCGAGATGAAGCGCAGCGTCGTCCATATTCTCGAAGAGCGCGCCGCGATGCATCCGCAGCGCCGATTCATTGGCGAACGAGGGCCCGACGGCGCCTGGCGGTTCATCGGCTATGGCGAGGCCAATGTGAAGGCCAATGCGGTGGCGAGCGCGTTGCTGGCGCGCGGCATGAACGCCGATACGCCGTTGATGGTGCTTTCGAGCAATTCAATCGCCCATGCGGTGATGGCGCTCGGCGCCATGAAGGCAGGTGTGCCGGTCGCGCCGGTCAGCGTTCCCTATTCGCTGATGAGTTCCGATTTCTCGAAGCTGCGCCATGTCGTCGGGCTGACGCAGCCGCGCATGATCTTCGCCGATCACGGCGATCTCTATGGCAAGGCCATCGCAGCGGTCGGCGAAGGCGCCGAGATCGTCACCTGCACCGGCAGCGTCGCGGGCGCCACATCCTTCGACGATCTCGTCGCGACGCCGGTCAGCAATGCGGTTGCCGCGTCGATGGAAAAGATCGGCCATGACACGGTGGCGAAATATCTCTTCACCTCCGGTTCGACAGGCATGCCGAAAGGCGTCATCCAGACGCATCGCATGATGATGGCGCAGATCGCCGCCGGCGAGGCGCTGCGCAGCGAGGCGCCGGACCCGGACGAAGTTCCGCAAAGCCTCGAATGGATGCCGTGGAACCACATATCGGCCGGCAATATTGGCTTCAACGGCAACATGAATGCCGGCGGCACCGTCTATCTCGATGCCGGAAAGCCGATCCCCGGCATGTTCGACCAGACCATCGCCAATCTGCGCGACGTGTCGCCCCGTGTCTTCGGCTCGGCGCCGGTCGCCTTCGCGATGCTCGCCGATGCGATGGAACGCGACCCGACATTGCGCGCCAATTTCTTCCGCAATCTCGAATATATGGGCTATGGCGGCGCGACGCTGTCGAGCGACATCTACGACCGGATGCAGGCGCTGGCCGTCGCCGAGACGGGATTCCGCATTCCGCTGACCACGATGTACGGCGCGACCGAGACGCAAGGCATCACCGTCGTTCACTGGGTGACCGAGCGTGTCGGCCTTGTCGGCCTGCCGGTGCCGGGTATCACGCTGAAGCTGGTGCCGAACGGCGCCAAGCTCGAGGTGCGCGTCAAGGGGCCGACGGTGACGCCGGGCTATCTCAACGATCCGAAAAAGACCGCGGAAGTTTTCGACGAGGAGGGTTACTACAGCCTCGGCGACGCGGCGAAATTCCTCGACGAGGCACGGCCCGAGCTCGGCCTCGTCTTCGATGGCCGCGTGACCGAGGACTTCAAGCTGTCTTCGGGCACCTGGGTTTCGACCGGCACGCTCCGCGCCGACGCGGTCGCCGCCTGCACGCCGCTCATACAGGATGCGGTCGTCTGCGGTCTCGACAAGCCCTATATCGCGCTGCTCGCCTGGCCGAATGTCGCGGCGGCGCGCAAGATCGCGGGGCTCGCCGACGATGCCGCGCCCGAAGAGGCGATCGCGCATCCGAAGGTCGCCGCGCATCTGCGCGAGGCGCTGGCGCGCCACAACAAGTCGGGCGGCGGTTCGTCGACGCGGATCGCACGCATCCACCTGATGCTGGAACCGCCGTCGATCGACGGTCACGAAATCACCGACAAGGGTTATGTCAACCAGGCGGCGACGGCCTCGCGCCGCGCGCATCTGGTCGAGCGGCTTTATGCCGAGCCCGCGCCCGAAGACGTGATCGTCGTCTGATGACGGAGAGTGTCCGCCCGCGCGACGTACTCGATTTCTGGTTCGCGGCCGGACCCGAAAAATGGTTCACGAAGAGCGATGCCTTCGACGCCGATATCCGCCGCATGTTCGGTGTGCTGCATGTCGAGGCGGCTGCCGGCAGGCATGACGGCTGGGCGGACGAGCCGCGCGGCGCGCTGGCGCTGATCCTGGTTCTCGACCAGTTCTCGCGCAATCTCTGGCGCAACGACCATCGCGCCTTCGCGCAGGATGCGAAGGCACTGGCGCTGGCGGATGAAAGTGTGCGCCGCCGCTTCGACGTCGAGACGCCGCAGACGGCGCGCAAGTGGTTCTACATGCCCTATATGCATTCGGAAGACCTCGCGGCTCAGGAGCGCGGCCTCGACTATTTCGCCGGGCGCCTCGACGATCCCGAGACGATGAAATTCGCCGTCGAACATGCCGACATCATCCGCCGCTTCGGCCGTTTCCCGCATCGCAACGCCGTGCTCGGCCGCCGCACGACGCCGGAGGAGCAGAGCTTCCTCGACGCAGGCGGCTTTGCGGGCTGATGTCGTTACTGCGCCGGACTTCGGATCATGCGCCGTAGAGATGTGGAGAAGCCGGTCGCCAGGTAGAAGTCGATGGCGCCGGTATTGAACTCGTGAACCGCCAGTTCGACCGAAGAGAAGCCGCGCCGCGCTGCCCAGCGATCGGCATGTTCGATGAGGGCTCGGCCAATGCCACAGCGTCGCGCGCTCATGCGTACGCTGAAGTTGTCGATCTCGACGAGGCGGCGCTCCGGCCTGACGGGATTTGCAGGCAGACGACGGACGATCAGCGTTGCAAACCCATAGAGGTAGCGCGAGTCCTTGGCGGACGCGACGAGTATGGAACTCTCGGGCCCTGCAATCAGACCGCTGACATAGGCGCGCTCGCGCGGTAATCCGGCCGGCTTTACAAAAAGATCGGGACGAGCCTCGCGGTGTAGATCGTCCAGTTCGGCAAAGAGATCGCAAAGCTGCTCGAAGTCGGCTTCGGTCGCCGCGCGAATTGAGAAGGGGATTGAGGACATTCGACTGTCTCCGGGTGTGGCGCACCGGGGCCGGAGACCATCGTGAAACAACAATGCCGCCGGCTGGCGGCGGCACTGGTCAAGGAAAAATGATCGAGCAACGCCGCGCCTATGTGAGCGGCGTATAGTAGTTCGTGCGAATGTGGCGTTTCCCGATCATTTTGTATCTCTACTACACTGCCTCGTGTCCGGCAACGAAGCAGCCAGTTGCCTATTGTTTTCCCTTGGTTCCAATTGAGAACTAACCATATATCCTTCAGCTTTGAACCGGCAGGAGGAACCCCATGTCCAGCAAAACGGCAATCGTCGCGGGTGTCGGCCCGCTCAACGGGCTCGGCGCGGTGTTGTCGCGGCGCGTGGCGGGCGAGGGGCTTCATGTCTTCGTCGCCGGGCGCACGGCCGAAAAAATCGAGGCGGTGGCGGATGCGATCCGCGATGGCGGCGGCCGGGCAACGCCTGTCGTTTGCGACGTGACGCGCGAGGCCGATGTCGTCTCGTTGTTCCGGCAGGCGGAAGAGGCGGGTCCGGTCGATCTTGCGATATACAATGCCGGCAACAACATGATCGGCAAGATATCGGGCATGGAGGCCGACTATTTCGAGCGCTGCTGGCGCGTCTGCCTGTTCGGTGCCTTTCTCTTCGCGCGCGAGGCGGCGGATCACATGAGCCCGCGGGGCACAGGTTCGCTCCTCTTCACCGGCGCGTCGGCCAGCATGCGGGGCCGCGAAGGTTTCGCCGCCTTCACCGCCGCCAAGGGCGGGCTTCGCAACTTCGCACAAAGCGCCGCCAAGGAGCTCGGGCCGCAGGGTATCCATGTCGGCCATGTGGTGGTCGATGGCGGTATCGACGGCGAGAAGCTTCACAACCTGGCGCCGCAATATGCCGCCCAGCGCGCGCAGGAGGGGCGCCTGATCGATCTCGACGGCATCGCCGATGCCTATCTCTATCTCCACGGCCAGAAGCCGGCCGCCTGGAGCTTCGAAATCGATCTGCGCACCCATGCCGAGCCGTGGTAGGCGGCAGATTCCTCCCGATTCCTTAACCGGCGCGGCAAGCCCTGCCGGGAGGCGCGCGGCGTCCCTTTGCTAACCCCTTGAAATAAAAGGAATTCCGGTCCGGTTTCGGCTGGCCCATGGGTTGCAATCCGTTTGGCAATCGCTTCAAGCCCAACCGGAGAGCCCCCGATGATCACCGACCGCGAAATCAACCTTCTCGCCGCCTACATGGTCGATACGCATGGCCGCAAGGCGCTTGCCTATGCCGACACGGCGGTCGAGGAACTGGAGGAAATCGGCGAGAAGATGCGGGCGGACGCGTGGCGGACGCTGCGTCGCGTCGTCGAGGACATGGTCGAGGGCCGGATGAGCCGCGAGGGTCATATCCTGCACTGACAAACTTGCCGCTTGGCGCGCGGACGCCGCGCCGGTTAAAACGGGCCTCTTGAATTCAACAGGGGGCCCGTTCTTATGTCACTCGATCCACAGGCGAAAGCGATCCTCGATGCGCTGGCCGCCGATCCGGACGCGCCGCGCCTGATCGACCTGCCGCCCGCGCAGGGCCGCGAAATGTATCGCGCCATGGCGCAGGCGATGGACCTGCAAGGCGTCGCCATCGGCAAGGTCGAGGACCGCGCGATCCCCGGACCCGAGGGCGACATTCCCGTCCGTATCTACACGCCCGTCGCTTCCGGCGGCACGGCGCCGGCGCTGGTCTATTTTCATGGTGGCGGCTGGGTGATCGGCGATCTCGACACGCATGACGCGCTCTGCCGCACGCTCGCCAACGAGGCGGGCTGCAAGGTGATCGCGATCGATTACCGTCTTGCGCCCGAGCATCCCTTTCCGGCCGCCTTCGACGATTGTCTTGCCGCCGTGAAATGGGTGGAAAAGAACGCCTCCGAAATCGGCATTGATCCCAACCGCATCGCGGTCGCCGGCGACAGCGCGGGCGGCAATCTCGCCGCTGCCGTCGCGTTGCAGGCGAAGGCCGACAAGGGCCCGCATATCGCCTTCCAGCTTTTGATCTATCCGGTGACCGACGCGCCGCGCGGCACGAAATCCTACAAGGATTTCGCGGAAGGCTATTTCCTCGAAGCCGACGGCATGGACTGGTTCTGGAACCATTATGTGACGGGCGCCGGTGCGGATGCGGACGATGCGCGTCACTCGCCGTTGCGTGCGGCCTCGCTTGCCGGATTGCCGCCGGCCTATGTCGTCACCGCCGGTTTCGACGTGCTGCGCGATGAGGGCAAGGCCTATGCCGAAGCACTGAAAAAAGCGGGCGTCGCCGTCGAGTACGTCAATTACGAGGGCATGATCCACGGTTTCTTCAACCTGCAAGGCGCGCTCGACGTCGCGCGCGAGGCGGTGAAGGCGGCGGCGAAGGCGCTGAAGGAAGCGTTGGCCTAGTCCAGCAATTCATCCACGAATTCCGCGAAAGAGGCGGCGACATGAGCGCCGCCTTTTTTTGCGGCCATCGCGTCGCCCTTGCGGTACTTGCCGGTGCAGACCAGTGCCGCTTCGAGACCGGCGTTGCGCGCGCCCGTGACATCCGCCTCGAGATCGTCGCCCACCATCAGCACTTTTTCCGCGGGCAGGCCGAAAGCGGCGGCTGCCGCGCGAAAGAAATCCGGCGACGGTTTGCCGATCAGCGTCGCTTCCACTTCGGCTGCATATTCGAGCGCCGCGACGAAGGGGCCGGCATCGAGTTCGAAACCGTCCTTGCTGCGAAAGAAGCGGTTGCGGCCGAGCGCGTAGAGGCGGCCGCCGTCGATCAGAATTTCAAAGGCGCGGTTCAGCCGCTCGAAGGTGAAATGTTCGCCCGCATCGCCGATCAGCACGGCATTCGGCGCGTCGGCCTCGGCCGGGCAGTCGGGGATGAGGTCTGGATGGACCAGCAGATGCACCCGCGCGCCACCGGCGTCGAGTATCGCAGCGGCGGCGCTTGCCGGTGTCACGATGTCGTCTTCGGTCACTTCGAAGCCGAGTGCGGCGAGGCGCGCGGCGAACATCGCCTTTGTCGTGCGTGTCGTGTTGGTCAGCAGGCGAAAGGGCAGCCCCGAGGCCTTCAGGCGTTTCAGCGCCGCCACGGCGCCGGGCAGCGCCTCGTCGCCCTGATAGAGGACGCCGCCGACATCGAGCAGCAAACCGCCGGTTTCCGTCAAGGGGCGTGGCGTCATCGCGCAGAACCTCGCGCCTGAAATTGCCCTCCCGGTCAGAATCCTAGCCCCGGCATGGAACCGGGCGCAAGCATGGGGTATATGGCGGAAAACAGCGGGGGAGACGACCATGCCGGCACTGCGCGCGCCACTCATTCATCCGTTCTCGAATTTCGACGTGCCGCATCTCCTTGCGGCGCATGTCGCGGCGCGGGGCGCACATCCCTTCCTGATCTGGGAGCCCTTCGAGGGCGAGGCGAAGACCTGGAGCTATCGCGCCTTCGCGCATGAGGTGCAGGCGGTGGCCGCCGGGCTCAAGGCGCGCGGCGTCAAATCCGGCGAGTGCGTGATGATCCATCTCGACAATTGCCCGGAAAGCCTGATCGCCTGGTATGCCTGCGCCCAACTCGGCGCGGTCGCCGTCACCACCAATGCGCGCTCGGTTGCCGATGACCTGATTTATTTCAGCGAACACGCTGCCGTCGTCGGCGCGATCACGCAGCCGGCTCTTGCCGGTCTCGTGGCGTCGTCGTGCAAAAACATCAAATGGCTCGCCGTCACCGAGACCGACAATGGCGCGGCGCCGAAGGATGCGAACCGTCCGCCGAAATCCGAAAGCTTCGCCGCGCTCTACGGCGACCCCGCCGATGCGCCGCTGCGCGCGCCGGATCCCATGCTGCCGGTCGGTATTCAATACACGTCGGGCACGACCTCGCGGCCGAAAGGCGTCGTCTGGACACATGCCAATGCGCTGTGGGGTGCCAAGCTCTGCGCGATGCATGAAGACCTGCGGCCGTCGGACGTGCATCTCACCTATCTGCCGCTCTTCCATACCAATGCGCAGTCCTATTCGGTGCTGGCCGCGCTCTGGGTCGGTGCGACGGTGGTGCTGCAGCCGCGCTTTTCCGCCTCGCGCTTCTGGAGCGTGTCGGCGAAGCATGGCTGCACCTGGACCTCGATGGTGCCGTTCTGCGTGCGCGCGCTGATGGGACAGGAAAAACCGGAGAGCCACAGCTACCGGCTCTGGGGCAACGGTATTTCGGCGCCGCCGACCGACGCGCATTTCGGCGTCAAGACCATCGGCTGGTGGGGCATGACCGAAACGATCACCCACGGCATCGTTGGCGACGTGCATCTGCCCAATCGTCCGATGTCGATCGGGAAACCGGCGACCTCCTACGAAATCGCGATATTGCGAGAGGATGGAACGCCGGTCGATCCCGGCGAGACCGGCGAGTTGCTGGTGCGCGGCGTGCCGGGCCTGTCGCTCTTTGCCGAATATCTGAACAACCCGGAAGCGACCGCAAAAAGCTTCGACGAACAAGGCTATTTCATCACCGGCGACCGCGTGACGCTGGGCGAGGACGGTTTCATCTCCTTTGCCGACCGCGACAAGGACATGCTGAAAGTCGGCGGCGAGAATGTCGCGGCCTCCGAAATCGAGCGCGTGGTGATGACGGTGCCGGGCATCCAGGAATGTGCCGTCGTCGCCAAGCGCGATCCGATGCTCGACGAAGTGCCGGTCGCTTTCCTGCTGGTGCCGGGCGGCGAGGCGGCAGCGCCCCGCGACCTCGTGGCGCAAGTGATGGCGGCTTGCGAGAAGGGACTTGCGGATTTCAAGCGCCCGCGCGAAATTCGGATTGTCGACTCGTTCCCGCGCTCCACGCTCGAGAAAATAGCCAAGGCCGAACTCCGCCGTCTCGTCGACGGCGCCGCCTGAGGCCGACGCGCATCGGGGCCTTCCGCCGCCTGGCCGAAGACCCGGAGACATCGTCATGTCGCAACGGGCGCCCGCGCCGCCGCCATCCTCGTCGCTTCTCGTCCCGAAGCTCGTCACCGTGCTTCGCGAGGGTTACGGCTTTGCGGCGTTCCGCGCCGATTTCATCGCCGGTCTGACGGTCGCGATCGTCGCGCTGCCGCTCGCCATGGCGCTTGCCATCGCCAGCGGCGCGACGCCCGACAAAGGCCTCATCACCGCCGTTGTCGCGGGGTTTTTGATTTCGGCCTTCGGCGGCAGCCGGTTCCAGATCGGCGGGCCGACCGGCGCCTTCGTCGTCGTCGTCTTCAATGTCATCGCGATCCACGGCTATGACGGGCTTGTGATCGCGACCGCGATGGCCGGCATCATGCTGGTCGGCGCGGGGCTGTTGCGCGTCGGCGCCTTCATCAAATATGTGCCGCAGCCGGTCGTCACCGGCTTCACCGCCGGCATTGCGGTCATCATCGCGACAAGTCAGGTGAAGGATTTTCTGGGGTTGACGCTCGACCACGAGCCGGCCGAGTTTTTCGAGAAAGTCCTGGCGCTCGGCGCGGCGCTGCCGGGCGTCGCGCCGCCGACGCTTGCGGTGGCGCTCGGTGCGCTCGCCGTCATTCTGCTGGTGCGGCGCTATCGTCCCGAATGGCCCGCCTTCCTGATCGCAGTCATTCTCGCGGCCGCCGCCGTTGCGGCGCTCGGCATCGAAACCGACACGATCGGCTCGCGCTTTGCCGGGCTCGAGCCCAGCTTCGCGCTGCCCGATTTCCCGCATGTAACGATGGAGCGGATCGTCACGCTATTCCCGAGCGCCTTCACCATCGCGTTTCTGGCCGGTGTCGAGTCGCTCCTGTCGGCGATGGTCGCCGACAGCATGACCGGGCGGCGGCACCGCTCCAATTGCGAGCTCATCGCGCAAGGCATCGCCAATTGCGCCTCGGCCGGCATCGGCGGGTTGCCGGCGACCGGAGCCATCGCGCGCACCGCCACCAACATCCGCGCCGGCGCGCGCGGTCCCGTTGCCGGCATGTTGCACGCGGTTTTCATTCTGGCCTTCATGCTTTTCCTCTGGCCACTCACGTCCTTCGTGCCGCTGGCGGCGCTGGCCGCCGTGCTGCTGGTCGTCGCCTGGAACATGAGCGAGATCGACAAGTTCCGCCATCTGATGAAGGCGCCGGCCGGCGACCGCGCCGTGTTGCTCATCACCTTCGCGCTCACGGTTGCGGTCGATCTGACGGTCGCGATCCAGGTCGGCGTCGTGCTTGCCGCCGTTCTCTTCATGCACCGCATGTCCGAGGCGGTCGAGGTGCAGGCCGATCTCAAGGTCATCGACGAGGATGTCGCCGACGACGCGCCGCATCTCCAGCGCCCGGTCGAGGAACATGAGCTGCCGCCCGGCGTCGTCTCCAGCGTCATCCGGGGGCCGTTCTTCTTCGGCGTCGCGATGCGGCTCGGCGAAACGCTCGACCGCATCGGCGCGCCGCCGCGCGTGCTGATCCTCCGGATGCGCGCCGTGCCGATGATCGACGCCTCGGGTGCGTCCGCCATCGACGCGCTGATCGCGCGCTGCCGCCGTCACGGGACGCAGGTGCTGATTACCGGCTTGCAGACCCAGCCGCGTCTCGTCCTGCGCAAGATGGGCGTCACCGCCGATCCGCTGGTCAGGCTCGTTCCCGGCATCGACGAGGCGCTGGTTCTGGCGCGCGAGATTGTGGCGGCGGACTAGGCGAACAGCTTCCCCGGGTTCATCACGCCCTTCGGGTCCATCTCGCGCTTTGTCGCGCGCAGCAGTGCCATGCCGATTTCGCCCTTTTCCTCGGCCAGCCATGGCACATGGTCGGTGCCGACGCCGTGATGATGGCTGATCGTGCCGCCGTTCATCAGGATCGCGTCGGAGGCCGCGCGCTTGATCGCCTGCCATTGCGCGATTTCGCGGTCGAGCTGGCGCGGGAAGATGAAGGTGAAATAGAGGCTCGATCCGTCGGGATAGGAATGGCTGACATGCGCCATCACAATGCCGCGCGCATGCTGCTCGGGCATGTTGGCGCTCATCGCGCCGTCGATGGCGGCCACGACCTTCTCGTGCAGATTGGCGATGTTCGACCAGCGCGTCGAGGTTTCGAGCGTGTCGACGCCGATGCCGCGATCCATCATCGGGTCGCGGATCGCCGGCCCGTTGAAGCGGCCGTGAAACCAGCGCTTGCCGGGCCCGGTGCCCAGCGCCAGCGCGCCGAGACGCTTGCAGATCGCTTCGGTCTGCTCCTGCGCCCAGATCACCGTGTCCTTCTCGCCTTCATGGCCGATCAGCATCAGGCAGGGCGTATCGTCGAAGCCCTTCATTTTCAGATAGGCGCGTTGCAGCCTGGCCTTCAGCCCGCCCGATCCCGTCGCGGAAAAAGTCTGGAAGAAATAGGTTTCCGGCGCATCCGACAGGCGCACCATCGCCACCGGAATTTCAGCGTGGTTGATGCGCCGCGCCGCTTCGACGCCGGCGGCGAAATTCTTGAACAGATAGCCGCGATAATCCTTGCGCTCCGGCAGGTCGTGGATTTTTACCGTCGCCTCGCAGATGACGCCGAGCGTGCCTTCCGAGCCTGCGACCAGCTGGTTGAGGTTCGGGCCGGCGGCGGAGGCGGGCGTTGCTTCCGTCGTCCAGAAACCTTTCGGCGTCGCGAGTTTCGCCGAGACGAGCCATTTCTCGGCCTTGCCGTAGCGGTTGGATTGTTGTCCCGCGCCGCGCGCCGCGATCCAGCCGCCCAGCGTCGAATATTCGAAGCTCTGCGGATAGTGGCCGAGCGTCACGCCATGCGCCTGCAACTGTTCCTCAAGCGCCGGTCCGTAGATGCCGGCCTCGATGCGCGCCGTCATCGACACCTTGTCGATCTGCACGATGCGCGTCATCAGCGTCGTGTCGAGCGTCAGCACCGCGCCGCCGAGCGTTTTCGAGACCGCGTTGATGCCGCCCACCACCGAGGAGCCGCCGCCATAGGGGATCAGTGCAATGCCCTCCTCGGCGCAGAGCTTGACGATGGCGAGCGTTTCCTCGGCCCCGCGCGGATAGATGACCGCGTCGGGCGCCATGTCGAGCTTGCCCGCGCGCACATAGAGCAGGTCGTGATAGGACTTGCCGCGCGCATGGAAGGCGCGTTCGTAATCGTCGGTGCGGAACTGGTTGTCGCCGACGATGCCGCGCAGCTTTTCCTGCGTTGGGTTGGAAATGCGGCAATGCGGCAGGCGGATATCGGCCAGCGGCACCGCCGGCGTCAGCGGCAGCCGGCTCATGCCGAGCGCTTCCTCGATCCAGCTCCACTGGGCGGCGTCTGCGGGCAGCGGGTTCGGCTGCTTCACCGGGCCCCAGCCGTTCCAGCGCAGCGTCTGTCGGTCGATGGTCATGTTTCTTCCCGTCTTTTCTTTTTCAGCAGCGCAGCGTCAGCGCCTGCGGCATGATTTCGAAACGCGCCGGCAGGCGGCCCGGCCCTTCGCCGTCGACATCCAGCAGCACCGGATCGGCGCCCATCGGCGTTGCCATCACCCATTTGGCGCGCGTGTGAGAGACTTTCTCGCCGCCGATATGCGTGCCTTCCTTCATCGACCCGGTGCCGGTCAAAAGGTCCATGAAGGTGAGGTCGCGCATCGTGACGAGATCGAACAGTCCGTCATCGGGTTCGGCGTCGGGCGCCATTTTCAGCCCGCTGCCGAAATAGCGCCCATTGGCGACGGCGCCGAGACCGATATTCAGCGTCGTGTCGAGCCCTGTGTCGGTGGTGATGCGCACGGCCCGCGTCTTGTGGCGCATCGCCGTCGTCAGCGTCGCCCAGAAGAAGGCGAAATTGCCGCCCAGCATTTTCGGCCAGGTGGCGCGGTTGACGGCGCGCACCGTTTCGCCCGACAGGCCGAAGCTCGCGATATTGTCGAAATAGCGTGTCGCCTCGCTCCCGTCTTCCGAAACGAATGTCAGCTTGCCGATGTCGATCTTGCGCGTCGTGCCGG